>JBBQYE010000245.1:0-5122 GCA_038208945.1 Leptolyngbyales cyanobacterium | reverse complement strand
AGTGTTGCCGCAAGCGATCGCGTAGGGCATAAACCAAAACGGAATCATTCCTGGAAAGTTAAAGGGGGTAATCATCGCTGTGACTCCGAGCGGTTGACGAATCATCATTTCGTCGATGCCTTTGGCGATGTCTTCAGAGTTATAGCCCTGCATCAAAATCGGAATGCCACACGCGACTTCGACATTCTCGATCGCGCGTCTCATTTCACCGTTTGCCTCGGCTAACGTCTTGCCGCACTCCTTCGTAATCGTTTGGGAAATCTCCTCAAAATGCTCATCTAATAAGACTTTAAGCTTAAATAAATATTGCACGCGATCGGTCGCCGGAACCCGTCGCCACGTTTTAAACGCCTCTGCCGCAGCCTGAGCCGCGCGATCGACTTCACTGGCTGGAGAAAGCGGCACTTTGCCCAAAATGTCTGCCGTGGCGGGGTTAAAAATAGTCAGAAACTCTGTGGCGTTTGCGTCACACCACTCGCCATTGATGTAGTTTGATAACGTCTGATTCGGAGTCATAGCTACATGATATGCATCCTTTGGGTCTGATGAAGTTCACCATAAACGGCGGATTAGTCAAAACTAATCATGTCCGTTTTGCCAGCATCTCCGCATAGGGCGATTGATGCAGATGTGCTTTGCCAGAGGAGCCAAACAGTTGCAGCTTTTCGGCAATGACGGATTGCATTGACTCGATCGTCGCGCCCATTGAGTCCAACAAGTCTTTGAGAGACGACGAACAAAGTCCCTCTTTAAGGGTTTGCAGGTAAGCCTGTCTCACTTCGGTGTTGACGTTGAACTTGCAAACACCAAGCTCGATCGAGCGGCTGATCATAAATTCTGGTAGCCCCGATGCGCCGTGCAGCACCAGAGGCACTTTGACCAAATGACGAATTTTTTCGAGCCGGACAAAATCTAATCGAGGTTCGCTTTTGTATTCTCCGTGAACATTTCCGATCGTCACCGCTAAAGAATCGACATTCGTAGCTTTGATAAACTCCACTGCCTGATCGGGGTCGGTCATCTTGGCTTCTTTTTCAGCCACGCTCAGACCATCTTCAGTGCCGCTAATTCTGCCGATTTCTGCTTCTACGATCGCTCCTTTTTCGTGCGCCCACTCCGTCATTTTTCTCGTAAACGCCCTATTTTGCTCGTAGGGCAAGTGAGACCCATCCGCCATAATTGACGTAATGCCTGCATCTAGCGCCATGCGAATATCGTCAGCAGAGGTGCTGTGATCGAGATGAACTGAGATTGGCATGATTGACGATCGCGCCGCCTCCAAGCAAAGCGCCACGAGGGGAACGCCTCCATAGACCAGCGCACTCGGATGCAATTGCAGCATCGCCGGACTCTGTTCTGCTTCTGCCGCACCGATCACCGCCTTCACTCCTTCGAGGTTATAGACATTAAAGGCTCCGATCGCATAGACATTTCGCTGCGCTGTCTCTAACAGTTCTCTTGTTGAACTCAGCATAAGGATAAGGGTGTAGTAGTGTAGGAAGAAGCAGTTCACTCTCCTATTTAATCGTTTTTTGTCGAGAGAAATCTGCTTTATTGTCTTAGTTCGTAACGTCTGACTTTTTGCAATGGCCCAACTTCCTCAAACTCTCGATGACGCGATCGCTCAAGCCCAAACTGCTACCCAAGCTGCGATCGCAGCAGGCTATACCCGGCTGCAAGTCGAGTTACTGTTTCCCGAACTCAAACCGTTGCCCGTAGCGGAAAAATTTGTCCCCGCGTTTGCAGAATTGGGCGCAGGTCTCAAAGTTTTTTTCACCGATGCCGGAACCGCAGCCCTGGCAAAACGAGACTGGGGTGAGGTGCCCTTTCAGATTCGCAGCTTAGACGTGGCAGGGTCGCGACAAACCACCTCGGTTGAAGAATACATCGACCCAGATGACCAACTCTATCTGTTTATTGCGCCCAGTGCCGTAGAAGTTGCGCCCGTTGAGCAAATTTGTAATGCGGTTGGAGATCGCCCCATCGTTCTATTTAATCCTCGATTAGAGGATGTCGCGACGATCGGCATTGGATACGCAGGGCGGAAACTGCGCGATCGCTTTCTCAGCACTGTTGAGCCGTGCTATTACCTGCGTCCTCTAGACGACCAAACCGCTCTAACACGCATTTATCCATCACCGTGGCAGGTTTGGCTCCAGACTGACGGGGTTTATCAGGCGATCGCCGAAGAGCGCGAAAGACCCGACTCTGAGAAGTTGGATGAGATTTTTGCGAAAGCCCTGGGAGGGCAAGCACCAAAACAGAGTCTTTTGTCGAATTTGCAACAGTTTTTGAGAGCTTTAGGAAGATGAAGCTTTCAAAGATTTCCTGTGTTTTTTGACACTTAGACCGTGAGTGACAGAGATTATCAGGGCATAATCGATTTAGATAACAAAGTTCACAACCGATTAGCGCTTCAGCAGTAGATTTGACTAACGATGTTTATAAACGGCTACCCGAAAGGTAGGGAAATCGACTCCCAGAATTCAGGTGTTGCTCCTCCTAAACGTTCCCTCTTTTTCAAGTAAAGGCGATCGCATGACCCTCACTCCTCCTCGTCGCATTGTCATTGGTGATATTCATGGTCACTACAATGGGTTGATGACTCTGCTAGACGAGATCGCGCCCGACTCTAATGATCAAGTCTATTTTTTGGGTGACCTGATCGATCGCGGTCCTCAAAGCGCTCAAGTTGTCGAGTTTGTTAAAGAAAGCTCGTATCAATGCTTACTCGGCAATCACGAGCAGCTATTGATCGAATCGTTTCCCGACGGGCAAATTTTCTCTCCAGCGCTACAGGCTTGGCTACAAAGTGGAGGGCGAGCAACTATCGCTAGCTATGGCGATGCTGGAGTTTTGCTAGAACACCTCGAATGGATGCGATCGCTGCCGACCTATCTTGACTTGGGCGATCTGTGGCTAGTTCATGCAGGCGTTCATCCCGATTTGCCCATCGATCAGCAAACCTCCCATGAATTTTGCTGGATTCGAGAAGAGTTTCACAGCAGCCCTCAGCCTTATTTTGCGAACAAGCTGATTATCACAGGGCACACGATTACGTTTACGTTTCCGGGGGTGACTCCGGGTGCGATCGCCAAGGGTCAGGGCTGGCTGGGCATCGACACAGGCGCTTATCACCCCAAGAGCGGTTGGCTAACGGGGTTAGATGTCGATAATGGCAAAGTCTATCAGGTAAATGTCTATACGCATTTGGTGCTGACTTTGATGCTAGAAGAAGCGACCATCCAAATTGAGCCGAGTCAGGTGATGCCGCGTAGACACGCGTTGCATCGGTAAGATAGCTCGTTTTGTGAAGTATTGAGGGGTAAGGACTATAGAACTGCCACGCCCCTCGATACTAAGGATCGTGGATTTATTAAGGTGCAACTTCTCACCCTCACCCTAGCCCTCTCCCCAAGGAGAGGGAACAAGACTCTACTTCCTTCTCCTTGGGGAGGGCAGAAGACGCTCACAAGTCTTACAGGTTATTCAATCCACGTTCATAAACGTTGTAAGTATCAGACTCCCTGAACTCTGGCGCGATAGTCTCCACTGTTTAACCCGTCGGTGCCAGGGGTGGGATTTTGTTGAGCAAGCTGACGTAATCGAACCACACGATCGGCGGCTGCGGGATGATTGCTTAAGAAAACAGGCGCTGACGCTTTACCAGTCACCAGTTTTTGCATAAAAGCAGCCATCTGCGATTGAGCATATCCCGCTCGACCTAAGGTGATTAATCCTCGTTGGTCGGCTTCATATTCGTCTTTGCGGCTGTTAGGGAGATCTAACGCGAGCTGAACGCCAAGATTGACAGCGGTGCTGCGATCGAGTCCGGCGACACCCAATAACCCTTGAGCGACTGACTTTTCTCGCATTTGTTTGATGGCGTGGCGAGCAGCGATGTGACCAATTTCATGACCGATGACGCTGGCGAGTTGCGCCTCGTTGTCGGCGGCTTTTAATAAACCAGTGTGGACATAGACATAGCCGCCCATCGTCGCAAAAGCGTTGACGCTGTTATCATCCACCACTTGAAACGTGTAGCGAAGATTAGGACGATCGCTCTTAGCAGCGAGACGTTGACCAACCTGATTTACATAGTCTGTGACTCTAGAATTGCGGAGAATTCTGACTTGACTCCCCGTAATTTCGTCGTTGATTTGCTGACCGAGCGCGATTTCTTGGCGATCGTTCAGGCTAGACAACTGCACGACTTGAATGCCTCGCAGCAGCAAATCTGCCCAAGAAAAGGCTTGAGAGACGAGGGGTTGACCAACCCAGATGCTGACGGCAACCACGAGAGAAATCAGGGGATAAAACCAGCGGCGATACGATCGTTGAAATTGATTCACCATAAGACTGTGAGTCCAGATAAAAGGAGTGTAATGCGTTCAGACCAACCCAAGGGCAACCCGTCTAGACATGAGACGCTCGTTGACGAAAATTGGTTGCAGTCTGCTCTAAAGTTCCCTGATGCAACATTTTTGAGGTAGGTAAGGAGAACCAGTTCCAAGTCTCCTACGATCGTCATGGTAATCTTGGGAGTCAAACGCCAGCAGGATTCCTTTAACAAACGCCAAAATTTATGAATTTCCGCAGTCAGTAGCGTGCTATAACTCACTACCGTATCGGCGAAATTCAGCGCCTTTTTTTACGACTGGCTTCCTTTTACAACGCAACTGGGATTGGTATTTATGGCTCTTCTAGACTCTCAAGGTCGGTTATTTGGCAAGATTAGCATTCTCGATGTCGGGGCAGGACTCGTCATTTTGATGGTGATTTTCGGTATCTTCTTCTTCCCAGGAAGCTCTGGCTCAGTTGCTCAACTTTCTGCTCCTAAGCCGATCGAGGTTGATGTGGTCGTTCGAGGGCTGAGTGCCACTGACCCAAAAAGTTTGATCAAAGAAGGTGACAAAACCAACATCATCGTCCGCAAGCAGCCGTCTGGAGAAGCCACTCTCAAGGCAGTCAAGTTTTTGCCTCGGAACACGCTAGTGCCGCAGCCAGATGGCTCTGTGAAGTCGATAGCAGACCCCAGAATTGAGGTGGCGTTTGTCAATGATATGGTTTTGACGCTGGTTAGCAAAGCACAGATGACTAAAGACGGTCCGGTGTTGGGGGG
>JBBQYE010000244.1:0-5149 GCA_038208945.1 Leptolyngbyales cyanobacterium | reverse complement strand
ACCGCGTATCCAGTCAAGCCGACGATCGTCGCCAAGATTGAAATGTTAAGAGCTATTGCAGGTTCCATTTGAGTTTCTAAATGATGAGGTCGTTCCTCTATAATATTACGAAGTATTTACAACTTTTGTCGAGATTATCATCAAGGTGAGCAATGGCACAGCGGACGCGGTTAGGTGATGTTTTAAGACCTTTGAACTCTGAATACGGTAAAGTTGTCCCCGGCTGGGGCACAACCCCCGTGATGGTGGTGTTTATGGGGCTGTTTTTGGTCTTCCTGCTGATCATTCTGCAAATCTACAACTCCTCTCTCATTTTGGATGGGTTCTCTGTGGATTGGAGAAGCTTAGGCAGCTAGTTTCAGCCCGTCAACGCTGACGAATGTATTCGACTTCCCGGCTCGTCCGGGATTTTTTTGACCGATTGGGAAGAGTCTTGAACTCAAAGTTCAAGATTCAAAACTCAAAACTCTCTACAATAGGTGAGAACGTTGCGGGAGACAGTCGCATGAACTTTTTTGGCATTGGTTTACCAGAAATGGTGGTGATCATGGTGGTCGCCTTACTGGTGTTTGGTCCGAAAAAGCTTCCAGAGATCGGGCGCAGCTTGGGAAAGGGAATTCGCAGTTTCCAAGATGCCTCAAAGGAGTTTGAATCAGAATTTAAGCGGGAAGCCGAGCAGATTGCAAAGACTCCTAGCCAGCCGATGGAGGCAACTTTAGAGCCATCTCAGCCGACGCTTGCCCCAGCAGATGACGCGATCGCGCCTCCCCCTGAAGCCGTCGCTGCCGAGAAAGATGCCTAGACCGGACACGATCGAAACTGCTCCCCCTAAGTTGATCATTCCTCAGCTAATCGTGGGGTTGGGCAATCCTGGCAGCAAATATGAGAAGACTCGTCACAACATCGGGTTTATGGCGATCGACCTCCTCGCGCGAGTCTGGCAAATTGCGCTGTCTGAAAATCGCAAGTTTCAAGGCATTGTCGGCGAAGGCACTTATTCAGGAAGCAAGATCCGCTTGCTGAAGCCATTGACCTTCATGAATAATTCGGGTCAGTCGATTCGGGCAGTAGTGGATTGGTATAAGCTATCGCCCGAATCGGTTCTCGTAGTCTATGACGACATGGATTTGCCGATGGGAAAAATTCGCATCCGATTATCCGGGTCGGCAGGCGGACAGAATGGGATGAAGTCAGCGATCGCCCATCTCGGTACGCAAACCTTCCCCCGATTGAGAATCGGCATCGGCAGTCCAAAATCGCTGCCTGGAGACAAAGACGGAGCTACTCATGTGTTGGGCACCTTCTCGGCTGCTGAGGCAAAGCTGATTCCAGACGTTCTCGCTCTGACCGTGGGCGCGATCGAACTCAGTCTCAAACAAGGGGTTGAAAAATCGATGAGTCTCTACAACAATCGTAGTGTTGAGCAACCGGCCGTCTGAAGCCTTGTGTCAAAACTCCTTCCCGAAACCACTGCTCATGTTCGCATTACTCGCCAGTCCTGGCAGCAGGGCAGCATTGAGGGCGAAGTGAGAGCCAATCAATTTGAATGGAGTTTTTACTGGCACTTCCGTCAAGGAGAACTATGCGTCGAGCCTTCTCTGGGTCGGGCGTTAATTAAAGAGCCACTCGGAAGGTTTTTAGAGCAAAAAGATTATCAATTAGAACCCGGTGGAGACTATTCGTTCACAATTCGAGCCGAGCTTTGATCGGTGTTTTAACTGGTCAATCGCTCTAGATAGCGCTCAATCAGCAAAATTGCGACAATATCGTCGATCGGTCGTGGCGGTGTTCTCATCCCTTGTGGAATGATGCGATTTAAACCTTTGGGTGGATACATTTGCCAATAGCGATCGCGTGCCTCTAAGCTGCTGTGTCGCTCGTCTACCGTGATTACTCGCAGTGGGTCAGACAACTGTTTTTCGAGCGTTTGCTTCCACGATTTAGACGCGGTTTGATCGCCGATCACCAGCAGGGATACTGGAAACTGCTGACGTAGCGTTTGGATCGTGGCGATCGTGGCATCTGCTGTCACAACTTGGTGATAATACAACCGTCGATCGACCCCCATCACCGCCAACCCGCACTTCTGACTCCCCGGATCAAAACCCAAAATCACAGGTTGATCAAGAAGGGTAGCTGCAATCATCTGTCTCGTCTCCGGTGCATCTCATTTGCCTACCCTATCATTTTTGATCCTTCAAGAAGTTCTCAACACCACTTGTCCATTCTGCACAGCGACCAACTCAATTTTGAGCGGTCCGACGGTGTAGGTGACTTCTGAAGCCACCACCCGTATCTCAACCGAAGTCTGAAACTGCCGCAATTTTTCAGCAAAACCCGTCCACGACTGGAGCGACTGTACCCCATCAATTTGCACCGCGTTCGTGAGCACTCCGGCGCGACGGGCACGAAATCTAGATGCATCGATTAACTGACTAATGCTTTGACTTAGCTCGTTGCCAGACAGTTTTGCAGGCTCGATCGACTTCGCCGCAATCACGTCACCTGCGAGAAACAGCACCTGGTTTCGCACCGCATCGGCAAAGATAGCGATCGGAGTTTTTTCACCTTTGACATAGTTTGCAGCAGACAAAATCCGCACCACATAATCTTGACCATCCGCAATTTGATCCGTCAGTTGTTTGACTTCAGGAGTGGTGATTTGCACAATTTGATCCGTCACTTTTGCCCCCACAGGCTGAACTCTTTGGAGCGCCACCCGATTGGCCTCTCGCAAAAGTTGATCGACTGCCTGACTCGCAACTTGTGGGTTAACCACGCGCACAACCGCAGACGCGAGAACCTGATTGCGCTCAATGCCCAAAATTCCCAATCGAATCTGTCGCGCTTCTTCATCCGATCGCTGCACTTCTTGGGCTAAAAACGCCCGCTGAGTTTCCAATTCTTTGAGTCGCTGTTCTCGCTGAGCGATCACTGTGTCGCGGCTGACAATATCGAGATCGCGCTGCTCAATTAACTGATTGCGTTTTGCGATTTCTGCATCTCGTTGAGCGATTTGCGCCTGCACTCGACTGCGTTCGGCGACTAAAACCTGTCGCTCTGATTGTAGTTTGTCAATCTCCGATCGCAGACTCGTGGCTTGCTGAGAAACCGTGCCTAGCTGACTGCGAACGCGATCGCGCTGAGTTTCTGTCAATCTCAGTTGGGCATCGGTTTTAGCTTGTCGATCGGCTGCTTGCTTAAGATATTGATTGATGCGACTCAGTTGTGCTTCAACTCTGGCTTGTTCTAATTTGGTTTTGCTAAGTTCTGTCTCGACCTGACCTTTTTGCTCAGTCGTAGTTTTCAACTCTTGACTTGTTTTGTTGAGAGATTCTCGAATGCCTGAAATCTTTTTTTGAAGTTGTCCTAGCTGAAGGATGCCAATTCTGAGCTGTTCGCTGGTTGCTAGCAAAATGCCCAGCGTGGTCGCCGAGATCAGCGTCCCGGTGAGAATGGTGACTAACACAGCCGTGCGGCGCGGGCGCATATTGAAGAGACTGAGGCGGGCTTTGCCCACGCGAGTGCCGATGCGATCGCCAACCGTCGCAATCACGCCCCCCAGAATTAACACTGCCAAGATCAGGATGTACCCGGACATCGACTCTCCAAAACACCTCAGCTTTGAGGGCTGGGCAACCAACCATTGCCGCCAACCTCAATCGGCAACAAAATCGTTGCGGTTTAGACTCAGCCTATATTATGCACGTTGGACTGTAGCGTGAGAAAGATTTAGGAAAGAAGAAAGCCGGAACCCTCTTAGACCTCACAAAATGTCTAAAAGGTAATCATTTCGTCGGGCAGCAAAAGAAACTTTTAAGCCATCTTCGCAATCGGCAAAAACCGCTCTGGAACGGAGATTTTAGCGATCGTTTCTCTGCGTAAGTAAATGGTTAAAGTCAAATCAGAGTCGTCTATTCCAAATGATATTTTGAGTTATCTCCTTTGACGGATAGGCTTAGTTTGCCCTCATTGATATTCTTGATTTGTGGACATGATCTTTTGGGAGAAATTAAAATGATGAATATCATTGCTTGGGTAATTTTGGGACTAATCGCAGGTGCGATCGCGAAAGCTATTTACCCTGGTGATCAGGGCGGCGGTATTCTTGGAACAATCGTTTTAGGAATCATTGGTGCATTTGTGGGAGGTAGCCTGTTTAGCCTCTTAAACACTGGAAATTTGGCGATCGGCTCCGCTGCTAGTTTGAGCATTCCTGGAGTCTTTGTTGCAGTTTTAGGCGCAATTATTGCTATCTTCTTGTGGGGTCTATTTACCCGTCGTGCCGCTTAGTGCTTGCTTTGCTAACACTGGCTTAGAAACCCCATAGGGGTGGATGAGTAACTAAAGGTTCTTGCTGAGAGATAATGGCTCTAGTAAGAACCTTTCACTTTGAAGTGGATAGTTTCATCGCCCCATTCCTCCACGATTGTCTTCTTTGGGTCTTGCTTTGTTAACACGCAGTTGTCGCCCCATCTATTCGGCTCCATCTAGCTCGACGATCGCAGCATCTTCGTGAGCATCTTCGGTCATTTCGACAAAGGCAAACCCTCTCATTCGTCCTGTCTCGAGATCGGTGGGTAAAACAACGCGCTTGACGGTGCCATATTCAGCAAATACAGATTGCAAATCATCCACAGTGGCTTGATAAGACAAGTTTCCCACATAGAGTGTCATGGGATTGATCGTCCGAACGTAGAACAAAGAGCGGAGATTTGGGAGTTGCAAAAGGACCCATACTCATACTGGTCACATCGTAAAAGTATTTTTTGTTCTAAGAGAAGATCTGAGATGCAAACTGGTATCTTTTCTCTATAAATTTGATTGTTTGCTCATTAGACCTCCTGCACGAATCCTTTGCCCTCACCCTAGCCCTCTCCCCAAGGAGAGGGAACAAGAGGTCCTAGCTCCCTTCTCCCTAGGGAGAAGGGTTGGCGAGGGCTTTGCCCCACTTCGTGAGGCTACCGTGTACCCACAAGTCTTTCGATCAGTCATTGCTGAGATCCTCGCCCCCTTGTATCTTGAGAGTGTAGTAGACCGTCCCCCCTAAGATTCTTGAAATCGAGATTTAGCTAGGGTCACCACACGGCTTAAACTCAGAACCACCTCGAATTATCGGCAGGGAACTGAGACCGTCTGAGTATCCCGT
>JBBQYE010000243.1:0-5181 GCA_038208945.1 Leptolyngbyales cyanobacterium | reverse complement strand
GCAAACCGAATTTGAGGAACTCACGACTCAAATGCAAGACTTGCGGAAAGTGTTGGGCGATCGCCGCGAACTGCTCAAAGCGTTGAAAAAAGATCTGCGATCGTTGAGAAAGAAATATGCGGACGATCGCCGCACTCGCATTATCGGAGTAGAGCCACCCAAAGAAGACGAAAAGGGCACCAAAAAACAGACTCTTCCTCAAAGCAATCAACCCTCAAACTCTAAACCGCAATCTGACTTTTCCCTCACGTTGGACTATGAGGAAGAAGCTCAGGAAACCGTCGTTGAATTAACGCAACGAGGATATGTGCGGCGAATGGCTCCTAAAGTCTACGATCGCATCAGCCGCAGTCGCACCGATGACACTTCGACGACTGCTTTAGAAGACGCGGATGACTTTGGAGTGCAAACACAATTTACAACGACTGCACAAACGCTCGTGGTGATGACTCGCAGTGGCAAAGCTTACGCGATTAAAGTGTCTGATCTGCCTCAAGTGTCAGGCAAATCTCGCGGCACGCCGCTGGTAACGTTACTGCCTGCCGCCGCCCAGGGAATGCCCGACTCGATCGCGGGTAGCTTCATCTTGCCCGAAGACACCGACGATCAGTATGTCTTGTTGCTCACCGAGCAGGGACGACTGAAGCGATTGCCACTCTCAGAGTTTTCTGATCTCACAGGTCGAGGGTTAACGGCTCTCAAGCTCAAAGAAGACGATCGGGTCCTGTTTGCGAATGTGGCTCAGGTGGGTGAACAGGTTGTCTTAGCCACGTCAAGCGGTCGAGTGCTGCGATTTGAAGTCAACGATGACCAGGTTCCGATCGCCAGTCGCACGTCTCAAGGCAGTGCAGGAATGCGAATTAGTAAGAAAGAAAAAATTGTCGGCTGGGCGATCGCGACCCTAAATGACACATTCTTAATGGTGTCAGAGCAAGGTTATGCCAAACAACTGCCGATCAAATCGCTGCGTCGCGCCAATACGGGAGAATTGGGAGTTCAGGCATTTCAATTTACGACCAAAACAGATGCCTTGATCGGAATGGTTGCAGTGCTGCCAGAAGCGCTCGTGTTTCTGCTGACCAATGAGAATCATCTAGCACGGATTGCAGTGGACTCGATTAAAGTAGGCGCGAAAGATGGAAAAGGCAATCACATCGTTAATCTCGGCAAATCTGAGCAGGTCATCAGCGTGAGTTTGCCAATTTTGTTGAGTGATCGCGTCGAAGATGAAGAGTGAGAAGCGTGACGTTCACAGGTAGCGCTTAAACTTCGTCAGGGTTGAGCCTAGTTTCCGCAACTTTTCGGCTAGGCGATCGGCTCAATTTTATCCTCTTTTGCTTGTTCTAAAAAAGCATAGAGCCGCTCTTTCGGCACTTGGGGAAATGTCGGGCTGACCTCGACTTCCACATAAATCCCTTCCTGAAGCTGATAAATCCGCCAGACCTTGCCGTTAAAGCGCCAAAACTCTGGTACTCCGATGGTGGCATAAAATTGATTTTTGGCAATATTTGTATGAGTAATATTTACCTCGACGACCAAATCGGGGGGTGGGTCTTGGTTAAAGTCTACGTTTCGACCTTTGACTAAGGATTGGTTTTGAATGTAATAAGCGTTGTCTGGTTCTGCGCCTTTCTTGAGATGCAGATAGTTCATGGTGGTTGAACCCATCGTTTTCACTCGCATTCTCATCACTTCAATGAGCGTCCGAATGAGGCATTCAATCAAACGACCAGAAAACTCGTGATCTTCATAAAGGCACCGTAGTTTTTAATACTCCGTCATCATAGGTTAAGCGAGAGCCACGAGCTTGAGGCAGCGCATTTAGGATTTGCAGATACGCTTCCCAAGATAAGCCCCGTAGCACTCGCTGCTCACCGACGGGCTGCAATTCAGCTTTTGGTTCTGGTGCAGCAATTACCATTTTTACCTCTTCTGACCTAATCTTTAAATGATATAGCACTATGAAATTGCATTAAGTCGCTGTGTTGCTGTCAAACTAACAAGGGACTTAAGCCCCTTGCTCTAAAGTATCTAAGTAGGGTTATGGACAACGCATTAGCGATCGCGCTCCAAACACCTGTGATAGTTAAGTCGCATGAATTCGTTACAATCGTTGTAGAGTTCACCTTGCTATCTGCGTTAACATTGCAATATTCGTTTTTAGATTGCTTTACGATCGTGGCTCAGGTTGATCTCGAAAACATTTATAAAAGTTTCCAAAAGGGAACGGGGCAGGATTCTAAATCTTTGGTATTGAGTGCTGAGTTAACTCAAGCCTCAAGCCTCAAGTCTCAAAGTTCTGCTGCTGTTTTGCGATCGATCAATTTGACGGTGCAAGATGGCGAATTTATGGTGTTGGTGGGTCCGTCTGGCTGCGGCAAAAGCACACTGCTGCGCCTGATTGCAGGATTGGAGGAATTGACAGCAGGAACAATTCGCGTGGGCGATCGCGTGGTTAATGATCTGCCACCCAAAGAACGTGATATTGCGATGGTGTTTCAAAACTACGCGCTGTATCCTCACATGACGGTGTATGACAATCTCGCGTTTGGTTTGAGACGAACGACGTTTGCGAGTCGAGACCAGTCTGAAACGTCGTTACCTGATTGGGGTCAAAATCTTTTGGTAGGGGCGACTCGCAAATTGCCGAAGACATTGCGCTATCAGTCCGATCGAGAGCGATCGGTCGATCAGCGAGTTCGCACAGTGGCTCAAATGCTGCAAATCGACCTCCTGCTAGAGCGATTGCCCAAACAACTTTCGGGCGGGCAGAAGCAGCGAGTTGCATTAGGACGAGCGATGGCGCGCAACCCGCAGGTGTTTTTGATGGATGAGCCACTCTCAAATCTAGATGCCAAACTGCGGGCAGAAACTCGCGCCCAAATTGTCAAACTTCAGCGTCAGTTGAAGACGACAACAATTTACGTCACTCACGATCAAACCGAAGCGATGACGATGGGCGATCGCATTGCCGTGATGAACGCGGGACAAATTCAACAGCTTGCTACCCCGCTCGAACTTTATCACTATCCGGCAAATCGCTTTGTTGCAGAGTTTATTGGGTCGCCGCCGATGAATTTTTTGCCCGTGCAGGTGAAGAGTCCGTTGGGTCTGAGCCATCCTCAGTTTTGTCTCACCCTACCCGATGAGTGGGCATCGACTCTGCACTCTTATGATGGCGATACGGTTTTGTTAGGTATCCGCCCTGAGCATCTCAGGATCAGCGACGCGGCTCCTAGCCATCTGCCTGTGCAGGTCGAGCTAGTCGAAGCGTTGGGAAATGAGACGTTTTTAGCAGTGAGTTTGGCGGGTGAAATGCTGCAAGCGAGAGTAGACCCCGATCGACCCATGCGATTAGGCGAAGAGTTGTGGTTAGCGATCGCTCCTGAAAAAATTCATCTCTTCAACTTTGAAACTGGGTTAGTCATTCGTCCCCAATAGCGAGATCTGTTCTCGTACCCAGTTCCGAAAGTTGCGCTTTGCTTTGGTTTCGCCCTGTTCGTTGCAGTCTTTCAAAAACCGATAGAGCGTTTCTTTCTGCACCCAAGGAAACGTGGGGCTGGTTTGCACGTCTTGACATTGGTGGTCTTGAAGAAGATGTAGCGTCAGCGTTCTGCCGTTGTAGAGCCACAATTCTCTGACTCCGATCTGTTCATAGAGGGCTTTCTTGTTGATATCGGTATGAGTAATATCGATTTCAATGACCGGATCATGAGGAGGATCGGTTTCTAGATTGACCGTTCGACCTCTGATTAACGTGATCAGCGACGAAGCATAAACTCAAATCATTTCATGACAACAAAGGATTAGCAGATGAGACACAACCCTCTCAGAAGCAAATCAAGAGTACGTAAATATGAATCGTAGCACTCAAGATTAGGAGGACAGACGATGACAATCAAAGATTGGATGCGCTCCAGTAGAAAGCGAATACCATCTGACAAAAACGCCGCACATTACCAGCAAGTTCAACAAGCAATAGCAGAATTAGACAAGGCAATACGGGCAATGAGACCAAGCGGAGGGGAAGTAGCTCGGAGGGTAACTCTCGATTTTCTTTCGTGTATGGTGCTAATGATTGTATTGCTTATCGTGATGGGTTTATTCATCCTCGTGGTTGTGCATCCGATGTGGGGAATGTGGGGAGGGTGGGGCTTGGTTGTAGTATCACAAGTAGTGGCTCCAAACACCTCCTCAACAGAAAGAGCGGGCGGGCTACTCAATGGTTGTATGTTTTGCATATCTCTTACCACGATGACCCCCCCTCTAATCTCGCTGACGGTAGCGGATCCAGGATTGGGATCGCATTCTGTCAGTTAATCTTCGCGCCCCGTTTTTGTTGTCGAAAGCGGTGATCTCACCCATGAAGCAACGCGAAAGCGGTCACATCGTCAACATTGCGTCAACGGCTGCAAAACGCGCCTGGGTAAATGCCTCTGCCTATCACGCCAGCAAATGGGGATTGCTAGGATTTAGTCATGCGCTACACGTTGAAGCCCGTCCGCACAACGTTAAAGTCACTGCCGTGATTGCTGGAGGAATGCAAACGCCATTTATTCTCGATCGGTTTCCTGACACACCGTTAGAAAATTTGCAAGACCCCAAGAATGTCGCAGACACGATTCGCTACATTCTCACTCAACTAGCAGAAACGGTTATCCCAGAGGTCATGGTGGTGCCCATGCGAGAGACTTCTTATCCTTAATTCGTGGCTTATATAACGACATTGCTGAATTCCGATATGAATTACTCTCACCCCCAACCCCTCTCCCGCGGGGGAGGGGAGCTAGAAATCTTGTT
Organism: Leptolyngbyales cyanobacterium; assembly: GCA_038208945.1. Classification (GTDB taxonomy): domain Bacteria; phylum Cyanobacteriota; class Cyanobacteriia; order Leptolyngbyales; family Leptolyngbyaceae; genus Phormidesmis_A. Next base: position 381 of record JBBQYE010000243.1, on the reverse strand, counting down.
CCCTCTCCTTCTGGGAGAGGGCTAGGGTGAGGGCAGATTTAGGAATTCACACCCGAATTCAGTAACGTCAAAATTTACTCATACGATCGCTGATGATTCCTGCTATTTTTCTCGATAAAGACGGCACACTCATTCCCGATATTCCTTACAATGTCGATTCCGATCGGATCATATTATCTGACGGTGCAGAAATCGCATTACGATCGTTCCACAATTCTGGCTACAGACTCATTGTCATTTTCAATCAGTCTGGCGTTGCACGAGGCTACTTTCCAGAAATCGCCCTCGCGAAGGTCGAGCAACGCTTGAGAACGTTACTCAACGAGATCCCGCTCACGGGTTTTTATTATTGTCCACATCACCCGCAAGGGAGCATCATCG
>JBBQYE010000242.1:0-5190 GCA_038208945.1 Leptolyngbyales cyanobacterium | reverse complement strand
CTGACTGTGCAGGAATTTCTGTTTGCTCTCACTCTGTCAGCTTTGCTGGTGATCAGCAACTTCATGGGAGCCATGATTGCCGAAGCATTGCCTTTATCAAAACAAACATTAGGACTGGCACTCCATGCCGCTGGTGGGGTGCTACTCGCGATCGTCTCTACCGAACTGATCCCTAGAGTTGTTGTTGCCAAACCTGAGTGGGCAACGATTCTAGCGTTGTTTCTCGGTGGGGCTTTTTTTGTGTGGGTGAATCAGCTTCTTAAATTAGGCAAGAATCGACTGCGCGGCGTGGGTCACGATACGGTTGCTTGGGTGATCTTTCTGAGTGTGGCGATCGACTTATTTGGCGATGGGCTAATGATTGGCACCAGTTTGACGATCGCGCCCCATTTAGGGGTGAAACTCGCATCAGCGAGGGTTGTCGCTCACATTCCAGAAGGCTTTGTGACCAATGCAGAGTTCAAGAGTCAGAAGATGCCACGGACGGAGCGCTTTTTGCTATTAGCGGCATTGATCATTCCTATTTGGTTGGGCACAGCACTGGGCTATTGGGGTTTACGTGGACAAGCGGATCTTCCTAAGCTCGTTGTGCTTGCTTTTACAACAGGGACATTGATCACGGCGATCGTCGAAGAAATTCTCCCTGAAGCGCATCAAACTCAGGATACAAACGGGTCAACCTTGACGTTTATCGGAAGTTTTGCACTGACAATGCTATTTTCTGCCTATCTGGAGTAGATTTTCGGCATTGGATAAGGGTGGTCAAAGAAGCATAATTTGAGCAGTGTATCGCTGAACTCATTCTGTGATTGACCTGTTTCTGATGTTCCCTAGTCAAAAATAAGATTATGGTTTCGACTAATAATTCTAATACTGAAGTTGGCTTATCTGATCAAGATGCGAATGGATTGTCCTCTACGATCGCACTCACTCGACTCAAACAAGAAGGCTACAACGAACTGCCCTCGGCTCAACCTCGAAGTCTCTGGTTGATTGCTTGGAATACGGCTAAAGATCCGATCTTCCTCTTGCTAGTAGGGGGTGGCATTATCTATTGGATTTTAGCCGACCTTCAGGAAGCTTTGATCTTGTTAGGTTTCGTTCTTTTCCTGATGGGGATCAGTCTCTATCAAGAAGGCAAAACCGAACACGCTTTAGAAGCCTTGCGCGATCTTTCCAGTCCTCGTGCATTGGTCGTGAGAGATGGACAGCGGAAACGGATTGCAGGGCGAGACGTGGTTCGGGGACATATCTTAGTGCTGGCAGAAGGCGATCGCGTGTCTGCGGATGCGATCGTGCTGTCTTGTACGAATCTCTCAACCGATGAATCATTATTGACTGGAGAATCTCTAACGGTTCGCAAAGTTGCTGCTCAAGGCAAGACGAAGATGGCGCGACCAGGGGGTGACGAGTTGCCGTTTGTTTATTCTGGAACCTTGGTGGTGCAAGGACAAGGAATAGCTCAAGTCCAAGCGATCGGCGCTCAAACCGAGATGGGCAAGATTGGCAATGCTCTGCAAAACGTGAAGCCTGAGATCACCCCCTTGCAACGGGAAATGACTCGGTTGGTGAGCCGTTTGTTTAGCATTGCGCTATCGCTGTGTGTGGCGATCGTTATTATTTACGGATTCACAACAGGGGATTGGCTCAAAGGAGTTCTCGCGGGCATTACCTTAGCGATGGCAATTTTGCCGAATGAGTTTCCAGTCGTCGTGACGCTCTTTTTAGCGTTGGGAGCTTGGCGCATCTCTCGTAATCATGTCTTAGCGCGTCGGGCTTCTGCTGTTGAAACGCTGGGTTCTGCAACGGTTCTGTGTGTCGATAAAACTGGGACGCTGACCCTGAATCAGATGGCAGTACAGCAGCTATTCCCCTATCACCCAGAAAATACTCAGTCTTATGATTTAGCCCTGCATCCACAAGATCCACTACCTGAAGTGGTGCACGAATTAGTTGAGTTCTGCATTCTTGCCAGTCAACGCGATCCGTTTTAACCAATGGAGAAAGCGTTTAAGCAATAGTGCGATCGCTATCTGGCACATACCGAACATTTGCACAAAGATTGGACGCTGTTACGAGAATATCCGCTCTCACCGCATCTTCTAGCCATGTCTCACGTTTGGCAATCCGCTGATGGACAGCGGTATGAAGTGGCTGCCAAAGGCGCACCGGAAGCGATCGCCGATCTCTGCCATTTCACACCCCAACAGCAGCAAATTCTCACGGCACAAGTCAGCAAAATGGCATCTCAAGGATTGCGTATATTAGGCGTTGCCAAAGCCTCTCTACTCGAAGCTCCACCCGCATTTTTGCCACCGCATCCCTCGCTGAATCCCAAGCACTTACCGGATCAACAACATGATTTCCCCTTCCAATTTATCGGCTTGGTTGGATTGTCTGATCCCGTGCGTCCAACGGTTGCAGCAGCGATTCAAGAATGTTATACCGCTGGTATTCAAGTGGTGATGATTACAGGGGATTATCCAGAAACGGCTCAAACGATCGCTCGACAAATTGGATTGCTGCAAATGGGAGCCATCGTGACCGGAGCAGAATTGGACAAGATGAGTGATGCTAACCTTCAGCAGCGCATTTCAAGTACCAACATCTTTGCGCGAACGGTTCCCGAACAAAAGTTGCGGTTAGTCAATGCTCTGAAAGCGAAAGGTGAAGTTGTGGCGATGACCGGGGATGGCGTGAATGATGCCCCTGCGCTCAAATCGGCACAAATCGGCATTGCGATGGGAGAGCGAGGTACGGATGTTGCCCGCGAGTCGGCGGCGCTGGTGTTATTGAACGATGATTTTTCGTCGATCGTACAAGCGGTCAAACTCGGACGGCGAATTTTTGATAATCTCCGCAAAGCAATGGCGTATTTAGTCGCGGTTCACATTCCGATCGCGGGAATGTCTTTGATTCCAGTCTTGTTTGAGTTGCCGTTAGTGTTGCTTCCCGTTCACATTGCCTTTCTCCATTTGATCATTGATCCTGCCTGCTCGATCGTGTTAGAAGCAGAACCCGCAGAACCGAATGTGATGAAACGTCCGCCCCGCAACCCCAAGGAGCCATTGTTTGGTCGAAAAACAATCCGTCTAGCACTTTTGCAAGGGTTGGGAAGCTTGGCGATCGTGCTGGTGATTTTCGAGATTGCAGTCTATCGCAAACAAGGTGAACTCGATGCTCGAACCTTGACGTTTACCACGTTAATTTTGGCAAATTTAGGCTTAATTCTGAGCGAACGTTCCTCATTGCGCCTCAGTCTAAAAGTACTCAAATCTCCCAATGCTGCGCTGTGGTGGGTGATTGGGGGAGGGTTGGTTTTTCTAGTCCTCGTGCTTTACGTTCCGTTCTTGCAGAACTTGTTTAGCTTCTCTTTTCTGCATCCGATCGATCTTGCAATCTGTTTCGCAGGTGGAGCGATCAGCTTACTTTGGTTTGAGTCTCTGAAGTTTCTGAATAACTCTACAGTTAAGAAATCATAGTGAAACTGCAAAGAGGCGCAATATTTTCTACCTTATCTAGTGCAGTTAATCAAATCAATCACGAAATCAAACACTAGCCAGTTAAGGTATGAATATCCCTAAAAAGCAGAGTCAGCAAAACGATGAAAACTACTTCAGCGATCGCAAAAAAATCCAAAGTCGAAACCCTCGCTAAACTATACCTAGAAAGCGATCCGGCAGAAATCTCTGATGCCACGATCGCCGAACTGTGCGATTGGCTTTGGAGTGAGTTTCAGAGTACCCCGCTCAATCTAGAATTCTCATGGTACGAGCGTTACAGCAATGCCGCAGAGATGTTTGCCGACATCCAACAAAGTCATCTTTGGGTGTCTGCCGAAAATTATGACACAACGATGGGTCTCAACCCTATCTATAACTTCATCTTTCAGGCAATGCACGACGATGACCACTACCGCACTCACAGCGATTTTAGCTTAGAAGGGGAAATCGCAACTTACAATGCCACCGCAAAACGTGCGCCCAGTCTAGACATTCAAAAGATTATCTATTCTGAAAGTGTGTTGAAATCAGCCGCCTATATTTTCTTGGGACATGCGCCGACTTCCAAGATTGTCTTTCCATAGTTCATAGACAGCATCAATTCACGAGTGTCGTGTTTCACCTTTATCTCTCTGCAATATAAGGAGCAATCTCATGACTGCAACTCTAATGTCATCACAAACGACCGCAATTCTTTGGGCGGATATCATTGAGTATTCTCAAACTGGAGCCAAGCGCAACATTCTACTGAAAGACGGGAGTTGCCAATATGTGCTAGTGTCGCTGGCGGCGGGAATGGATATTGCAGAACACACTGCGGGTCGCAATGCTACGGTGAACGTGATTGAAGGACAAGGCGTGCTGACGCTGGAAAGCGAAGAGATTGTCCTGGAATCGGGAGTCTTTGCCTTTGTACCTGCTAACGCACGCCATGCAATTAAAGCAATGACAAATATCGCCTTTTTATTGACGCTCTCCGAGCAGGTTGCTTCAATTTAAAATAACTTTGTTATCGATCTGACCCTGAGTATTAATGTCATAGACAATTGGAATTGCGGTTCCTAACTCAACGTTGACAATCTCCTCTTCAGATAGATTTTCTAGGTGCTTAATGATGGCTCGGAGTGAGTTTCCATGCGCTGCAATCAACACAGGATCGCCTGTAACTAGGTGCGGCAAAATGCGATTGCAGAAAAATGGCACGGTGCGCTTCACTGTATCTGACAAACTTTCGCCACCTGGTGGAGCTACAGCATACGATCGTCGCCAGAGTTGCACCTGTTCTTTACCAAACTTGACGGCGGTTTCTGCTTTGTTGAGTCCTTGCAGTTCACCATAGTAGCGTTCATCTAGCCTGGAGGAGAGATAAATGGGTAATTCCTGTGCGGGATCGCCTTTGTATTGGTCCCAGCCATGCCAGTCCTCATCATCCACATCATGTTTGATGATAGGAATTCTGCCATCGCAAAGATCATCGCCTCCAGTCAAGATGATGATGGCGGTTTCAATGGCACGGAACAGCAGACTGGTGAAACACACTCGGACTCGATAGGTTTCGAGTTTGTCAGCGGCGATCGTGGCTTCTGCTCGTCCCTGTTCGCCCAAGGGAACATCCACCCAGCCTGTAAATTTATTCTCTGCATTCCAAAGGCTTTGTCCATGACGGATCAGAATTAATTTAGTCATT
>JBBQYE010000241.1:0-5266 GCA_038208945.1 Leptolyngbyales cyanobacterium | reverse complement strand
GTTTCACAAAGGACGCGATCTTTCTCCCAGACTACTACGGCAGATTGCCAGTGATGTCGAATTAACTGTTGAAGAGTTGCTAGAGGCGCGATGAGATCTAACAACGCCCGATGCCCGTCATCGTGCGATCGCCAATCTTGTAGGGTGCGTTGCTACAAATACAGACGCACCATTTCATTGGGCGGTGAGTCAGAGGGATCAACGGGGTAAGTACGATCGCCCAGATTTGTAGCAATTGATCAACAATCCAATCACAGCATTTGATGGTGCGTTGTTTGATGGTAGCGCATCCTATGAGAGAGGAGCGTATCCCTGAGCATGATCATCAGACCCATGAGGAACATTTACTGTAAGCGTGTACAAAGCTGAATGATGAGTAATACTTCGAGTGCACAAAACATGGCTACCCCATCGAATAATTTAGCGATCGCGCAAGAATACGTCCCTCTAGAAGAAGCGGCTACCATTCAGGAAATGGTCAAACTTTCTATCGAGCTGTTAGATCAGAAGCCCAACCAGACGCTGCGTGAACAACATCCCAAGAGTCACGGTTGCCTCAAAGCTGAATTTATTGTGGAAGCGGTTCCTGACTCTTTACAGCACGGCATTTTTAGTACTTCCCGCACTTATCCTGCCTGGATTCGCTTCTCCAGCGGTTCATCCTCACCTCAAGCAGATGCAAAAGGCGATGCACGGGGGATGGCAATCAAACTCCTAGGAGTTGAGGGTGAAAAGCTGTTAGAGCCTGACAAACACACTGAAACGCAAGATTTCATTTTGCTCAATTATCCAGTGTTTTTCCTCAAGGATGCTCAGGATGCGCTGCAATTTAGTCAAGCTGTGCGAGCCGTTAAGGATGTGCCGCCATTCCCACCCTTGAAACTCCTAGTTTTATTCTTGAAGTATCTCATTTCCCATCCCCAGCAAGCAGCGATCGTTAAAGCGCTGAAAAAGCTGGTGGCAACTGATTTGCTGCAAGAGCAATACTGGAGCACACTCCCTTACAAACTGGGACCGCACGCCATCAAGTTCTCAACCCAACCAACTGCTCACCACTCACCAAAACCTGCAACTCTACCTACCAACCCGTCCGATAATTTTCTGCGCGAGGCACTGATCAAACATCTGAGTGAACAGGATGCCTACTTCGACTTTTTGGTGCAAGTGCAAACCAACCCAGTGACAATGCCGATCGAAGATGCCACGATCGAATGGAAAGAGTCAGAATCTCCGTTTGTCAAAGTGGCAACCATCAAGATTCCTCAGCAAGCGTTTGACACCCCCGAACGGCGGCAATTAGATGAAAATCTCTCCTACAATCCCTGGCACGCTTTACCAGAGCATCAGCCGTTGGGCGGCATCAATCGGTTACGGAAGCAGGTGTATGAAGCAATTTCAACCCTACGCCATCAGTTGAATCAGCAGCCTGCCAAAGAACCTACTGCCAAAGAGTTTGCTGAACAACCCTAACCTGATTGAACAACCGGGAAAACAACCTGGATTATCTAGTGCGAACTCTGATCGTGTAGGACAGGCTGCTACAAAGCAAACGCACTATCTTATTGGACTAAATCAATCTTTCTTAGAAAGCGCTCAATGCTGGGTGCAGTTCCAGGCAGAGAGATCAACAGGACAAGTGCGATCGCCAATTTTGTAAATCGGGTTGACACAAGAAAACCCAACATTCTCCTCTGTCTTTCTATTAGTCGTCTCACACAAAACGTATGCATTAGACGGATTGGTATCATCTGGCTTCATTTGAGATTAATCGGTCATTGATGGTACTACCCGTTAGGTACACGTTCAGCAAGCGACCTGTAACTTGAAGGATAATTTCAAAGCCATGAAGAAAAATATGCCAGAGATCATCACCTCGCCAGCGTCACTGATGGTAGACGAATGCAGTAGCGATCGAAAGCACAGAAGAACGAGCCTGTTTTGGGTGACGATCGGTATCTTGGCCACGTTGATGACAGTAGTTGAGCCAGTCGCCGCGCAAGAAGGAACTTATAACAAGCCTCTGTACAGAGACACGCGACTTGACTGGTGCCAAACGTGGGGAACCGACTGCGGCAGACCAGCGGCGCTTGCTTTTTGCAACCGACGGCGCTATGAGGACGTTGGGGTGTTTCGAGCGGAAAGGGTGGGTAAGTCGGAGCCGACGCGCCTGATCGGCAGCAATCAAGTTTGCAGTGGTCAAGACTTCTGCACAGCCTTTGCCTACATTGAGTGTACTAATCCGATCCCTAGTGAGCGCGTGTTCGTCAATCCCGTTTGGAAGAATCGTCGCCTTGATGTCTGCCTCCGATGGGCAGCAGACTGTGGCAAGCCCGCAGCAGATGCCTTTTGCCGCGCTAAGGGCTATTCAGATGCCTTCCATGCAGAGCCGGATGCGGAGACGGGCTACTCATCAACCCGCGTGATTAGCAGCGACCAGATCTGCGACAAGTCTTTCTGCCGGGGCTTCCAGCAGATTATATGCCGTTGAACTGATTAAGTGCGATCGCTGATCTTGTAGGTTGGGTTAACGCTAGGAACCCCAACTACTTCTGTCAGTTGCACTCTTAATCACCTCCAACACTTTAGCGATCGCTACCTTTAATCATGATGAAGCGAATCACAAAAAAATAACCCAAGAGGGTACTGTTGGAGTGAACTTGCTAAAGTCAGAATATCCAAATCACACCCATTCACTAAAACTGTGACTCTTAATTGAGTATGGCAGACAATAAACCTGAACCATCGAACGCGAATCCCAAAACAGAAGAAGATGGTAAACAAAAGGGATTGAGCAAAGAAGCCTGGGCTGCTGTGAGTGCGATCGCGGTAGCGCTGATTAGTGGTGCTGTCGCCATTATCACAACCATCATTCCCAAATCTCCGATTGGTCAGCCCTCTCCATCCCTTAGTGGATCTGTCTCTCCTTCTGTTAGTAAGACAGATGCAATTCATACGGCAGATGCGATCGCTGGTAGGTGGAGCGGTAAAGCAAAAACCTCATCTGGCGAGTTTTATACAATCAATGTTGAAATTCATCAATCTTGTCAGCTAGGCGAAAAATGCGGCACTATTAGTGTTCTCCAAGTGCCTTGTCATGGTGAAATTTCCCTCAAAACCCTTCAGAATGAAGACTATGAGTTTGATGTCAGTAATTTTGATGGTCGCAGTAGTCCAAAGTGTACGCCAGGTGCGGGAGAACACTTCAAACAGCTTTCAGACGGAAGACTTTCCTATCGAGCAGACTGGGGTGTTCAAGGGATTTTAGCCAAAGTTCAGTAGTGCGATCGCCAATCTTGTAAGTGGGGTTTCCTTACGCCATTCCTATCTCATCTTCTTTCTCAATCTCAGGCACTTCAGCTATTTCAACGATCGCAGCCTAATCCAAATCAAACACTCGTAAACGACCTTAAAGCAATCCTTTATCTGTCAACTCAAAATTGGCACGCCACCAGCCCATGAGCGATCGCAATGGTTCTAACCATAGCTTGAGAACCTTCTTGAACCAGATGAGCGTCCCAATTCTGGCAGTCATCTCGTTCATTTCCGGCGTTTATGGCTTTGTTAAACTATTTGCCGACAAAGATGCTGGGCTGATTACGCTGATTTCACTGACGGTTGCTATCTTGCTGCTGTTGAGTGTTTGCCTCTACTACGCTCGGTTCTGGCAACCAGAGCAGCAGGATAAAGGGTACTCGGCATTTTCGCCCCCGTCTGAGCAGCAGGTGAACGCTCAGGCAAAAACCGAACGACATCGGAAACGGATTCGTCGATCCGCGATCGCTGGGCTGATTTTGATCCCCATTCTCAGTGTCGTTGGGGTGTCAAGCTGGTTCTATGTCCAAAGCCTTCCAGCTAAAAACGTCATTGTTTTGGTTGCCGAGTTTGACAGTCCTGATGCAAAAACTCAAGGTGTGACGGAGACAATCATTAGCCAACTGCGGCAGGCAACTGAGAAATACGCTGACGTTGAGATTCAAGCCCTCAAAAAGCCAATTACTGAGCAAGAGGGCAGCAAGATTGCCGAGACTGAGGGAGAGAAGCGCAAAGCCACGATCGTCATCTGGGGCTGGTATCGCAATTTGGGCGAAGTTGTGCCGTTGAGTGTCCATTTTGAAGTTCTGCGCCCACCCAAAGATTTGCCTAAACTGGGGCAAGCTGCCAGAGGCAATGTTCAACAAGCGGCGGTCGCCGACCTCAAAAGCTTTGCCCTCCAAACTCGTCTGTCAAACGAGATGAGCTATTTGAGTCTGTTTACTTTAGGAATGGTGCGGCGTGCAGCCGGAGATTGGGAAGGTGCGATCGCTCGTTTTAGCGACGCACTCAACCAGAAAACAGAAGCGTCGTCCAGCTTGAACCAGAGCCTGATTTATTTTTATCGGGGGAGTGGGTACTTACTAAAAGGCGAATACGATCGCACCTTGGCTGACTTTAATCAGACCATTAGACTCCAGCCTACCTTTGCTGAGGCATACACCAATCGAGTGTTACTCTACATGGTTAAAAATGACTACATTCATGCTCTGGCTGACGCGAACCAGGCAATCAAACTGAAGCCAGACCTGGCTCTTGCATTCAATAACCGAGGAATCATTTATGCAGCGACGGGCAACTATGATAGGGCAATCTCTGATTTCAGCCAAACCTTAAAATTCATCCCAAAAGATGAGAATGCCGCCACAGATCGCTCGAATGGCAGTCAACTTAACTCGTTTGATTCAAACGATCGGACAGTCCCGATTGCGACCTTTCTCGTTACTGAGCTGAGCGATTACGTTGTCTACGTTAATCGTGGCTTTGCCTATCTTTCCAAAGGCGATTATGGTCGCGCCCTTGCCGATTTCAATCAAGCGATCCAACTCCAGCCTGATTTCACAGATGCCTATTTCAACCGTTCAGCAGTCTACTTCACACAGCAGGACTACGATCTAGCCCTTACAGACCTTAACCGAGTTATTCAACTTCGACCTGATTTTGCTCTAGCCTATGCAAAGCGCGGCAGTGTTTACTTTTTCAAAGATGACTATGATCGCGCCTTAAGCGACATCAACCGAGCCATTCAACTTCAGCCTGATTCGGCACTCTCCCATTCTATGAGGGGCGAAGTCTATGTTAAGCAGAGTGATTTTGGTCATGCCATTGCTGACTTTAATCAAGCAATTAAACTGCAACCAAACTCGACAGATGCTTATCGCGGTCGTGGTAGAAGCTATCGAGAGCAAGGAGATTACGAGCACGCCATTGCTGATTACACCCAGGCAATCAAACT
>JBBQYE010000240.1:0-5288 GCA_038208945.1 Leptolyngbyales cyanobacterium | reverse complement strand
AGGTCCGGGGGGTGCCCAGCCAATGGTAGAAGCGGGTGTACTCAAAAATCCTGATGTCGATGCCATTATTGGGCTGCATTTGTGGAATCAACTGCCATTAGGGACAGCAGGTGTGCGATCGGGGGCGTTAATGGCAGCCGTCGAGACGTTTCGCTGCACGATTTTTGGCAAAGGTGGACATGGCGCAATTCCGCAACAAACGATCGACTCGATCGTTGTGGCTTCTCAAGTGGTGAATGCTCTGCAAACGATCGTGGCGCGAAACATTGACCCGATCGAGTCGGCAGTCGTGACCGTGGGTGAATTTCATGCCGGAACCGCGTGTAATGTGATTGCTGACACAGCTCGTATGAGCGGCACTGTCCGATATTTCAACCCAAATTATGGCGATTATTTTGCCAAGCGCATTGAGCAAGTGATCGCTGGAATCTGCCAGAGTCACGGCGCGAGATATAAGTTGAATTATCAGAAACTGTATCCGCCTGTAATCAATGATGTCGCGATCGCCGATTTGGTACGATCGGTCGCTGAAACTGTGATTGAGTCGCCGTTAGGAATCGTTCCCAACTGTCAAACGATGGGCGGCGAAGATATGTCATTCTTTCTGCAAGCGGTTCCGGGCTGTTACTTCTTTTTGGGGTCTGCTAACGCTCAAAAAGGATTAGATTTTCCCCATCATCATCCTCGCTTCGATTTTGATGAGACCGCCCTCAGCATGGGAGTCGAAATCTTTGTGCGGTGCGTTGAAAAATTCTGCAAATCCTAGCCTAGAACCTGCACACAGAACGTAGGCAGGCTGTGGAAAATAACTTTAACAAGGGGCTTAAGCCCCTTGTTAAGCAAGATCTTTACCTGCGAAATGTTCAACTTATTTTGACTAGCCTCCTAAAGTCCCTGGTCTCTTCAATAGCCGAGATCTGGTGTGCATTGATCTCCACCCCTTTAGTGAGACTGTAAGTCATTACTAGCATTGAAAGGAACCCTGCAAATCACAAGCACTGATAACCAAGGTAGTCCTTTGAGCGAGGGTTATTATCCCATCATGGGAAATGACGTTTGGGAACATGCTTACTAACTAAAGTATCAAAATCGTCGTCCCGAATACTTAAATGCCGGGTGGAATGTGATCAATTGGGACGAGATCAACCGTCGTTTTGCTGAGTCTCAGTCCGCTACCTAAGGGTTGTGGTGAACTGGTAACTTTTAAACTTGGTTTGGAATAGGGATCACCATACCCTGTGATCGAAGTCACTAGAGTTGAGTCATCTGCTATACATACTGTATGAGACTCAACTTTAGCCGAGTCATCAACAGGGAACACACGACTGACCGACAGATTTCTGATAGAGACTGTCGGTTTTTTATTATAAAGCAAAAATAATGCGTAGTTAACAGATGTTTGCCATTAGTTAAGAATCGGGTGTTGCTGAGTTTGGTCATGAATTTGCCCTCACCCTAGCCCTCTCCCTTAGGAGAGGGCTAAGGTGAGGGCGATTCAAGCGATCGGAGGTTCTCAAACGATATGATGAATGCGTCTTTATGCGTGAATTACAAATGCCCCAGGTCATTGCCGCCTTTTATAAGTTTGTGCGGCTTTCTGATTGGGTCGAGTTGAGAGACCCCTTATTGGCATGTTGCTCAGATCAGGGCGTAAAAGGAACAATCTTGCTGGCAGAAGAAGGGATCAACGGCACGATCGCTGGGTCTCGCACCGCCATTGATACCGTTCTGACATTTCTCAGAGCCGACCCTCGACTGGCAGATTTAGAGTCTAAAGAGTCCTGCACTGAGTTACCATCCTTCGATCGCATCAAGGTCAAACTCAAAAAAGAAATTGTGACGTTGGGGCTGTCAGCGGTCGATCCAAGTCGGCAAGTCGGCACTTATGTTAGCCCGCACGACTGGAACGCGCTGATCTCTGACCCAGACGTGACGGTGATCGATGTTCGCAATCAGTTTGAAGTTGGGATTGGCAGCTTTGATCGAGCCATCAACCCTCATACAAAATCCTTTCGTCAGTTTCCTGACTATGTGCGATCGCACCTCAACTCTAATCAACATAAAAAAGTCGCAATGTTTTGCACAGGCGGAATTCGCTGTGAGAAAGCATCGGCTTTCATGCTCTCAGAAGGGTTTGAAGAGGTCTATCACCTCCAGGGTGGCATTCTCAAATATCTTGAAGAAGTGCCTGATGAGCAAAGTCTATGGCGAGGAGAGTGCTTTGTGTTTGATCATCGGGTTGCCGTCATTCAGGGAGTGACTGAAGGGTCATTTGAGATACGCCGCGACTGTGGTCATCCCATTTCTGAAGCCGATCGAACGGCTGACCCGTCAGAGACCCCGTGCCCTCATTGTGATTAAAGGGTATCTCCTTCCTTAGGCTGAGGAATTGAGGGTTTGTGTAAAGAATAATCAAGACAGGTGTGAGGATGATTTTGAATTGCGAATTTTTGAGCAATTTGTCCAACAACGTTCACGATAAAAAAGGAAGTCTGATATGGCTGATTCGACTCAAACGGTTGACTTAGATTCTACGATCGCTGCACTGCAAGGTGGAATTACATCTTTGCCTCCTGAAGCGGCAATCGGCGCGATCGAAAGCTGGCAGTCCCAGTTGCAAGGCACTGAAATTGCAGAAACGCTGGGTCAATTAAAAATGGCGCTTGAGGGTAGCGGCACGGGTGGTTCCTCGATCGGTGGACTTCTTTCTGATCTCGGCTCTCAAACCACCACTTCTGCTGGAACGGTGACAGGTGACGCAATGTCTAAGCTGCAACAGTTAGGGCAACTTCTTTCTCAAGCAGGTAGCTCTCTCACATAAGTTCTAGTCATTCTAGACTTTTTGAATCGCGTTATTTTTAACGTTTAATCCACATTAAGAACAGCAATCTAGTGACCTTCAGATTATCTATCTCTGAGCGTTTACTAGATTGTTGTTCTTTTTATAGATGATTATGTTAAAGACAGATTGTTGGTTGCGGCGTGTGACCCTAAGAACCTCGACGACTTAACCATTATCGAGTCCCTGCATATTGGGATGTATGTCCATTTTTAGAAAAGCGATTTGCTAGAATCTGTTGATATACCGCTTCATAACCATCGGTCATTTGTTTAACACCAAAGTGATTGACAACGTGATCGCGGCAGGCATTGCGATCGAGATTACCAACTCGCCCAACCGCGTCAACACATTCATCCACGCTGTGACAGAGAAATCCGGTCTCGCCGTGAACAATAACTTCGGGCGTTGAGCCAAGCTCTATCGCGATTACAGGCGTTCCGGCGACCATTGACTCGATCATCACCAGCCCAAACGGTTCGCGCCAGGTAATCGGAAATAGGGTTGCTACTGCATTTCCCATCAGGGTGTTTTTTTGAGCGTGATTCGCTTCACCCAAATATTCGATTTGTTTGCCATCAATGTGGGGCTTAATTTCTTGCTCAAAATAATCGATATCAACTCGATCGACCTTTCCTGCCATTTTGAGATGCCAGCCCGATTTTTTGGCAATCTCGATCGCAAGGTGCGTTCCTTTTTCAGGGGAGATTCGCCCTAAAAAAGCCAGATAAGGAGATTCATCTGGTTGAGGATAAAATTTATGCGCTGCCGGGTTGATTCCGTTATAAACCGTCGCAACGTAATTCAACCCCAATTTCGGTTCTCGTTGAGTATTTGAGATACTCACGTAGGGTTGGTTGCGAAAATGGGTGAATAGCTTTTCGTTATCGGGCGAAAATCCTCCATGCAAGGTATGCACTGTGGGAGTTTTGACCAACGGCGCACAGGGCAGAGCCGCGCAGCCAATGTGAGAATGAATGATGTCAAATTCTTGCGATCGTCGATAAACCTGCCCCAGTTGCAGCATCTCATAAATTGAATGCTCTTTAACCTCTGGGTCGAGGCGCAACGCACGAGGGTGAATGGCTTCTAGATGGGCAAGACTCACAGAGTCACCCGACGCAAACAACGTGACCTCATGTCCACGTTTCACCAATTCATCGGTCAACAAGCTGACAACTAACTCAGCTCCTCCATAAGCAGGAGGAGGCACGCTCTCCCACAAAGGAGCAAGTTGCGCGATTCGCATAAAAACCTCCGCGTTCATTAAGATTGGTTGTGCTGATCATCACGGTTTTATAGGCTAAGACGCATCTGGCTGCGGAGATAGGGAGAGTTCTTCGCTCAGCCCGCGTTTGAGCATTGAATGGAGCCGAAATGCTTCTTCATCAATCGGTTCCGCCCCAACTCCAGACAGGCTTGTCGCCTCGCACTGATTGTTTGAGAATCGCAGTCGTCAGGCTGTTTGCATCGCTCATTCCTGTCATGTCAAGAATCAAATAGGCTTTTCCATTGACGAACTGCATCCTTAAATAGGAATGTCCTGAAAAGTCTTCATTGTCTGACTTGACAATTCGAGCCGTGGCTTTGCATCGCCTATAGTGTGGCTTAAGTTTGCCGACCCAGATGACGCTAAAATCGTCGCTGCTGGCGATCGTAAAACCATCGGCGATCGCGCTCAAGTTTGCCATGCCATCGATCGTATAGCTTCCCTCACGATAGGGTTGGAGAGTTTCAGTCACCACCGCTTTTGTCGGACAACGAACATTGGGATCTTGAGTGTCGATCGCTTTAAATACTTTGAGATCAAGATTTGCAGCGTGGGCAGGAAGACTCGATAGCACCCATACCGCGATGCCAATTCCGATAAAAGATTGAAGTTTCATAAATAGCGCGTTAGAACGTTGAGATATCTGAGTCTTCACCAATCAGCCGCTAAACTTCGGAAAGCGGCAGATTCTAGCTCTCAAGGGAGCCATATCGCTCTAGCCAATCAAAGATTTCATCAAGCTGAGAGAGGGTGACTAATCCATATTTCCAGAGAGTCATCGACAGCAGACTAGGAGTTTGCTCAGATTGTTGCAGGGCAAATACGATCGAGGCTTGAGAAATCAAAAGTTCCTCAGTCAAAAACCGAATTAGAGGATGATTGGTTGAAATCTCCATTGCAGCCACGCTTTTCTCAACGGTTAAATGGGCTTCAGAGTTCAGTTCAGAACCTGAAACAGTGTGACATTTTAGGCTTTAAAAGCGACAATGTTGCATTAATTACCTCTAGTCTTTAGTGCGAGGTTCCGCCGTGACTGTCAGCAATGCCGCAACCCAGTTATATCTCCCAGATGCCAATCTGATTCAAGCTGCACTGGAGGCGATCGATGGGTTTGCAAAATCGAATGCGCCCAGCGCTTGGGCATTTTTAGACAAGGCGACGATCGTGGCAGACGTGCGA
>JBBQYE010000239.1:0-5292 GCA_038208945.1 Leptolyngbyales cyanobacterium | reverse complement strand
GCCGTGAGTCTTTCAGTGGTAAAAATCATTTTCGGTTGGGGAACAGATATTTATCAAGCTCGCCAACTCGTGGCAGAACGGTTGCAGCAGGTTCAGGGCAAATTGCCAACTGGGGTAGGACTGCCGCAAATTGCTCCGGTGACTTCGCCGATCGGAACAATCATCAAGTACGGCTTCACGACTGAAACAACTTCCTTGATGGAGTTACGGCGGATCATTGACTGGCAGGTTGCCAATCGTCTCCGAGCGGTTCCAGGCGTGACTCAGGTGATTGTGATGGGAGGAGATATTCGCCAATACCAAGTGCTGGTTGACCCAGAAAAACTTCAGGCATTTGAGGTGACGCTGGCAGAGGTGACGAAAGCTGTCACGGGTTCTAATGCCAATGCTCCTGGAGGATTTTTATCGAACTCCAATCAGGAACTGCTGATTCGTGGAGTCGGACGTATTGAGTCGATCGAGCAACTGCAACAGTCTGTGATTGCACAACGCAATGGTACACCGATTCTTTTGAGCAACGTTGCCGATGTCAAGATTGGGGCGGCATCCAAGCGAGGGGATGCCAGTTTGAATGGGCGAAAAGCGATCGTTGTGACGGTTGACAAACAACCAATTGCCGACACCCTAACGGTGACGAGGGCAGTTGAGGCAGCCATAACTGATCTTAAACAAGTGTTACCCAAAGATGCCAAGGTGACCGAAACGTTTCGTCAGGGTGACTATATTGAAACCTCGATTCGCAATGTGGAAGAGGCATTACGAGATGGCATGATCATTGTCTCGATCGTGTTGATTCTATTTCTAATGAATTGGCGTACTGTAATCATTAGTTTGAGTGCATTACCCGTGTCGCTGCTATTAGGATTAATCGTTCTAAATTGGGCAGGGCAAGGCATCAACACAATGACGTTGGGTGGATTAGCAGTCGCGATCGGATCGGTAGTCGATGATGCGATCGTGGATATGGAAAATGTCTATCGTCGATTACGGGAAAACCAATTAGCAGGAACACCTGTATTGCCCTTACAGGTCGTTTTTAATGGCTCCCTAGAAGTGCGTCTGAGTGTTCTTTTTTCGACGGTAATTATTGTTGTCGTCTTTGCTCCGATTCTGGCGCTTTCTGGCGTTGAAGGACGCATCTTCACACCAATGGGAATCGCTTATCTCCTTTCGGTGCTGGCTTCTACGGTGGTTGCGCTGACCTTAACTCCAGCGTTGTGTGCTTTGCTGTTAACCAATATTCGTTTACCGGAAGAAGAAACTTGGATTTCTAAAAAGGCGCAACATCTGTACCGTTTAGTGTTGGCGTTCGCGTTGCGTCGTTCTCAAATTATCTTGTTAACCGCAGGATTTGCATTAGTCACTTCTTTGATGATCTTGCCTGGTCTCGGACGAGTATTTTTACCAGAGTTTCAAGAGAATTCTCTCGTGGTTGCCACCAATCTTTATCCGGGTGTATCGCTCGAAACAACGAATCGTGTAGGGTTCGCGATCGCGGATGCCCTCAAGAATGATTCACAGTTCAATACGATTCAATACCGTGCAGGTCGCGCCCCTGGAGACAGCGATGCTGGAGGTGTAAACTTTGGCGAAATGGACATCGAACTGAGTGAAACTGGAGCAAAAGACCGAGAAGCAGCAACTGAAAAGCTAAGAAAGGAATTTAGCAGACTGCCGGGAGTCGTCGCGAATGTGGGGGGATTTATTAGCGATCGCTTCGATGAAGTGCTTTCGGGAGTCCGGGCTGGCATCGCCGTCAAGATTTACGGTTCCGATTTGGATCAGTTGCGAACTCTGGGTCAACAAGTGAGAACGGTGATGAGCAACATTCCGGGAGTTGTCGATTTGCAACTGGAACCTCAAATCCCGATTAAGCAAGTACAAATTAAGATTGATCGAGCTGCCGCGGCTCGTTATGGTCTGACAGCAGGAGATTTGTCTGAGACAATTACAACCGCATTCAATGGTCGCGTTGCCTCCCAGATTTTGGAGCAGCAGCAACTATTTGATCTGGTGGTTTGGCTTCAGCCCGATGCCCGACAAGACGTTCAAACGATTCAGAATCTGTTGATCGACACGCCAGGAGGTCAGAAAATCCCGATCGCCCAAGTCGCACAGATTGGCTATGGAATGGGTTCCAACACCATCAATCGAGAAGATGTGTCTCGCCGTTTGCTGCTGTCGGCAAACGCTCGTGGACGAGACTTGCGCTCGGTAATCGATGAACTTCAAGCCAAAATTAAGCAAGGCGTTCAACTTCCTAGCGGCTATTTCATCGAATACGGCGGTCAGTTTGAAGCCGAAGAACGCGCCACTCAAAGTTTGATCTTTTTCGGAGGACTCTCTTTTGTTGTCATCTCCGTTTTGATTTATCTAGCCGTGAAGTCTGTTTCAGCGACGGTGATGATCATGGTTAATTTACCGTTAGCGCTCATAGGGGGAGTTATTTCGGTCGCGCTGAGTGGTGGCATTATTTCGGTCGCCTCAATGGTGGGATTTATCACACTGTTTGGAGTCGCCACCCGAAATGGATTGTTGCTCGTGGATAACTACAACCATAAGTTAGCGGATGGAATGCCGCTCCAGAAAGTGCTGATAGAAGGATCGGTTGAGCGATTACCTGCAATTCTGATGACAGCGCTCAGTTCGGCGGTCGGATTGCTTCCGCTCGTCATTGGCGATGGGGCAGGAAAAGAAGTGTTGCATCCACTCGCGATCGTGGTTCTGGGTGGTCTATTTTCCTCAACGGTCTTAACGCTCGTTGTGATTCCTTCTGCCTATGCTCAGTTCAGTCGGCTTCTAGTCCCTAAACGGAGTTGAGTTAAACTCAGCGGAGCAGTCATCCACCCCGCTGGTTTACATGTCGAGTCTCACATTATTTTGGGTCTTACGCAATTCTGGTGAAAATGAACCCAAGCGCTCATTTTTCTGATGGAGAATCTGGATTTTAGGCTGCTCAAAAACCGGTTGTGTCGCAAATACTTTTAGCGACAAACGAAGTATCTCATTCGCGTTCCGTTAAGCGCTAATTCCAAAGAGTTCTTCGATAAACTTTGCTTGAGACACACTCTTCCCTTTGCTGATTCCCTTCACTTGTCCTTTACGAATCATGCTCATCGCTTCAATCCTATCAAGGGTAGATTCCCCGCCCCTTGGGGCGTAAGAAGTACTAAAAAAGTGGCTGTCTCATACTCCGTCCGCTTGCGGCGGAGTTCTTGATGTGTGCCGGACATGTGTACATGCTAGGAGGTGAAAGTCCTCTCCCAACCTGATGGAGGTGAAGGGTAGTGAAGCGCAAGGGCGTTATCGCGAGGTAAGGTCTGAAGGAAGCGTGGAACAAAGGTATGAGCCGACGAACAGAAACTGGATAGGAGGCGTGAAGGTGGGACGAGTGAGCATGAGATCACGAAGTCCATATCCATCAAGTACCGGCAACGTAAATCCAGCGGTTGTGTACCGAAAGTGTGGGCACTTACTCCGGGAGATCTGCGGTCTGTCCGATTGGGACTGAGAGTGGAGCAATCTGCTTTGAACCTACCGCAGAAGTCAGCAGCGAACATAGTAAGCCAGGCGACTCGCTGAAGGTTCAAACGATAGAGAGAGGTGAATAGGACCTGGAACATATGAGTAATCCTAAAAGGCAGATAACTTCGCAAGAAGCGTTTTCTCCAACAGAGCAGGTGAAGCCTGAAGGAAGGGAAGAAACGGCTGATTTGCTCATAGCGGGACAGCCTTCCCAAAGCCCGATGTTTGATCAAGCGTTAATGGAGGAAATCTGTCAGCGAAGTAATTTAATGCCAGCGTTGAAGCGAGTGATGCAGAACCAGGGAGCACCTGGGGTGGACGGAATGACGACTCAGGCATTGCCGGACTACCTCAAAGCCCACTGGCTTGAGATCAAGGAACGGTTGCTCCAAGGGCGCTATAGTCCCCAACCTGTCAGGCAAGTGGCAATTCCCAAGCCCAATGGCTCAGGCGTGCGCCAACTTTGCATTCCAACTGTCTTAGATCGTCTGATCCAACAGGCAATCTTGCAGATATTGCAGGCAAAGTGGGATAGGACGTTCTCAGAGCACAGCTATGGATTTCGCCTGCGACGGTCGGCCCATCAAGCCGTAGCCCAAGCGCAAACCTACCTCAAGACAGGCTATGAATGGGTAGTCGATATTGACCTGGAGAAATTCTTCGACCAGGTGAATCATGACCGTCTCTTAAGTGCTCTGTCCCAACGGATCAGCGATGCCCGAGTGCTCCAATTAATCCGAGCGTATCTGAAAGCTGGTGTTTTAGAGAATGGGTTAGTCAGTCCTCGTACCCGAGGAGCAGCCCAAGGTGGACCGTTATCGCCGTTCCTTTCCAATGTTGTTTTAGACGAATTGGACCAGGAATTGGAGAAACGAGGACACCCGTTTGTGCGCTATGGGGATGACTGCAACATTTATGTCCGCAGTCAACGAGCGGGAGAACGGGTCATGGCTAGCCTTAGCCGATTCATTACCCAGCGACTTCAGCTCAAAATTAACTTGAGCAAGAGTGCAGTAGCTCGCCCCCGAGCGCGTAAGTTTCTAGGTTTCAGCTTCACGGGTAGCGGTGGACTTCACCGCCGCAAAGTGGCTCCAGAGTCCATTCGACGATTCAAGCAACGAGTGCGACAATTAACCCGTCGTACCCGTTGTATGAATTGGCAGGAACGGATAGCCCAGTTATCCCACTACCTGCACGGATGGAAAGCATACTTTGGGTTTGCTGAAACCACTCGACAATTCAAAGACCTCGATAGCTGGATTCGCCGCCGATTGCGATGTGCCCTTTGGAAACAATGGAAAACCTATCGGCGACGCAAGCAGGCGTTAATGGCACTGGGGGTTCAACAGTCTCTGGCTCACACCACTGCGTGGAGTAGCAAGGGACCTTGGCGGATGTGCCACACCCCCGGTGTCCAAATCGCTTTGAGTAACACTTACTTCGACCGATTGGGGCTACCAAAACTTAGTGCTTGAGTTGACATTCAACTCTATCGAGCCGCCTTGGTACGGACCCGTATGCCAGGTGGCGTGGGAGGGGGGAGGGTATGTCAATAGGTTTGTGTCAAAGGTAAAAAGTTAGAGTGGAAAACGATCGCCAAATTCGATCGCAAATCGATTCAAAGCCGCTTTCCAATCTTTAATTGGCATCGTCCAGCGTTTGGAAATATTCTGGATTGCCAGGTAAATGACTTTTAGAGCAGAGTCATCGGTGGGAAACGCTCGATGATTTTTGATCACTTTTCTCAAAGTCATGTTGGTCGATTCA
>JBBQYE010000238.1:0-5311 GCA_038208945.1 Leptolyngbyales cyanobacterium | reverse complement strand
CCCAACCTGGTGGAAATGAAGGGCATCGTTCCCGAATTTTTGCAAGATGAAGCGACAGCCGAAAATATTACGCAAGAGGCGATCGCGCTATTGCAGCCCAATCGTCGTCAAAAAATGCTGGCAGACTATCAAGAAATGCGTCGCGCTGTCGGAGAAGTCGGCGTATGCGATCGGGCGGCTCACGAGATTTTAGACTTGCTGGACTACGATCGATCATAAGCAGCCTCTAATCCCACTGTTTTAGAGCGATCGAATAAAACGGCGACTGGCGCGAACAGCTAGCCCGATGAGATTGTGAAGTCTAGCGAGTGAGGTCGCTGCTTTTTTCACTTTGTCGAGCAATCACCGCGATTGGTCCGCCTCCAGGTCGTCCCTGGTGTTCACTGCCACCAGACACATAGATCATTGGGTCTTGAATCACCGCAGCAATCACGGCTCCAACCACCGCTCTTGCCATTCGAGTATGACTAATATCTGAGTCATCGAGCATCGTGTGACGGCAGCCTAGCACCCTGCCTGTCGGGTCTGCTTCCGCCTTCGCAAACACATTCACAACTTGTTCGCGCGGCTGTCCGGTCGCCTGAATAGCTGCGTGAATCGCTTCAATGTCTAATGCATGGTGCATCACGCTATGACCGATGACAAATGCACTGGTTGAGTCAGCATTGCCTAACACTAAGATTTCGCAGTTTTTCAATTCCGACCCTGCTGAGGTGGAAGCAACGCTAGAGTAAAGTTCATACCGTTGACAAATATCACTCGATTGAATTTGCTCTAAAGATACTTCCCCCAGTGCTACGGCAACCCCTAATGCAGATGCACCCCGTGAAAACGCCATTGAGGTGTAGCTATCCTGCTTTTTGGTTTGCTCTGTTGCTGTGACCAAAGGACACTTAATTTGAACGAAGTGAACGTCTTTTGGAATGAGTTTTGCATCCTCGATCGCCGTTTGTACTCCTGCGGCGACGACTTTCACCATGTCCAGCGTCCCGATTTCTTCGGGCAAAAAGTCTCGCGTGTGATGTCTGCCCAGAACCAACCCTTTGTGCTTTAGCTCAGTCAGGGGTGACCCTTCGAGAGTAAAGATCGTTAAGTGTGGACTGAGTACTCCTTCTGTACCCCCTGACATGATGTAGATTATTTTCTGACTTTGCTCTGAGCCGATCTGTTGAGTGAGATAATTTTTCAAGCTCTGCACCGCAAACCCTCTAGTAAAGTCGTTGACACAGCCATTTCCTTCGGTTTTTCCCAATATGGCTGCAATTGTCATAGGGTTCAGTTTTTGAGTTTGAATCAACTCATCAAGAGCACTCACATCATCAGGAGAGCGTTGTGGGATTTTAAAGACATTCACTTTCATCGGAGAGCCTACGATCGCTTTGCAAAATTGTAGAAAAAAGCAGGGCAAATTCCAGAAAACTGAACAAGAAGAGAGAGAAGCAGTCCGTCTGAAGTTTCAAAAGAGACCTAGCACTGGCTTGGCGTTCTTAGAGCAACCCTTAAATCATTGTAGTTTAGGAGTTGTTTCTCGCTTCTCAAAATACTGCTGATGCTCCCCAGTGGCAAGCCAAAACGCAGAAGCAGGTTGAATCTCAGTGACGATGGCTTTGTCATATTGAGCCAAACTCTCTAACGCGGTTTTTGCTCGAATCGCAACTTCTGCTTGTGTTGAGGTGTGATAGAAAATCATCGATCGGTGCTGCTCCTCACAACATAGCGATCGAGGTCACGAATCTGAGGATCAGAGAACTGCGCCAAAATCTTCCACAGCACGGTGTAGCTGCCATCGGCACGACGACTAACCGGACGGAAGGCAAACAGCAAATCGCTGCTGGGTGTGTTGAGCAAATCTTTAAGAAAGAAGCGTTCACGCGGCAGCAACGCTCGTCCTGATGTGATGATTTCAGGCACTTTGAACTGAATCGATCGCACTAAATAAGTGCGGTTCAGCGCGGCGGTGGCTTGACTTAGATTCAGATTGCTGACTTTCCCAGTGATAAAGCGGTGGCGATCAGCTTGAATGGCTTCTAGCTCTAACGGCGGACGGTATTTATAGAAGAATTGCAGTGCGTCTGATGGGTTTGGCAACGCTTCAACAGAAGGCGGAACGAGCGTCTCGATCGCCACCTCTCCTAAATCAGTCATAAACCCATAATCTAAATCGGTCTGCACGATCTGAAAGCTATCCCCCTTAATCTGAATCGCTAACCGAGGTGACAACCCGTTCGATCTCTGCATCAAAATCGCGAAAGGAAGCTGTTCGGCAACCGTCGGGGCTAGTCTATTTTTTAAGGTGCTGGATGCATTGCGATACGCTTCAATGGGCAACAGACGGGCGATTCCAGTATGAGGCTGCGACAGAAACGAAGTGTAAGGCTGCAACTCTTGAGGATATAAATCATAGGAAGTTTGCTGACTCTGCATGACTGGCGTGGGTACTGCAAATCGAACCGCCACCGGAAAAGCAGACCGAACTTGAACCAGGCGATCTCGGCTCGATCGCACGATCGCCAAACTATCATCAGGTGGCTGGATCGCAGGTAAAACTGGATTTGTTATCTCGATCGGGCTTCTTAGAGACGAATCGAGGGCTAGACGGCTCCGATTTGGGTCAGACGAGGGACGCGCAGGATCTGCCGCCACCATGCCCGATCGTCGGTCGAGTTGCGCTCTCAACGGCTGCAAGTCACGAGCAGACGAATACAACGCGCAATAAACCTGAGCTTCTTCTAAGCTAACGGCATCGGTTCCGGCAACGCTTCCGGCTCCACTGTTGGCAGGGTTTGAAGCACACAAAACCTCTGGCGCAGGATAACTGCTTTTAAGAAAGCGATCGACCGCAGAAGTCTGTAAGAAAATTTGCCCTCTCACTGCACGTAGCCGATCGGAATCTGAGCTAGAAAGTGACTGTTCGATTCGATTTAACAAGACCAGATGATTTTGAGCCAGTTTTTGAGCCGCTATCCAATAATCACGACCCGGATCAACCGCCGGAGCCGTAGAGTTGGTGCTGGCTGACGCGATCGCGTGATCTATCAGCGAACCCAAGCAAGAAATCACTACCACACACACAAAGAGACGACGCATTTCAGAAAAACCTTTGCTTACAGCCACAAGGGAGCTATGAACGAATAATGCCCATTTGAAGGGAAAGTCACACGATGATGAAAGTTTACTCTTTGCTGCATTCTTTGGCGTTAAGCTTGTTGAATCGAAACGACACGATCTGTTATTTCCACATTAGTTATGAGTCAAGATAGAACTCAAGTTTGCTCGGTCTGTGGGGTCAAAATCATCAAACTGATCGGGGACGATCGGGTGATCTTTTCAACCGGGGCAGTCTCTACGCGATTAACGCTTTGGGAGCGCGTCTGTCGTCATACCCAAAAGCCAGGTTGTATCAACCAGAATTACAGTACCACCGAGCAGATTTAAGCGAGTGATCACGATCAACTCCATCCCAAACCCTTCCCACGTTAAACTCTAAGCAGCCCCGCGATCGGTGTTGCAGCTTCCCAGGAATCTTCTCCCGCTATGTATATCTATGCGTTCTTTCACGCTTCGACCCCACCGCTGAATGTGTTGGCAGGCATCGCGGGAGAGGTGCAGGTTGTAGAAAATGGTCAACTGTCTGCGCTGGTAGAACCGGACTTAGAGATTGAGGTTTTGCAGACGGATAATAGCCACCTCGTGCAAGTGGTGTTGACCCACGATCGGATGATTTGCGAATTATTTCGGCAAACCACAATTTTGCCGCTGCGCTTTGGCACCTGTTTTGTCTCACAAGAGAGTCTTCTCGAACACTTAGGCACCCATCAAAACTCTTATTTAGCCAAGCTTGCCCGACTAGAAAGCAAAGCAGAATATCGGCTGAAGCTGACTCCCTGCGAGTTGCCCGTTTCGGCTCCTCCTGGCGTGAAAGGGAAGCAGTATTTTCTCGCTAAAAAGCAGCAATATCAAGACCAACAAGCCCAGCAAGAGCAGCGATCGCAGTTAGCGCAAGTGCTTGCCTCAATCTCTAAGACCTATGATGATTATCATATAACTGAAGTAAAAGAGGGCGTTGAGAAGCTTTATCTGTTGGTCGATCGTCAGCAAGAAACGCAGCTTTATCAACAGCTACAAGAGTGGCAAAATCAGTCGTCTCACTGGGAACTGATGTTAGGTGAAGCCCTCCCTCCTGGTCACTTTGTCTAATGTTTCGATGGCATCATCTCAGCGTTTGCTCAATGCCAGCCACAGACTTAAAACGATGAGTCCGATGAGGACAATCCAGACCAAATTTTGTCTCAACCAGGCTTTGCTGAGAAAGTTATTGCCATAGCTGACGGATCGATTCGCGATCGGAGCCACCCGATCGCTATACAACGTGCATTCTCTCGCGTCGGGGCGCTTGGGATAAGTACACGAATCATCTGCATCGTAAATGCAGGTTTTGCACAACGGCTCAATTCCCGTCGCACGATGAAGCGGAATGCCGGGATGACCATGCGCTTTGAGCGTCGTGCGGCAATAAGGACACACGATCGCTTGAGCGTCAACCGATTGATGACAAAGAGGACAGTCGGGCATCGATTTCAGCAGATTCTAAGAGTGTATTCCGATGCTAATCTAGCAAATTGCAGGGTTAAGTAGACTTTGCTTAAGCAGGTCGCTGCATAAACTTGCGGACTTGATAGTCGCCCTCTTCGATAAAGGGAAACGACTGACCCATCGCTTCAGTAAACTGGCGATC
This sequence comes from Leptolyngbyales cyanobacterium, assembly GCA_038208945.1. Classification (GTDB taxonomy): domain Bacteria; phylum Cyanobacteriota; class Cyanobacteriia; order Leptolyngbyales; family Leptolyngbyaceae; genus Phormidesmis_A. Next base: position 576 of record JBBQYE010000238.1, on the reverse strand, counting down.
GGTCTCCTCTAATGTCTCAGCAGGAATCGATTTCCACCCATCTTGACTTTCCCAATGAATCACCATCACGATTTCCGTTGGGTCTTTGGGATTGATCCAGACTTCCTTTCCGGCAAACCCTGAATAACTAGACAGCAGTGGAGTCCAGATTTCGTCATCTTTCTGGATGTATCGCTCCCGCAACTCTGGCGGAACCTTCACTTTGAGCCATTCGATTAGCATCAGATCATCCGCTCATCACACCGTTTAAGACGTTATCAGAGAAATCCTCAAAAATCTGGAACTTTCTGCCCTTGGGCGTAGATTTTGTCAGAGAATGCAGTCAAAGTATTTTGAGGTACGGACTTCGCGACTGTGAATGCTCTTGCAATTTGACAGAATATAAACAGAAGCGAAGAAGTTTGAATTCCCTACAAAATGTCTAGCGATTAGAACCCCATTTTGTCGATCGTTCAACGGGCTTTTGCGGCACCCGACATAGGAAACCAGTATGGATAGCAATAATTGGATTACACAGCTTTTGATGGTTGGCATCGGCACGACTTCTATCGTGGCAGAAAAATTTAAAGAGGTGAG
>JBBQYE010000237.1:0-5373 GCA_038208945.1 Leptolyngbyales cyanobacterium | reverse complement strand
ATGCCTAAAGAATTTGCGATCGGTTCCAAAGTCCGCGTGATTGCGCTGCCGCCCTATGTGAAAACGGCTGACCCGATGCCGATGTTGCGTCCCCCCGACGTGATTCACATTGGCGAAGAAGGCATTGTGCTCGATCGTCGTCCCGGTGGCTATTGGGGTGTGCGATTTGCCAAAGGCTCATTTCTTCTTGATGACGAATATTTAGAGGGCTAGGCAACAGGCAGCAAAATCTCAAACTCTGCGCTGGTTGGCTCCTGGATGCCCACATCAGAAGCATGAATGCGAGAAAACACCCTAAACTTTCCGCCGTGTCTAGCGGTGATGATGCGATAGCTAGTCGTTAGACTGGTTTCTTTAGCAAAGGGTTGATCGCTCTCAAACGCCTCAATTAGTTGGTGTTGAGTCTCTGATGTGATGCCACCATTGTCAGAAATGCGGATTGAAACCCACCGAGTGTCGCTCTCGCGTAACGTACACAGATCCGTTGTAACTGTAATGCGAGGGCGAATCTTAGAGGAACGATCGCGCGTCAACTCCGAGCTAAGACGATCGCCGACTGCTTGATTGAGCAACCCGTCGATCGACCGACTGAGAAGGTTCATAAACACCTGACTCAGTTGCCCAACAAAGCAGGGAACAGGCGGCAGTTGACCGTAGTGTTTAACAATCTCAATCTCGCTGCTAATGCGGCTTTTGAGCAGCAGCAGCACGCTGTTGAGACACTCGTTTAAGTCGGCGGGTTTGGGATACACTTCGTCGATGTGACAGAAGTTTTGGAGACCATTGACCAGCTTAGATAAGCGTTCTGCACCCGTTTTGATGCTTTCTAGCGTTTTTGGGAGATCGTCGCGCAGATAGTCAAGCTCGATCGCGTCCTGAATGTGAGCGATTTCAGGAGTCGGCTGCGGCAGAGCTTTTTGGTAAGCCGATATCAGCGCTAATAGACTTTGGCTATAGTCAGACACATGACTGAGGTTGCCCCAGATAAAACTGACTGGATCTAAAATCTCGTGAGCGACTCCATCGACCAAACGCCCCAGGCTTGCCATTTTCTCACTTTGCAGCATTTGCAACTGAAGCCGCTCATATCTCACCTGCGTCTCAATGCCGCGAATCTGCCAATAGGCGATGTTGAGCGCATGAACGTCGAGCAGGTGATAACCCGACGAATGTTGAACCACGATCGGGTCTGCCAACCATTCGGGTGATCGTTGCAATGCCTGCTGTGCCGCGCTCAAAATGGATGTGGTGTTTGCCAACATCAGCCAAGATTTGGGCGCATAGCTTGACAAAACCCGCAACGGCAGACTTAAAAATAACTCCACGCCGTGAGGACGTAGCAAATACTCCAGCAATTGCTGCCGCGAAATCATGCCGACAAACCGCTCTTGCTCGACAAATATCACTCCCGGCAGCAGAGGATGTTGCTCAAACACCCGCGCCATTTCAATTCCTAAGCAGCTCAAATCTGACTGAAACTGATAAAGAGGCAACTCTTGCAGGGTAGAGTCAAGGGTCAATGCTTGAGTGCTTCCTTCTAAGAAAATGGGCAGCATCAAGCTCAAGTGAGAGTCATTAACGGGTTTAGAAAACACAAAGGCACTCGTCTAGATTGCAATTGTCAGATTTTAGATTGCCCAAATTTACCCGTGTTTGCTCATAATACAGAGAGGTTTCGGGTTTTAGGTCTCAAAGCTAACCCTGACTCCTATTTCCTATTCCCTGTTCCCTGTCCCTCGAATGAAATTACTTTCTTTTCTACTCCAGTCTTCGCGCACCATGGTGGCGATCGCGATTCTCACAGGGTTTATTAGTGGGGGCAGCAGTGCGGCTCTGATTGCGCTGGCGAGTCGAGCCATTGGGTCAGGGGGTGCGGTGGGCGCGATCGCAGGCATCTTTGTCACGCTAGCGGTGATCTCGTTGGTAACGAGTGTGATCTCGCAGGTGGCGCTGGTGCAGTTGTCGCAAAACGCGGTCTTTAACTTGCGATTGGGGTTGAGTCGGCAAATTCTCTCTTCAGAGTTGAGCCATTTAGAACAGTTGGGCACTGCTCGCATCTTAGCAACGCTGACTGAGGATGTGAATGCGGTTGCCAGTGCAGTCGCTCTTTTTCCTTATTTGTGTATTGATTTGGCGACGATCGTCGGGTCGTTTGCCTATATCTGCTGGCTCTCGTGGCAGGGGTTTGCGATGGTGATGGGGCTGTTTGTGTTAGCCATCATTACCACGCAGTTGCTGCTCAAACGGGGTTATCAATTTCTAAGGCTGGCTCGTGACGATCAAGACCAGTTGTTTAAGCACTTTCGCACCATCACCGACGGCATTAAAGAACTCAAGCTGCACTACGATCGCCGCCAAGCCTTCTTATCCGATGACCTGGAAGCCGCTTCTGCCCGATATCGTCGTCACAATGTCAGTGCGTTGATTTTGTTTTCGATGGCGAGTAGCTGGGGTCGGCTGATCTTTTTCTTTGCGATCGGGTTTGTGCTGTTTGCGTTGCCTCAAGTGTTGGCTGTCCCGTTGCAAACGCTTTCGGGCTACATTCTCATCTTTACTTATGCGACGTTGCCCTTAGAGAAGCTCGTCGCAAAGTTGCCTGTGCTGAGTCAAGCGAGTGTCTCTCTCGAAAAAATTGATCTTTTGGGGTTGTCGCTTCGCAGTCGATCGGAGTCTAGCAGCGTTCCGGCGACGATCGATCCCCATTGGCAGCGCTTAGAGTTTCGAGACATCACCCACCACTATGACAGACCGGGAGAAGAGAGTAATTTTGTTTTGGGTCCGATTAATCTTGCCTTTCGTCCAGGCGAATTGGTGTTTATTGTCGGGGGGAATGGCAGCGGCAAGTCTACGCTGTCGAAGCTGATGACGGGGCTTTACATTCCTGATGCGGGTGAAATTTGGTTAGACGGACAGGTGATTACATCAGAAAATCGAGAATGGTATCGGCAACACTTTTCTGCGATTTACGCCGATTTCTATTTGTTCGATCGACTTCTCGGCATCAACAATCCAGATTTGGATTCTCAGGCTCAGGCGTATCTCAAACAACTGCACCTCGATCACAAAGTCACCATTACTAATGGCAGACTTTCGACTACAGAGCTTTCTCAAGGACAGCGTAAACGCCTCAGTCTTCTCACCGCTTATCTAGAAGATCGTCCGATTTATTTGTTTGATGAATGGGCATCTGATCAAGATCCGACGTTTCGAGAGCTTTTTTACACTGAGTTTTTGCCAAAACTAAAACACCAGGGAAAAACCATTTTTGTGATTAGCCACGACGATCGTTATTTTCACGTCGCCGATCGGATGATCAAACTCGACTATGGCGCGATCGAATATGACAAGTCAGCCCTCGATCGGCAGTAAACTTTGTCAGATTGAATTGAACCTTCTCGATCGAGCCGCTGTCTAATCTTCAAAGCTACTCAGTTGGCTTGTTGACACTCTAGGAATCTCAATCTCCATGAAAAAACTTTCTTTATTACTACCCGGCGCGATCGCGCTATTGCTCTCGGCGGCTCCTGTTTTGGTGGCTCATGCTCAATCGACACCGACTGCACCGACGAGTCAGAGAATGCAGAAGCAGAATCGACTCAATTTGACCGACGCTCAAAAAGCGAGCCTCAAGACCATTCGCGAAAGCACTCGCCAGCAAGTTGAAGGCGTTCTCACCTCTGAGCAGCGAGCAAAACTTCAAGCCGATCGCGGTCAAGGCATGAAGCGGGGTCAAAATTGGAAGTCTCTTAATTTGACCGACGACCAAGAAGCCAGAATCAAGGCGATCAGACAAGCGTCTCGTGCTCAAATGGATGGCGTGTTGACTCCAGAGCAACGCAGCCAAATGCAGCAATACAAGAGCCAGCGCCGCGCTAAACCCGCTCAATAACAGACAAGTTCCATAAACTCTTTAGGCACCTCGAAAGGTGCCTTTTTTGTTAGGAAAAGTGTCTCACTCGAAAAGTTTCACCATTCTTAATAAAGAAGTTGGTTGGCTCGATCGCTGCTCCTTCTCTCCAACCTAACCGCCCAGCAAATCGAGGATCAATCGCTATCAATCTCTAGAATCCACTGCTTTTAAACAGATTCGATCGAGAATTAGAGCCGATCGAACCCCTTGATTCAGGAGATTGAACACTAAATACGAGAACTCGCACAGACTTGAAGTTCTATCTTGATTTGTCTATTGTTCTTATTTTTATAAAAACTAGGCTATAAAAGCCTTAAAATACCTTTAATTTCGATTTGTGGCGATTCTGGCTACCTCAATCTGATTTGGCCACTTATCTCGATTCTTCTCATCGGTTTACTGCCCAACTCATTTAAAACACCTCTTCCAATCATCAGCAACATGGTCAATAATGCAGTCAGAGATGAGAGACATAGGGCTGGTTTCGATTGGAAGTCATAGAAACCAAGGCTGATCGCCTGTTTTAAGCTCCCAACGCTCACCCATTTTTAAGAAAAGATTAGGAGAAACAATTAGTGAAACTTGCAGTTTATGGAAAAGGTGGAATCGGTAAATCGACTACCAGTTGCAATATCTCCGTTGCTCTGGCGCGGCGCGGCAAAAAAGTTTTGCAAATCGGCTGTGACCCAAAGCACGACAGCACGTTTACCCTCACGGGCTTCTTGATTCCGACAATCATCGACACGTTGCAAGAAAAAGACTATCACTACGAAGATGTCTGGCCCGAAGACGTGATCTACAAAGGCTATGGTGGTGTTGACTGCGTAGAAGCAGGCGGACCTCCAGCAGGTGCAGGCTGCGGCGGTTATGTGGTAGGTGAAACCGTCAAGCTGCTCAAAGAACTAAATGCCTTCGACGAATATGACGTGATTTTATTCGACGTGTTGGGCGACGTGGTGTGCGGTGGATTTGCTGCCCCCCTCAACTATGCTGACTATTGCCTGATCGTGACTGACAACGGCTTTGATGCCCTGTTTGCCGCCAACCGGATTGCTGCCTCTGTGCGCGAAAAAGCCCGGACTCACCCGCTCCGTTTAGCAGGTCTGATCGGCAATCGCACCTCTAAGCGCGACTTGATCGACAAATATATCGATACCGTGCCGATGCCTGTGTTAGAAGTGCTGCCTCTGATTGAAGACATCCGCGTCTCTCGTGTCAAAGGCAAAACCCTATTTGAGATGGCAGAGACAGATCCGTCGTTGAACTATGTTTGCGACTACTATCTCAACATCGCAGACCAGATTTTAGCGAATCCCGAAGGAGTTGTGCCCAACGACTCGCCCGATCGTGAGTTGTTCTCACTGTTGTCTGACTTCTATCTCAACCCGACCCCTCCCAAAGTCGAGGGCGAAAAAGTCGATCTGATGATGGTCTAAAAAGAGTTGTGAGTTTCGAGGGTTGAG
>JBBQYE010000236.1:0-5392 GCA_038208945.1 Leptolyngbyales cyanobacterium | reverse complement strand
GCGATCGTCCGATATGCCGCAAACTTCTCATCTCGATCGTAAGCTTTGGTCGAATCAGACAGCACTTCCGCAATCACAATTGGATTGATCACAGTATCTTTGCGTCCCGGTTTTAACTCGATCGGTCGCGACACAATCATGGCATCCGAGTAAGAAGGCTTGCGATGCAGTCCTAAGCTCAAAACCAAAACCACAGTTAAAGCGCGAATCAATTCATTATGAGCAGGTGTTCCTCCTGTCATAGGGACAATTTCTCCGTTGCGATATTCATTGCGATTGTCTGACTCAACCTCCAGCGAAAGGTATTCATCATCGGTATAGGGTTTGGATTCCTTTACAGTAAGCGTCATAGGTTAATCGTCCTCCGTGAATTTAATTCAATAGTTCTCGATCAATTTTTCTGAATCGAAATAGAGCTATACGAGGCTCGATCGAGGCTTTCACTTAAAATGTAGTCTTTAAGCGCCCAGCGTTAATTTCCACCAATTTAGCGTTCCTACATCATTCGCGATTTGATCTACGACGCGTAACTGCCAGCGTCCTTGAGTCTGTTGCCCCAAAAACTTTCTCAGCGTTGGCGTAGTTTGCAGCGAGTAGATCGTTTGCAATTTTATTCTTCGTCCCAATGTGCGACCTTGCAGCATCACTACACTGCCAGAAGGTGACACTAAACTCACTTCTAAATCACCTAAATAAGTGTGATCAATATCCAACGCCACTTGTATATCTCGCACGATCGCACTGTCTGCAATTTGGATCACGCTGACGATTCCTTGAGGATTGTTGTCAGGAATCGCAACACTCGCATTGTTTTGCACGGGAATCGATCGCGATGATGCCGCAATCATTGCCTGTCGTTGAACTGCCGCCCGAACTGCGTTTGCTGCATTGACTTTGCCATAGCCAAACCAATCACAGCGACCATTTGACTCATAAGTGCCTTTGCGCAAACCCAACTGGGGATCGGCATCATTATCGACAATTTTGTCTGCGGTCTGCTGCAAAATTTGGCGCACGTCTTGAGCCGTGAGATCAGGATTTGCCGACAGCACCAATGCCGCGACCCCAGCGACGAGAGGCGTTGCGCTCGACGTGCCGCCAAAATCTGAAGTGAAGCTACTGGCATCATATCCAGCCGCGCCGACCCGATCGGTCGTAAACACCCCCAAACCCTGAAGCTGAACTCTGATTTGCGGCGGCGTTGCCACATAGCCCAAGTCGGGCAATCCCACTCCGGGCGGCGCATTATTGCTCGGCGCACACACCGCAATTTCTCCGCCCCAATTGCTGTAGGCGGCTTTTTTGCTCAGACTCGTGCAGGCAGAAATCGCCAGTACATCGGGATGGACGGTAAATCCACCCAACCACTGCGTTGCCCCACTGATCGCATTGCGCTCCCAGCCCGACTCGTTGATCGTGCCATTAGTCGGACGGTTGGCATTTCCAGCCGCGAACACAATCACGCAGCCTTTGCCGTTACGTCCCTCAGTGGCAGCGCGAGTCAGAGCCGCCCGTTGTCGCAGCGATAGCGGAAAGTAAACGGCACTCGGTCCCCAGCTACAGGAAATCACCGCCGCGCCTTTGGTCATTGCCCAGCCAAACAGAGACTCGATCGCGTCGTCATCTAAGAATCCCGTCGTCCGAATGGGCATCAGCGCACAGCCGGGAGCCGCCCCCACCACCCCAAATCCATTTTCTTCGGCGACGGCAACCCCCGCGCAAGAGGTGCCGTGATCTTCTCCGGCTTCATCGGGTTCCGGGTCAAAATCGTCGCCTTTAAAGTCTCTCGGAGCGACGATTTTACCGACTCCTTGAAAATCGGGATGGTTGAGATCCATACCATCGTCCATGACGGCAACCACGATCGAGCGACTGCCCCGCGTCATATCCCAGGCTTGCTCGGCAAACACATGAGAACCTGACGCTAATCCGGCTCCTCCGGTGTGGTTGAGGTGCCACTGTTTACCATAGAGCGGATCTTTGGGACGATAGTGCGACTCGGTTTTGACGATTATGTTGGGTTCTGCGGTCATCACATCGGTGCGAGCGATCAGCCGATTCGTGATCTTCATCGGGTTCTCGGTGGCGGCGGCGGTGAGTTCAAACACAAAGGCGTTGCTGACTCCGACGATCGGCTTCACCTGTCTTAGCCCCAGTTCAGAGGTGATAGCGGCGATCGTTGCGGCATTGACCGTCGGCGTGAACTGAATTGTGATCTGATTCGTCAAATAAATTCGCGACGCTGGACTATTTTTGACCTGATAGACATGGCTGGCATATTCGACATTGTGATTTTGGCGAATGTCGTTTAGCACCTGATCTTTTTGGGCAGGATCGACCACAAATTCTGTCAACTCAGGCGGAGCGGTGCCGGGGGCGATCGTTGCCGGAAATTGGTTTGCCAAGTCTCTAGCTTGCTGACCTGACCCAGCATGGACTGTGAAGCGATCGTCCACCTTTTCTAGCAGCAACTCTTCTCCCCCACGCTGAAGAATTTTGCCCCGGTTTTCTTCAGAGACACTGGCGTTAGCGGGGCTATTTTGAGCAGAATTCGGCAAGTTAGAGGGGTTCGTCATAGATGCCTCATAAATCTGACTGCAATTTAACTGACTCGGAACTTAATTTAGAAGATTTTCGTCGAGACAACCCAACTAGGGATTTGAAACTGCTGGATTGTTGTCATTAATGGCGATCGTACTGTGAAACAGTCGCGTAGTGATAAGATAACCAGAGTCTAAAACTGTCCTCTTTCCTGTCACTATAAAAGGTCATTCATGGTAGCTGCTGGAACTGTTCGTCGCCTTTATCTCCCAGGATTGATTTCGCTATCAGTTCTGGCAAGTTTAACTTTGACCAGAGCCGTAGGTGCCCAAACTCCTGCACCTTCGTCCCCTCCTGGCACGATTCAACCTGATAACGATTCTGTCCGCGTCCAAAACGATAGCCTTCTCAGTGCTCAGGGTGGGCAACGGCTGATGGATGAGGCAAACAAAGCCGTTAGTAGTCAGAATTATCCATTAGCGACTAGAAAGCTGCAAGAAGCGCGTCAGGTATTTAACCAGCTTTCAAATTTCTATCAACAATTGGCGACTAGCTTCTCTGGAATCGACAATCGAGTGGCAGACAGCCAGCGCAAAAAAGCCCTTGAAGCAGCTCAAATGCGCGACCAGTCTACTTATCAACTGGCGCTCGTGCATCGGGCACAAAATCAGCCCGAATTAGCGGTGCCGCTCCTGGTTCAGATTATTGGCAGTCAACAGCCGACTCGCGATTTGGGGCAAAAATCCTATCAGCAACTTCTAGAGCTTGGCTTTGTGGATGCACCATTTCCTAATCGTGCGACTCAGCCCACCAAGTAACGATCGAGCAATCTCGTAGAGGCATGACTTCTGCGAGATTAGCCACCTGTTTTGAACGAACGCGAATTTGACGAGTCTTTGTGCCGCGAATATTCTCGATAGTTTACTCGAAGTCAACGCGGTGTAGCCAGTTGTACAATCTTCCCCATGTATGACGACACCTGCCGATTTCTAGCTGAACACTTCTCCGCTGACTTTGCCAGTTGGCTACTGGGAAAAGCTGTCACCCTAACAGAACTTCAACCCTCCGAACTCTCTCTTGACCCGATTAGAGCCGATGCCCTGATTCTTCTAGAATCAGATGAGTCCGTCTTGCATATCGAGTTTCAAACCCTTCCTAAGAACACGATTCCGTTCCGCATTTTGGATTACCGGGTGCGAATGTATCGAAAAGACCCCACCAAACCGATGCGGCAAGTCGTAATTTATCTCAAGCAGACTGGCTCAGAGTTGGTTCATCAAACCAGCTTTATGATGGAACGCACGCGCCATGAGTTTGATGTTATCCGGTTATGGGAGCAGCCTGCTTCGCTTTTCCTGCAATATCCTGGACTGATTCCCTTTGCAGTTCTAGGTCAAAGTGCAGATGCAGAGGAAACGTTACGTCAAGCGGCTCAACAGGTAGATCAGATTGCAGATCCTCAAACGAAAGCGAATCTGATGGCAGCATCAGGGATTTTAGCGGGTCTAAAATTAGAAGATGAGACCATTTATCGCATATTACGGAGAGATATCATGCAGGAATCTAGTGTTTATCGCTCGATCAGGAGAGAAGGTCAGGAAGATGAGAAACGGGCGATCGCGCTCAACTTCTTACGAGAGGGGTTATCGATCGAAACGGTTGCTCGTGGAACAGGACTCTCGATCGAGGAAATCCAACAGCTTCAGCAACAAACGAATGAGCCGCCGCAGCATTAAATCTGAATCTATCGTTGCTAGAGATGCGATTGAGTTAACCAACGTCTCAGCAATCCTGTCACGACTCCCGGCTGTTCGAGATGTGCCAGCACTCCAGCTTGGGATAGAACCTGAAATTCTCGCACTGCCTGTGGGTTTAGCTGCGCTAATCGCTGCCCCAATGCCGCGTTGGTAAACTGTGCGGACTCGCCCCACAAAATCGACGTGGGCACCGTCAACTGAGACAAATATAGAGACAAGTCAAAATAGAGATCGCCTCGCAAAAATGCCAGGGCAGAATATTCAGCGTTGGGCTGTTGGGCAGAGTCTAAATAAGCGGCAACCATTTCGTCGGTGATGCGTGTCCGATCAGCAAACAAAAACTGCTCTAAAAAGTTGCGGACGGCAATCTCATTCGTCGCCCCAATTGTGTAAATAAAGCGATCGAGAATCGGCGTATTAATAATTTGCAGAGGAATTCGTCGCCCTGCCCCTTGCCCAAAATCGTCAAATCCCGATGGGCAGACGAGATAGAGCGATCGGAAAAGCTCTGGTTTTTGCACTGCGAGACGAACCGCGATCGCGCCCGTCAGCGACGATGCCACCACTGTTACAGGCGATGATGAGACTTGCTGAATCAGTTCGGCGATCGTGGTCAAATAATCCTCAACTCGATAATCTCGCGCTGGATGGGCAGAGTTGCCCCAACCGATTAAATCAGGTGCGATGATGTGATGAGTATCGGCAAAGGCCACATACACTTTTGACCATTCGTAGGCAGACGAGCCGCCCCCAAAGCTGTGAAGAAACACGATCGTTGGCTGTGAATCGTCGATCGTCCACGGTGCCCCAACTGGCGTGTAATAGGCGATCGTGCCCAGCGAAGTCTGAATAAATTTTTGACCAAAACCCGGTGGCTGAAATCCCATGCTGCTCTAATCACACTCTGCATCTGGAGGTTAACGCAGTTTTGCAGCAGAATGTCATCGCTAGATTCGTTAAGCTGAAGATCGTCTAGTGCGTGAGGATAAGCAAATGGCTCAATGGGATGCAGGTCGATTTGTGCAAACCCTGGCATACTTTGAGGTGATTCCTTTTGTAAGCTGGCTTCAGAAAATGGTTCAAGGTAGCACGCC
>JBBQYE010000235.1:0-5392 GCA_038208945.1 Leptolyngbyales cyanobacterium | reverse complement strand
TCAACCGAGCAGAGCCGTTTGCTGCGCTTTTGCGCCGTCTCAAAGGCGACTCGCCCAATGCGATTAATTTCCGATTCGGTATATGCCATCGTGTTGACACCGCGCTTTTCGCCCGTTTCAGTCGTGAAAATTCCTCTGGGTCGCCCAAAATAAATACCGCCTGTCAGTTCGCGCACGACCATAATATCGACTCCTTCGACGACTTCGCGTTTGAGAGAAGACGCATCAATCAACTGCGGCAAAATGGTCGCCGGACGCAGATTTGCAAATAAGCCTAATTCCGATCGCAGCCCTAACAGCCCAGTTTCAGGACGCAGATGTCGGGACAGCGTGTCCCATTTATAGCCCCCGATCGCGGCTAGTAGCACTGCGTCAGAGGTTTTGCAGCGCTCTAACGTCTCTGCGGGAAGTGGTTCGCCCGTGGCATCGATCGCCGCCCCGCCAATCAGCGCCTCTTGAAACGCAAATGTCAGATCAAATTTCTCACCAACGATTTTGAGAACTTGAATGGCGATCGCCATAATTTCGGGACCGATGCCGTCGCCAGGAAGAAGCGTGATGCGATATTGCTGTGCCATGAGTGTTTTATAAAGGAATCAGGAATCGAGGGTGAAATCAGGACTCTTAATCATCCTCGATCCTCCTCTGCGGGCTATATCATACCGTGAGAGGTGTCTGTCAATAGATGCAGAATAGGAAGGAAGCGTAGTCCAAATTGGCGTTGCTGAATACAACTATGAATTGCCCTCCTCACAAAGTGGGGCGAAGCCCTCGCCAACCCTCCTCCCCAAAGAGAAGAGAGCCAGAAATCTTGTCCCCTCTCCCTGGGGAGAGGGCTAGGGTGAGGGTAAAATCTGTGCTTCATAGATCGATTTAGCAACGCCCCCAAATCTTAGGAGGTCACTTGCAGAAGCGTCCATTTGGCTTGGTTGCCATTGTGTTTTATAAAATGTTTGTTGCCTCGCTGTTAATGGTGACGGCGATCGCGCTCTTGTTAGCCATGAAAAACTACGAAGGGCTTCAAGATTTTGCTGAAAATTATGAGCTTGAAGGCAAAGTTGGAATTATTCAATGGGTCTTAGACAAGATTCTTAATTTTGATTCTAGAACGCTGCAATTTAGTGGGATTGGGGCGATGGCTTACGCGATCGTGACGGCGATCGAGGCGATCGGGCTATGGCATCAAAAACCTTGGGCGCACATCCTAGTGCTAATGCTGGTGGGGATCAGCATTCCACCCGAAATCTATGAGTTAGTAAAAGGCTTTTCAGCGCTTAAATCAATTGTTTTTGTCGTGAATGTCGCGGTTTTCTGGTATCTCGTCCGCACGTTTCCAAAGCACAAACCTCACGTTTGAATAGACCGGTGATTCTCAAGAGTCTATTCCCGATTAGAGAGTGCTTTCTGCGACCGAAGAAGGACGTAGGACTCGATCGCCAGTGTTAGCCTTGATTTCATGTTTGCGGTGAGAAGTGAATCTGCAATTTCAGTCGTTGAAATGACGACTTCTTCCACTACTCCCATTCTTTGCGATATCATGATTTCATATTCTTTTCATAATCTTTTTTGTCCAGGAGATTTAAGTGAATGCCTTTCCAAGAGACTGTTGCGATGCCTAGCCTCTCTGAAGTTCATCGCAGCATCCCAGTCCCCAGTGTTAAAGGCTTTTGGCGCAAATTCTTGGCATACGCTGGTCCAGGTTATTTGGTGTCAGTTGGCTATGTTGACCCCGGAAACTGGGCGACTGACATTGCAGGCGGCTCAAAATTTGGATACGCGCTTTTAAGCGTGATTTTGTTGTCTAACTTGATGGCGATTTTGCTGCAAACGCTGTGCGTGAGACTGGGAGTCGCAACGGGTCGCGATCTGGCGCAGATGTGTCGTGAGGCATTTAGCCCAAACGTTTCGTTTATTCTGTGGGTGCTCTGTGAGTTGGCGATCGCTGCCTGTGATTTCGCAGAACTGTTGGGCAGCGCGATCGCCCTACAGCTTTTGTTTGGGTTGCCGCTTGTGTGGGGCGTGTGCCTAATGGGGCTAGATGTAATCGTCCTATTGCTGCTGCAAAAGAAAGGATTTCGCTATATCGAAGCGCTGGTGATTACGCTGGTTGGCACGATCGCGCTGTGCTTTTTGGCAGAAGTAATCTTCTCCCGTCCCGATTTTGGGGGCATTCTTCAGGGATATTTTCCTAAAGCAGAGATCGTGCAGAACTCAGAGATGCTTTATTTGGCGATCGCGATTTTGGGTGCAACGGTGATGCCGCACAATTTGTATTTGCACTCAGCGATCGTGCAAACTCGCGCCTGGGAGCCAACGATCGAAAAGAAGCGGGAAGCCATTAAATTTAGCACCCTCGATTCGACGGTGGCGCTGTGGTTTGCGCTGTTGATCAATTCAGCCATATTGATTGTTGCAGCCGCCACGTTTCACACGACTGGGCATCATGAGGTGGCTGAAATTCAGGATGCCTATAAGCTGCTCTCGCCTCTGATGGGAGTTGGGGCTGCCAGTGCGATTTTTGCGTTTGCGCTGTTGGCTTCTGGGCAGAGTTCTACGCTGACCGCTACATTGGCGGGTCAAATCGTGATGGAAGGGTTTCTAAATCTGCGCTTACGCCCGTGGGTACGTCGTCTCGCCACTCGGTTAATCGCTCTCGTCCCCGCGTTAATCACCATCATTTTCTTTGGCGAGCAAAGCACCGGGAAATTATTGGTGTTTAGTCAAGTCGTCTTGAGCTTGCAGCTTTCGTTTGCTGTGATTCCGCTAGTGATGTTTACGAGCGATCGCCGACTGATGGGCACGTTTGTCAACCCTTTCTGGCTCAAGCTGTTGAGTTGGGCAGTTGCTTTGCTGATTGCCGGAGTGAATGCTTGGCTGCTCTGGGAAACCGTGACTGGGTGGTTGCCTCACTAGAGATTAGGGCGTGTTTTATAGAACTCTCTCGCTGCGATTCTGCCTCGCCCGAACTTCAGTTCAGGGCGGGATAGCAACGACGATCAGAGTTTTGAAACTAAAAAACTCCGCCAGAGGTCTAGGAGCGATTGCTCGTGGTCACTTTTTCAGATGTAGACGGTTTTGCAGAACGGTCGATCGCTGAATTTCGCGCCTCAACCATCATCGCGTCCTCAACGGCACGAGAAAATTGCACATCGACTCCGTTAATGATTGCGCCCAGTAAAGTGTGGTCTTCTGTCTCGGTCAGATGGTCGATCGCTTCAGTCAAAATGCTCTCCTGAGTCACCCCCGGACGAGTAACCAGCACCAATCCATCGCTATAGGGTTCTAGCAATAGGGCATCATTGCACTGACTCAAAGCGGGCGTATCCAGCACAACGAGATCGAAACGCCCTCTGGCATCTTCGAGCAGTCGCCGCATCTCGCTCGATTCGAGAATTGACGCTGCCTGACGCTGTGGACCAACGCTCGGCACGACATAGAGATTTTCGACATCTGGCGCGAGACGGACACACTCACTGATCTGTCCGTAATAGCGCAAAGGTTCAATAACGCTATCTGGATCAGCCGTCAGATTCACATAGTTTGCTTGAGAGGACGATCGCAGATCTGCCTCAATCAATAACGTTCGTTTTCCGGCTCTAGCGGACGCGATCGCCAAATTATAGGCACTGATTGTTTTGCCTTCGTCGGCGATCGTGCTCGTCAACAAAATGACTCGCAGCGCCTTGCCTTCTGTCAACCGCAGCTTACTGCGAAATCGCTCGTAATATTCAAAATAAGGCGAGTCGGATTTGATTAAAACAGGCGAGTCTTTGACATCCCACACTTTCACCAACGGAAGCGCACCCAGAATCGTGACATCTCGCTGTCGCAGTGCCTCTCGCAAATCTTCCTCGGTGTAGAATTTGCCCTCCATCGTGTCGAGCAGGAAGATCAAACCGCCTCCAACAAGCAAGCCGACTAAGCCCCCGATCGCCAGCGTTAAGGGACTGCTCTTACTAACTTTGGGCGGAGTCGGCAGAAGTGACGGCGCTTTGGCGAGACTGAGACTGCTCACCGTTTCGGCTTCTGCGGCTTTGGCATCGACTAATTTGAGTTGCATCTGGTCATGAAGCGCCTTCTTGAGCCGGACTTGATCTTCTAAGCGGGTGCGCTCTAGCTGCCGATTGGGAACGATCGAAAACTGTTGGCGAAGATCCTTCTCTGATCGTGCCGTTGAGATTAACTGCTGCTGGAGGGTCTCCTGCTGAGTTTTTAGTCCGACTAAGACATTTGCTAATTGCTGTCGAGCCGGGTCGAGGCTGCTGTCTTTTCGCACACTGCTAGAAAATGGAGCCGCTACCCCATTGCCGCCCACGACTTCTCCGGCTCGTTTTTGAAGCTGCTCCTCTAGTGTCTGCTGCTGTTTTCGGAGGTTCACCATATCTGGGTGTTCAGGACGCAGATCTTTGCTTTTGAGAGAAATTTGTGCCTCGACTTGCTGAATCTGGGCACGCAAACTAGCTAACAGTGGGTCAGCACTCAGAGCCGACGAGACGTATGCCTGATTGGGGTCTAGCCCTAGTCGCTGTTCTAAACTCCGAAGCTGGGCATTGGTGCCATCAAGCTGTAGCTGTAGCTGTCGCTGCTGACTTTCACTGCCTGTAATTGCGCCGATCAGCGTCCCGTTTTGAGCCGCGATCAGTTGCGGTCCTTCGACCCGATCGTATTCTTCTAGCACTCGTTCTGAGGCTCTCAAATCGCCCGACACGTTGGGCAACCGTTGATTGATCGAGTCGATCACCGCACGCAATCGAGCGGAGTTGTTGAGACGACTCTGTTCAACAATGCGTTGACTAAATTGTTGAACGACGGCGATCGCTCGTTTGGGATCGCTATCACTATAAGCGACATCGACTTGAGCCGACCCAGCCGTCGGAGCCGCTTGCCCCTTTGCCGCTTTGGGCACGTCTACCTCTACCTTTGTGTTCCTCACCACCTCTAGCGGCGGAACGCCCACTTCTTTAGCAACCGCTTCGATCATCTCCTTGGGCACGAGAGAATCGCTGGTAAACGTCTCGATCGGTTGTCTGACCTCAGTGCCGATCGTTGAAAAAGCGATCGGCGGACGGTTAGACACGAGTAAAGCATTCGCCTGATAAATCGGTGCTGGATCAGGGAGAGACACCACCACACCTGCTGCCGCCATGCCGACAAACACCCCGGCTGGAATTGCCCATTTGTAACGATCGACAGCCAGAAGATAGCGCTTAACGATGGGCGGAGTCATAGGAACACAAAGTATTCGGTAAACTGATTGTAAGACTTGCTAATTGCGATTGTTGGTCGGACCAAATAGATTACTGGCACCGTTCCCCAGTTCTCTAAAGAATAATAAAAATCCCAGCACATCTCGAAATGGCTGTGTAAACACATTCAGGGCATAAGTCACTCT
>JBBQYE010000234.1:0-5402 GCA_038208945.1 Leptolyngbyales cyanobacterium | reverse complement strand
GGTTCTCTCATGGGTCTTGCAGCCAGTAAATAGGAACAATCTCACCATCGGCTAAAACAAAGGCGATCGCCAAAATGGGGCTAGCGGTTTCGATACACCAAACCCCGATTTCTGGATCATAGAGCCTTCTTTCAATGAAACCTAATGTTTCGAGGGCATTCAGCACGAGATACTGATCTTCAGTGGGTTCCACGCTTGACCATCACAGTTTCTGCCTCAGAGATTCTACAAGACAATCTCTAAAGCCTCGCTTAATCTCTTTTTACAAAGCGACACCTACCGACTTAATCGATAACGATCGTTTATCTAATGCTACAGAATTCCTCAAGTATTGCTTATCAAAATCCTGATACTATCCTTAATGAAGATGTCAATAAGTCACCCAGCGAGGCGCTTCTTAAAACTTGACTTTAAACTTTGGGATCAAATGTGAAAAGTCGATCCCCCATCGGTGTAAGGTACATAGTTGACGACCAAACGTGGTTCAGGCAGATTGTCTGGGCGCTGCTGGTGCTGCTTGCTGAGAAAGATTTGACGATTTAAACAGGAAGGGAGATATGTCGTACGCTCAAACCAAAACCCAGGCTAAAGCTGGGTATAAAGCTGGGGTTCAAGATTACCGCTTAACCTACTACACCCCAGACTACACGCCTAAAGATACCGATATTTTGGCAGCGTTCCGGGTGACTCCTCAACCTGGCGTTCCCCCCGAAGAAGCCGCAGCCGCAGTTGCCGCAGAATCCTCCACGGGAACCTGGACGACCGTGTGGACAGATCTGCTGACCGACCTCGATCGCTACAAAGGGCGCTGCTACGACATCGAACCTGTCAAGGGCGAAGATAGCCAGTTCATCGCCTACATCGCCTACCCGTTAGATTTGTTTGAAGAAGGCTCTGTCACCAACCTGCTGACCTCGCTCGTCGGTAACGTGTTTGGTTTTAAAGCTCTGAAAGCGCTGCGTCTAGAAGACCTTCGCATCCCCGTTGCTTATTTGAAGACCTTCCAAGGACCTCCTCACGGCATTCAGGTTGAGCGCGACAAAATTAACAAGTATGGTCGCCCCATGCTGGGTTGCACCATCAAGCCGAAGCTCGGTTTGTCAGCTAAGAACTATGGAC
The DNA here is from genome assembly GCA_038208945.1 of Leptolyngbyales cyanobacterium. Taxonomy (GTDB): domain Bacteria; phylum Cyanobacteriota; class Cyanobacteriia; order Leptolyngbyales; family Leptolyngbyaceae; genus Phormidesmis_A. The sequence goes on along the minus strand of JBBQYE010000234.1, from coordinate 4,283 downwards.
GCGCCGTTTATGAATGTCTGCGCGGTGGCTTAGACTTCACCAAAGACGACGAAAACATCAACTCCCAGCCCTTCCAACGCTGGCGCGATCGCTTCTTGTTTGTGGCAGATGCGATCCACAAGGCTCAGGCAGAAACCGGAGAAATCAAAGGTCACTACCTAAACTGTACGGCTGGAACCTGCGAAGAAATGCTGAAGCGGGCTGAGTACGCCAAAGAACTCGAAATGCCCATCATCATGCACGACTTCTTAACGGCTGGCTTCACCGCCAACACCACGCTAGCGCACTGGTGCCGCGACAACGGAGTCTTGCTGCACATTCACCGCGCAATGCACGCCGTGATTGACCGTCAGAAAAACCACGGCATCCACTTCCGCGTGTTGGCGAAGTGTTTGCGGATGTCGGGTGGCGACCACATTCACACCGGAACCGTTGTCGGTAAGCTCGAAGGCGACAAAGCGATCACCTTGGGTTTCATCGATCTGCTGCGTGAAAACTACATTGAGCGCGATCCGTCTCGCGGCATCTACTTCACCCAAGACTGGGCTTCGATGCCGGGTGTGATGGCAGTTGCTTCGGGTGGTATCCACGTATGGCACATGCCTGCGTTAGTGGACATCTTTGGCGATGATTCTGTCCTGCAATTTGGTGGCGGCACCCTAGGACACCCTTGGGGTAATGCACCGGGTGCAACCGCAAACCGCGTTGCGCTTGAAGCGTGTGTACAAGCTCGTAACGAAGGTCGTGACCTCATGCGTGAAGGCGGCGACGTGATTCGTGAAGCTTGCCGTTGGTCTCCTGAGTTGGCGGCTGCTTGTGAGCTGTGGAAGGAAATCAAGTTTGAGTTTGAGGCGGTTGATACCGTTTGATCACCTGTTTGAATGTTGGGTTTTGGATTTTAGCGTTAACGTTTGATCTAAAATCCAAACCCTAAACTATTTCGCTCATGGATCTCAAGCGAATTGCGAAAGATACGACAAAGACGCTCACGAGCTACCTGACTTATCAGGCAGTGCGGGTGGTGATTTCCCAGTTGGATGAAACCGAACCTAAGCGTGCCTATTGGCTGCATCAATTCTCAGCACGAGAAAAGATTCAGGACGGTGAAGCTTATATGCAGGCACTCTTTCAAGAACGGCAAGACCTTGCATTCCGCATTTTGACGGTGAGAGAGCATCTTGCTAACGAAATCGCTGAGTTTTTGCCAGAGATGCTGCGATCGACGGTTCAGCAAGCCAACATGGAGCAGCGCCGCCAGCAGCTAGAACGAATCACGCAATTCGAGTTGACGACTCCCAGTTCTTCTCCTGACTCGTCAGAGATTTCTAATGAAGAGGCTTATGACGAGTCGCCCTAACCTTAAAAACGCAAAACCTGCGATCGAGGAAATCCATGAAAACTCTGCCTAAAGAGCGCCATTACGAAACTTTTTCGTATCTCCCTGCGCTGACCGATGCTCAAATTGCGCGTCAGATTCAGTACACGATCGACCAAGGCTATTTCCCTTGCATCGAGTTTAACGAAACGTCTGAACCCGAAACCTATTATTGGACGATGTGGAAGTTGCCGTTGTTTAACGCAACCAGCCCTCAAGAAGTTCTCAATGAAGTGCAGCAGTGCCGCTCTGAGTACTCAAACTGCTACATCCGCGTTGTGGCGTTTGACAACATCAAGCAGTGTCAGGTGATGAGCTTTATTGTTCACAAACCCGGCAGCAACAACAATGGCAGCAGCAGTAGCAGCAGCGGTTATCGCTACTAGTGTCGATAGGTCGATCTTTTAAGGGATCTCCGATCGTTCCATAAGCTTTAGAAGGGAGATAGTTTCATCTATCTCCCTTTTTTGTGGTTGGGATGACCTTGACTGCGGGTGGGTTGTGGGTCATGGCGCGATCGGCGAGACGTTTCACCGAAACGTCTCTACAGCATCGGGTGAATCCATCATCTATTTGGGTCATGGGTTAATTTGATGTGGGAAAATAAGAAAACTGAAGTCAACGAGTGAACATGGTCAGCGAAGTCAAGACAGTCTCAGGACGCGGTATTCCTTTGGTGGGGAACGACATCGATACCGATCGGATTATTCCCGCCCGTTTTTTGCGGTGCGTCACGTTTGACGGGCTAGGAGCCGATGTGTTTGCCGACGATCGAGCACAATCTAACGGTCAACATCCGTTTGATCAATCTCAATATCAGGGAGCTAAGGTTCTCGTGGTCAATGATAATTTTGGGTGTGGCTCCAGTCGCGAACACGCGCCGCAAGCGATCGCTAAGTGGGGAATTGGGGCGATCATCGGTGAAAGCTTTGCTGAAATCTTTTTTGGTAACTGCGTGGTGATGGGCATTCCCTGTGTGGCGGCTGATTCTACGACAACTAAACGATTGCAGGAAATGGTGACTGCCGATCCTCACGCTGAGATCACGGTGGATCTTGAAACAATGCAGGTGAAGTGTGGTGATTTTAGTGCCCCAATTTCGATGGGCGAAGGCTCTCGCATGATGCTGATGGCTGGCACTTGGGATGCGTGTGGTCAACTGGTTGCTCAGAGCGATCGGACTCGTGCCACCGCCGCAACTCTGCCTTACCTCTCTTGGAGCAAACTCGCCTCTTGAGCTTGGAAGGAGGAGTAACGTGAGAAGACAAGCTAGAGTAGCCAGACATCCCCCCCAGAAAAATTCGGGAGTTGAAAGCTCAGATTGCGCGTGAAGGGTTTGTTTACTTGCTCAAGCGCGGCAAGGGTAGCCATGAGCGTTGGCAGCATCCTCTTCTCAGAAAAACGCTGACCATCCCAGGAAAGGATGGAGATGATGTACCACTCTATCTAGAGAAACAACTCGCAAAATTACTCGCTGTACTGGAACTAAGGAAGGAGGACGAGGATTCATGAGTCGATACAGCATGACGGTTAAATGGTCTGACGAAGATCAGCTTTTCCTAGTCACGATTCTAGAGTTTGCCGATCGAGTAGTGATGCCTTGCACTCATGGTAAAACCCGTGAGGAAGCCATTCATAGCGGCGAAGAAGTGATTGAAATGTATTTGGAAGCTTGGCAAGCAGAGGGTAACTCTATCCCTGACCCTAAGACGCTTCAGATTGTCTGATGATCGCTACGATCGTGGCAACGGTCGCTCAGAACGGATAGGGTTAACTCCCTGCTCAGGGCGATCGGACTCGTGCCGCCGCCGCAAATCAGTCTTACCTCTCTTGGAGCAAACTCGCCTCTTAGCTCGACTTTAGCTTTCTGAAGGGTAAGAAAGGTAGCAAGAGTCAGAATAAATAAAATTGATCTGAGACGATGAGCCAACTCGTTTTGATGTGTTTGTTACGACGCGGATCTGAAATAAAAGACAAACTTAAGAATCTGCTATCTTAGTTTCAGCCTTGATGTGTATCTGCGTTGGGTGATTCAGAGTTTTGAGTGTTAGACGACTGCGATCGTAATCTTGTTTATTTAAAAATGTCCCTTCCTATCAATCTTACAAACCGTCAGCAGCAGGTTCTTTGGGCAACGGTGCGTCACTATATCGCCACCGCCGAGCCAGTCGGGTCAGAAGCGCTGGTGAAAGAATATAACCTCAGCGTCAGTTCTGCCACGATTCGCAATGCGATGGGTGTTTTAGAAAAGTCAGGGCTGCTTTATCAGCCCCACACCTCAGCCGGGAGAATTCCGTCTGATTCAGGCTATCGAATTTATGTAGACAATCTGATCAAACCCTCGATCGAGGCGACCAGTCAAATTGAGCAACTGCTGTCCTGTCGTCTCAACGGTGACGAGTGGAGCTTTGAGGCATTGCTGCGCGGGGCGGCTCAAATTCTCTCAACATTAAGCGGCTATATCACGCTAATTACGATGCCGCTGACTCGCACGACTGAGTTACGCCACTTGCAGCTTGTGCAGGTTGACCCAGAGCGGATCATGCTGATTGTTGTCACCGATTCTTATGAAACTCGATCGCTGCTGATGGAGTTGCCTAAATCCGAAGACGACAGCAAACTTGATCCCGAACGCGTCGATCGAGAACTGCAAATTCTCTCAAACTTTTTAAACGAGCAACTGAGAGGCCGATCGCCTGCCGATCTCGCCACCCTCGATTGGAGCGAATTAGGACGCGAGTTTGAACGCTATAGCCATTCGCTCACGTCATTGCTGACGGATCTGACTCGTCGCCTTTCACAATCATCTGCGCTGCCAACCCAGATTTTAATTAGCGGAGTCTCAGAAGTTCTCAGACAGCCCGAATTTTCGGAACTGCATCACATTAAGACCATCATGCACCTGCTC
>JBBQYE010000233.1:0-5427 GCA_038208945.1 Leptolyngbyales cyanobacterium | reverse complement strand
GTTTTTTGCGAGTCATCGATGCAGTCCTGCAATGAATGTAGATAAAACCAGGATGGCTGATCAACGTAGGGTTTCAAATCGGTGAAAGACGCAAGATTGTGCGTTTGTTCTAAGAATTTTTCGCCCTCAACAGGTAATTATGCTGAAATAGCGGGCGGATGCCTGCTTGTGTCCTTGCGAGCTAAGGGGGCGGTGCTGAATGCCGATATGAAATGCACGCCTCAGCAAGGGGGCGAGAGCTTTGCCCAACCTTTCTTCCTGGGGAAAAGGAAGCCAGAACTCTTGTCCCCTCTCCTTTCGGGCTACCGTGCATACTCAAGCCGCTCGATCGGTCATTGCTGAGATCCTCGCCCCCTAAATGCCCCATTCTAGGGGACTTTGAGCCAGATCAATGGCTTGACCTCTAAAGCCTCGTTTCATCTCAAAGTCCCCCAATTTTTGGGTATTTAGGGGGCATCAGCCGACTCAAACGAAGCTACGAGGATTTGTGTGTACACGGTAGCTCCTGTTGGGGAAAAGCTAGGGTGAGAGTAAAATCTGTGCTTCAGCAATCAATGCAGCAACGCCACTAGGGGAACCTGTTGGCACTCGCTTCATCTGAGCCTGTCGATGTGTCGATCGCACAACTGAACTTTGCCGCGGCTTTACCCTGAGTGACGAACGCTTCACCGTTAGTAATGACTAATTGAGTGGAAGTGACGACAGCTTGTGCGGACGTAAGGACAGCTTATGGAGAAATAAGGACAGATTCACCCTTCTTGACGATCGCTTGAGTGGGAGTAAGGATGGCTTAAGCAGAAATAACGACCATTTGGGTGCATCCTAGAAATATAGAACTTGTGACAATAAGTAGACGCTTGGTTGGCTTCAGATGACAAACTTAGAGTGAGGAAACTCTGGAAGGAGTCATCCATGGTATCAAACTCAAACCCCACTCATTCCCGTTGGATTGGCGTTGCATTAGCCTTTTACGCCTTTATTGCCATTGGCATTGCCGAAGGTGGATTAGGAGTATTGCTGCCTTCAATTCTAAAAACCTATCAGTTGACTCCTGCAACAGTGACCGTTTTGTTTGTTAGTCAAGTGATCGGATATACGATCGCGGCGGCAACCAGCAGTCTTCTCAGCAGTTCTCTAGGGTTAGCCCGATCGCTGCTCGTTGCTTCAATCTCACTTACCAGCGCTCTCAGCATTTACGCATTCACGACTCACTGGTGGGTTATGGTGGCTGCTGGGATATTGCTCGGTTTAGGAGCCGGACTGATCGACGCAGGAATCAACACGTTTATTGCCAGTGATCAGAAAAATGCCAACCTGATGGGAATGCTCCACGCCTTTTATGGGATTGGCGCGCTGTTAGGTCCAATCCTCGCCACGACTCTTTTAACATTGGGCTTTTATTGGCAACATATCTATTTTGTGGTTGCAGGATTAGTGAGCTTAACGATCGTTGGGATGCTCTGGGCAGTGTTGCACCGCTATCCGCCCATGATGCTCAAACCTGCAATAAATAACAATCCTAAAGCAAATCTTCGTCAGGCGTTGAAGACTCCACTCGTGCTCGTCTCCAGTCTTTTGCTGCTCATTTATGTTGGCACAGAAGTCTCGATCGGCAACTGGGCATACACGGTTCAACACGTCAGTCGCGGCATCCCTGCATGGGTTGCAGGCTATAGTATTGCAGGCTATTGGTTGGGGCTAACGCTAGGACGATTGGCGATGGGTCAACTGATTAAATATCTGGGAGCGATTCGCATGATCGACGTTTCTTTAGCACTCTTGATGATTGGGTTATTGACGTGGTGGGGGCTGCCAAATCAGTGGTTGAGTTTGCCTCTAATGGGGCTGGGTCTCGCGGCTATTTTTCCGGCGATGATTTGGCTGACTCCGCAGCGCGTTGCTGCCCCGATCGTTCCAGCCGCGATTGGGTTTCTCGCTAGCGTGGGTAGTCTGGGTTCTGCATCGATTCCGACGATCGTCGGATGGGCTGCTAATCAAGCTGGGCTAGAAGTCATTCCCGCTTTGCTGATGCCATTGGCGATCGTGATGGTTGGGCTGCATCGCTGGCTCGTTCGCCATGCGCCCTCTCTCTAACAACTCAACAAATCTCTGGATTGCTGCATCATTAATTCGCTGGCTTCAGGATGCTTGACCGCTAAATCTAGCCCGATCGCCCCTCCCAGAGACTCACCATAAATCAAAGTTTGGCGTTGCTGCATTGATTGCTGAAGCTCAGATTTTACCCTCACCCTAGCCCTCTCCCCAGTGGAGAGGGGACAAGCATTCACGATCGGACTCAGATGGGTTCTACTCTACTCGCTGCAAATCCGGGAAAGCGGGCAGGATTACCCTCTCTATTGCTTTAGAGAACAAGTGTTAGCATAAGGGCGATTCTGAGTGTCGATCATGCACCGAACTTTTATTTCTAGCGCGACTCCTCCCACAGAACCGTCACGATCGTGGTGGTTTACGTTCGTGGAAAATCAACTACTCGTTTACCCTGAAGGCGATGAGACTCAGATTCCTGAGCTAGAAAGCTTAACTGAGATCGGGCTGTCTCCAATTCGTACTCAATTTTTAGGCACTCTCGACGATCGTCCCTGCTATTCGGCTGAACTGAGTAAAGATGCCGTCATTCCTATAAACATGGCGACTCATGGATTGCGCGAGTTATACGGCAGGTTAGACGATGACTTGTTCGCGTTGAGTGGTCGCGCCGTTCAGATTAAAGAGTGGGATCGGACTCATCAATATTGTGGACATTGTGCAACTCTGATGACTCAGATAGTCGGAGACCGAGCAAAACGCTGTCCAAACTGTGGGTTGGTCAACTATCCCCGATTGTCGCCTGCGATTATTGTGTTGATTTCTCGTGGCGAAGACATCTTGTTAGCGCGGTCGCCTCGGTTTCCGTCGTCGATGTTTAGCGTGTTGGCGGGTTTTGTAGAACCAGGAGAATCGCTCGAAGAAACGCTGATTCGTGAAGTGCGTGAAGAGGTGGGCATTGAGGTCAAAGATATCCGCTATTTTGGCTCTCAGCCTTGGGCGTTCCCCAACTCATTAATGATTGGGTTTACAGCAGTTTATGCGGAGGGAGAGATCACGATCGAGCCAGCAGAAATCGCTGAAGCCGCTTGGTTTCATAAACATGATCTGCCCAAGATTCCGCCCAAGTTGAGCATTGCCCGCAGGCTTATCGATTGGTTTGTTGAAGAAACGTGATCAGCGTGGCTCGATCGGGCAGTGAAGCTTGCGCCCCTGATTTTGTCGTAGCGAGTGCCCCAGCGGCAGATCCCCAAGTCACAGCTTCTCGAAGCGATTTTCCTTCTGCGAGGGCGGCAGCGAGTCCCCCATTAAAGGCATCTCCGGCGGCTACGGTGTCGATCGCATCGACTCGAAAAGCGTGAAAAAAGAACGCTTCATCGGGCGTGGCGCAGAATCCGCCTTTTGCCCCTAATTTGATCACCACGGTATCGACTCCACGCTGCTGCAAAACGGTGGCTGCCTCTGCAACCAAAGCCGGACTCTCGATCGGAAACCCTACTAGCTGTGCGGCTTCGACCTCGTTAGGAGTCAAGATATCAATCAGCGGATAAAGGTCAATCGATAAATCAGACTGTGCCGGAGCCGGATCGAGAATTACCCGAACTCCCAATTTCTTAGCCGCTTGAGCAGCATTCTTGACGGCTGCGATCGGAATCTCTAGCTGTAATAACAGTGAGTCAGCTCCCGTTAAATGAGACGACAATCGTTCGATGTCAGATTCATTCACCTGCCCATTAGCACCGGGAATCACAATAATGGTATTCTCACCGTGATCATCAACTGCAATGAGCGCAACGCCAGAGCTAATCGAGTCATCTATTAAGATGTCCTTAGTTTCAACTTTCGCGGATTGCAGACTTTGTAAAAGCTCTTGTCCAAAGCGATCGTTTCCGACTCGCCCAATCATCACCGTTGGGAGGTTGAGACGGGCGATCGCGACTGCTTGATTGGCTCCCTTGCCACCTGGAACCGTTGAGAACCGATGACCGATTAACGTCTCTCCGGGCGCGGGAAAATGAGGGGTATTTGCCACTAGATCTATGTTGATGCTGCCAAAAACAACCACATGAGGAAGAGACATAGGATTTTAATTCAGATCTAGAGTCAAGGTTAGATCATTTAAGGAAATCCGTGCGTCCTGTTCAAAATTTAAACCAGATTATGCTGCTAGGCGTTGATTTAGGAACCAGTTCGGTAAAGGCGGTGCTGTTGGGCAATGATGGCACAACGATTGCTGAATCGTCGATCGCTTATTGGGTGCAAACGCCTCAACCAGGATGGGCAGAGATTAACCCCTTAGATTGGTGGGCATCGGTGGCGATCGCGGTCAAATCTGCGGTTCAAGATCGCCGAAAACAGGTGACCGCGATCGGGCTTTCGGGACAGATGCACGGGGTTGTCTTAACCGATGCCAACGCCCAGCCGCTTTATCCAGCGATTCTTTGGGCAGACACGCGATCGAGCGAAATGCTCTATGCCTATCACGAGATCGGGGCAGATTTACACGCCAAACTTGCCAACCCGATCACAACCGGAATGGCAGGAACGAATTTGCTGTGGCTCCGTAAACATGAACGGGATATTTATGCGATCGCCCGATGGGCACTTCAGCCGAAAGATTGGCTGCGATTTCGCCTAACCGGAGAGGTCGCGACAGAACCCTCTGACGCATCGGGCACCCTGCTTTATAACGTGCTCAAAGATCGTTGGTCATCCACGGTTATCGGCACATTGAATCTACGATCGGACTGGCTTCCTAAACTGATTCCATCGAGCAGCATTGCGGGATATTTAACTCCCGAAGCGTCAGAACATTTAGACTTGCCGCCCGGTTTGCCCGTGGTAGCTGGAGCCGCTGACACCGCCGCCGCCATGATCGGAAATGGCGTTGTGACTTCAGACGTGGTGCAACTGACGATCGGAACGGGTGCCCAAATCGTCAGCCTTCGTGATCAGCCGATTGCCGATCCTCAAAACCGCACTCATTTGTATCGATCGGCGTTGCCTCAGCAGTGGTACACCCTCGCTGCAATGCAAAATGCGGGACTGGCGTTGGAATGGGTGCGCGATATGCTGGGTCTAACGTGGCAACAGGTTTATACCCAAGCGTTCGCCATTCCTGCGGGCTGTGAAGGACTGACATTTTTACCCTACTTAACCGGAGAACGCACTCCTCATCTCGACCCCAATGCGCGAGGTGCTTGGGTGGGTTTGGGACTGCACCACTCACGATCGCACCTGATGCGATCGGCGCTAGAAGGCGTTGCGTTTTCGCTCAAACAGGGATTAGAGGCAATGACAGCGATCGGGATTAAGGTGCCATCCTTGAGATTAGCGGGAGGAGGTACGATCGAACCTGCGTGGCAACAGCTTCTCGCAGAT
>JBBQYE010000232.1:0-5458 GCA_038208945.1 Leptolyngbyales cyanobacterium | reverse complement strand
CAACTGGCAGGGCGCACCGTGATTCAGATGGGCACAATCGCGCCTCATGAAAGTCAGACGATTCGAGGCGAGGTGGTTGCCGCAGACGGCGACTATCTAGAAGCCCCTGTGCTGGGCAGCATTCCAGAAGCGCGATCGGGGGCACTGATCGTTATGGTTGGCGCAGAACCTGATCAATTTGCTCGCTGGTCAACGCTTTTAGAGACCTTTGGGTTGGAGCCAGTCCTGTTAGGTTCGGTCGGATCGGCGGCGGCGGTTAAACTGGCACTTAATCAATTAATTGGTGCGCTGACTAGTGCGTTTGCAGTCAGTTTAGGGTTGGTCACCCATCAGGGCGTAGACGCTCAAGCATTTATGGCGATTTTGCGTAAAAGTGCCCTTTACGCGCCCACCTTTGACAAAAAATTGCAACGAATGCTCGATCGAGACTACGAAAATCCGAATTTTCCGACCAAGCATCTCAAAAAAGACATTGATTTGTTTATCTCAGCCGCTCAGTCATCAGGTCTAGAAACAAATGGTGTAGAAGGAGTGCGCCAGATTTTGACCAAGGCGATCGCGATGTCATTTGCCGAGATGGACTATGCAGCACTGTTTTCTGCGATCGTTCCACCTGCTGAGTGAGCCGATGACCTAATTAATCTTATACTTTGGTCTGGATCTCATCACTCACCTGAGAATAGTGACTCCATAAAGCGTGTAGGAAATCTACTGAGTTCTCAACCGTCGGCTTTGTTCAGAAGAGCCTAAATCGATGTGGGCATCATCCAGAAAGAGGTCTCTTAGAGTGTAAAGAGTAGAAGAAGTGAACCTGTCTTCAACTATCTAAACAGACTACAAAAGTTAATCTATTTACAGAACGTTAATCTGAGCGTAGTAGAAAGAATATAGTCCTAGTCTCTCCAAAACCGACAGCACGGTGTGATTATTTTTACTCAGTGGGCATGATGAGTAAAGCATTAACTATAAATAATTCAAGGAATCTTTAACTTCTGGTGAGAGTCAAAATTTTCAGAGATTAGGAATTAAACCTTCAGAACGAATGCAGCCAGTGAAACGCACCCCTAACCGTCTGAGTCCATCAGCTATGCGTATCTTGATCTATTCATATAATTATTATCCAGAGCCGATCGGCATTGCACCTCTCATGACTGAGCTGGCAGAGGGGTTGGCAAACCGGGGTCATGAAGTGCGGGTGATCACCGCAATGCCCAATTATCCGCAGCGAGAAATCTATGAGCAATATCGCGGCAAGCTCTATGAAACCGAAGAACGAAATGGGGTAACGATTCAGCGCAGCTATGTCTGGGTTAAGCCCAAGCCGAGCCTGCTCGATCGCATTTTTTTAGACAGCAGTTTTGTGTGTACCAGCTTTTTTCAAGCGCTCAGAGGGTGGCGACCTGATTTGGTTCTTCTAACTGTGCCGCCGTTGCCCGTATGCGCCCCGGCTGCTTTGTTGGGCTGGCTCTACAATTGCCCGATCGTGCTCAACGTGCAAGACATTTTGCCCGAAGCTGCCGTTCACATGGGGTTGATTAAAAATAAGGCGTTGATTTGGGTGCTGGAAGCGATCGAGAAGTTTGCGTATCGGACGGCGAACACCGTCAGCGTGATTGCCGAAGGATTTGTTGAGAATCTAGAGAGCAAAGGGGTTCCGTCTGAGAAAATCACCTGCATTCCCAACTGGGTAGACACCAACTTTATTCGTCCGCTTCCTAAAGAAAATAATGTGTTTCGACGCGCCCATCAGCTCGAAGGCAAGTTTGTCGTGCTCTATTCGGGCAACATTGCTTTAACTCAAGGGTTAGAAACCGTTGTAGAAGCGGCGGCACAGTTATGTGATGTGCTAAATATTGTGTTTGTGATCGTCGGTGAGATGAAGGCAGTTGAAAGGCTGAAACGCTATTGCAAAACCTGTGGAGTAAATAACGTAGTCTTGCTGCCCTTTCAACCGCGTGAGAGTTTGCCTGAAATGCTAGCTGCCGCCGATGTGGGGCTGATCGTGCAAAAGCACAATGTCGTCTCGTTTAATATGCCGTCTAAAACGCAGGTTTTGCTAGCAAGCGGTCGCCCGATCATTGCGTCAGTTCCTGGGTCTGGCAGCGCTGCGAAAGCGATCGAGAAAAGCTGTGGGGGAGTCGTAGTTGAGCCAGAAAATCCGGTAGCGTTGGCGAAGCAGATTCTAGAGTTGCAAAAAAATCCTGAACACGCCGAGCGATTGGGCAAGCAGGGGCGACAATATGCTCTAGAGCGCTATTCGTTTGAACAGGCGCTGAGTCAATATGAGAATCTCTTCTACCAGGTGAAGAAGAGTTCTTTGCCGATCAAACCGACTTATGCCCTCAGCACTAACAAACCGGGTGCTGAGGGTTAGACCGATCGCCTTGTAGGTTTAAAATTAGTGACCAGCCTAGAGACAACCGTTCTGGAATGGGAACACTGTAGGGCAGCGATTATTCTGCTAACCTTGCGGTCTGGGTCGCGCTCACGCCTAATAGTTGAATTATGAACTCTAAGCTCCCTAAACTTCCGGTGTCTGTGCTCATTCCAGCTCGAAACGAAGAGGCAAACCTCCCAGCGTGTCTAGAGAGCGTTGCCAGAGCCGATGAAGTGTTTGTGGTCGATTCTCAAAGCAGCGATCGCTCGATCGAGATTGCTGAACGCTACGGAGCTAAGGTAGTGCAGTTTCAGTTCAATGGTCGATGGCCCAAAAAGAAGAATTGGTCACTCGAAAATCTGCCGTTTCGCCATGAGTGGGTGCTGATTGTCGATTGCGATGAGCGCATTCCACCAGAACTTTGGGACGAAATCGAGACCGCTATTCAACAGTCGGAGTGTGATGGCTATTATCTGAACCGCAAAGTCTTTTTTCTCGGTCAGTGGATTCGTCATGGCGGCAAATATCCCGACTGGAATTTGCGTCTGTTTCGCCATGCGAAGGGGCGCTATGAAAACCTGAAAACTGAAGAGATTCGCAACACAGGTGATAACGAAGTTCACGAGCACGTCATCTTGCCCGGAAAGGTCGGATATCTAAAACAAGATATGCTTCACATCGACTTTAAAGATCTCTATCACTGGTTAGAACGCCATAACCGCTACTCAAATTGGGAAGCTCAGGTTTATTTGAATCGACTCAATGGCAAAGATGAGCAGGGCACGATCGGAGCCAATCTTTTTGGCACTGCCGTGCAGCGCAAGCGATTCTTAAAAAACATTTGGGTCAGACTTCCGTTTAAGCCTCTGCTGCGATTTGTCCTTTTCTACATCATTCGTCTGGGCTTTCTAGATGGAAAAGCAGGCTATATTTATGGGCGATTGTTGAGCCAATATGAATACCAGATTGGTGTGAAGCTCTATGAATTGCGTCAGTGTGGTGGCACTCTGAATACGGCTAAAAATCAGTCTCCTGAGGCGACTTCTCAACCTGTCGCCCAAACTGACTCTTGAGGAGATTAATGGATCAGGAATCGGCAAAACTACCTCCGGTTTTAGATGCAAAGCCACTCGTTGACTTACGCCAATATGACCAGACTGGGTTCGATCGCGGTCGTCCGACCTGGTATGTAATGCTCTGGTGGCTGGTGCAGGGGGTGCTGTTTCCGCTGTCTCCTCACCCATTTAACTGGATGCGGTGTCAACTATTGCGACTGTTTGGGGCACGCATTGGCAAAGGGGTTTTGATTCGCCCGACGGCTCGATTTACCTATCCGTGGAAGGTTGAGATTGGCGACCATAGTTGGATTGGCGATGATGTCGTCTTTTATAGTTTGGAGTTGATTCAGATCGGTGAGCAGTGTGTGATTTCCCAAAAGAGTTATCTGTGTACCGGGAGTCATGATGCTCAAGACCCTAAGTTTGGACTGGTGACTGCTCCGATCGCGATCGGTAACGGCGTTTGGATTGCAACAGACTGCTTCATTGGTGCAGGCGTTCAGATTGGAGCCAATGCCCTAGTCGGCGCAAGAAGCAGCGTCTTCTCCTCGTTACCAGAGCAGCAGGTTTGCTGGGGAAGCCCTTGCCGTCCTCGATACCCCAGGAAATTTCGGGACGTTTAACCGTGAAGCTGCATCTCACCGAGATATTTCTGCAAGTAGGGTGAAAACACCTCGTAGATTACCGTCAAGGGTTTCCCATGATGCCAGAAGAGATAGTGTCGTCCCCAAAAGGGACCGAGTTGCTCAAAAGCTGCTTCCAAAACGCTAGAGTGACCGTAGCAAATACCTTTTACATCTCGATATAGCTCGGTTCTCAATCGAGCGAGACTTACCCAGATGGGGAGCGATCGGTTCTGCAAATATTCGTCCACATGGCTCTGCTCCCACCATGAGGTCGCATACGCCAATCGTTGCCCAGAGGACGTTTTTAGCCAAACTTGTCGTCGCAATCGCGGTCCGGGCACCATCTCGATCGAGTCGGGGGCATGGTCGTGATCAAACCCGATCGTAGACATATCAATCACGTCTACTTCGGTCGGTTCGCCTGTGAGAAGTTGCAGGTGGCGAGTTGGAGAGCCGTCTCCTAAGAGCAACATTTGCCAGGTTGGGGCCAACTGGCTGTGGGGTAAGCCTTGCTGAATATCCCGATCGTCGCCCTGCCAAACGGGGTCGAGAAAGTTCCAGCTAGTCGGCAGAATCGCGCCATCGGTGGGTTTAAAGGTGGCAGTCAAAGAACGTTACATAAATTAACTTCTCCTCAATCATAGCGTTCTTGCTCTCTAAACCACCGTGGAAACCATCCGGGATCACTGTCCTAAATAGGCTTCTAAGACTTGAGCGTTGGTTTGAATTTCGCTCGGAGAGCCGACTGCGAGATTACTGCCCTCGGCGAGAACCCAGACGCGATCGCACAACGACATAATCACGTCCATGTTGTGTTCGATGATCAGAAAGGAGAGTCCTGGGCGGTTCCAGTAGTGGATGTATTCGCAGATTTGATTGATTAGCGTTGGGTTGACTCCTGCCGCAGGTTCATCAAGCAGCACGAGTTTGGGACGGGTCATCAGCGATCGGGCAATCTCCAATAATTTGCGCTGTCCGCCCGAAAGCCCGCCTGCATAGTCGTGGGCTTTGGCTGCTAGTCCGACCGATTCTAGGATCTCCATCGCTCGATCGCGGGCTTCTCGCTCTTCCTGGGCAATTTGTTTGCCCGAAAACCAAGTGTTCCAAAATTTCTCACCTGTTTGGTGTTGAGCTGCTAACAGCAAATTTTCTAACACCGACAGACGCGACAGCACGCGGGCAACTTGAAACGTGCGAACCATGCCACGTTGGGCGATTTGGTGAGGCTGCAAGTTTTGAATCGGCTCTCCATCAAATAACACTTGCCCCTGATCGGGATGGATGAAGTTAGACAGCAGATTAAACAGCGTCGTTTTGCCTGCGCCATTGGGACCGATTAGCCCGGTGACACTGCCGGGGGCAACCTCGATCGAGGCATTATTGACCGCCATCACGCC
>JBBQYE010000231.1:0-5463 GCA_038208945.1 Leptolyngbyales cyanobacterium | reverse complement strand
GGTCGAATTCTAAAAAATGTTCATAGGTGGAGAAATGATCTCTTTTATCAAACTTTGTGTGCAAATGAGCCGACAACCCGTAAAATCGTCTGTGATCACGGTGCTGATTTGCTTTGCGAAGATCAGAGCGATCGTCCTTCTTTTCTTTTGATCATGGCTTCTTTTGATGTTTTGCCTTTGCGAGCGATTCTGTTTCAACTTTTGTTTTTGGTGACGGCGATCGCCCTAGAGTCGATGGTGCTGCGAAACCGCTTAGAAATCGGACGCAAAACGAGCATTCAATTTGCGGCGACCACCAATCTGCTATCAACCGTGATCGGCTGGATGCTCTTCTTTATTGCCGAGCCACTGCTGTCAGATGAGTGGCGATCGCAGCTAATCAGCTACATCTTTTTCGATCTCACCACTAATCCCCCGCTTTTGATCGGACTCGCGTTTGTTAGCTTTATCGCCACATTTTTAGTCAAACTTGAAGGCATCACCTGGTTAGAACTGCTGCTGGGCATCAAAAAAGATGCAGAGACCGAAGCCAGAGATGCAGCGAAGTTTCAAGGAAGACGCAAACAGCGGGCAGCCTTCGCAAACGTGCCCAATCGTCCTTTGGCGGTTTTATGGGCAAATGCGATTAGCTTTAGCGCCATCACCCTGCTGATTGGGGTTCGCCTCTTGTTTGATCAGGCTCTTGGCAACTCCTGATTCATCGTCTAGTCCTTTCTGGTCGGCATCATGATCACCATTTTTGACCAAATTCGGAAACGCTTGCAGGCTCCTGGCTGGGCATCTTGGCAGACATTTATCAGCCTCAGCGTGTTTTCGGTAATTGTGGCAGGCTTGACCAACCCGCCCATTCAGGTCATTATTGCTAACTTTGGCTGGCTGTTTTTAGTGATCGGGATTTGGTGGTTTACCTATGACCCGATCGTCAAGAAAAAGCTGACGTTTAATGGGCTGTTTACCGGACCCTGGATCATCGGCGCGATCGTGTGTCTCTGGCTCTTGGGCAATTGGGACGGTGCGCCAACTCCGGCTTCTTTCATTAGTTGGCCTCCCATTTCAGCGCTGCTCTGGTCGATTCCTCGCTTCATCAAGGGCGATCCTGTTGAAAAAACACCCGCCTACGACATTCCGAAGCCTGATGCGCGCCAAGACATTGTGTTGATGCTCTTGTGCAACCTAGTCATTAGCTGCTGGCTTCAACTGCATTTCTTGCTGCAAGACTGGCTGATTGCCTACCCGACCATTCGATCGGATGACTTTAGCCACAGTGCCTTTGTAGTGGAGCTATATCCCGAAAGCAGATCAAACACGGGCGGCATTGCTTTATTAAATGCTGCCGAGCAAAGCTTAAAAACTCAATTAGAAGGCAAGCCCTGGGCAGACGTAGAGCGCTGGCTCTCTCCGGAACAGTTAAATCAAGAAATACCCCGACTCGCTGCCGATGCCCAAAAGCAGATGCCGCGATCGTCTGAAAATGACCTGTGGGATTTGCGAGGGCGAGTGTTGCCCGACAGCCAATATACTTTAGAACTGCAAGCTATCTGGCAAGGACCGAGCGCGAGAACCGGAGGCTATTACTTGACTAAAGCGTGTCAGATCACCCAAGGTCGAAAACTAGGACCTCCTGCCGAGGTTGATTCTCGATCGCCTGCTCCGTCGGCACCTCGATTAGGCACGATCAAATGTGAGGCACCGAGTCAGCCTCGACCGATCCCTCCGCAAACGCAAACTTAAAGAAATTAGTCATGACCCAAACCGTAGTTAGCGTCGGCGGCACCCTCGGCAGAGTGGGAACGATCGCCACCAATGTCTTTCGAGAAGTGATCCGCGATCGTATCCTTTATTTGATCGGGTTTTATGCACTGGCATTGATGTTAGCCGGACGACTCTTGCCCGAAATCGCCGCCACCACTGAGAAAAAAATTCTGCTCGATTTGAGTTTGGCAACGATGAGTGTGTTGGGTTTAGTGATCGCCGTCTTCGTCGGAACTGGGTTAGTCAACAAAGAAATCGAGAAGCGCACCGTCTTTGTTTTGATCGCTAAACCCGTCAGCCGCGCCGAGTTTATCATCGGCAAACACTGGGGATTGTCTGCGGTGTTGGCGGTGTTGGTGGCGGCAATGACCGCGATCGCGCTTCTCATTCTGTCGTTCTATCAAGTCCCTTTTTCATTGCGGGATATTTTAATTTCTTCTAGCTTTTTGTTTTTGCAGCTATCGCTGATTACGGCAGTCGCGATCGGGTTTGGCGTTTTCACCAGTTCTCTGTTAGCGATTCTGTTCACGTTTGCCGTTTATTTCATGGGGCAACTCAGTCGAGATTTAGTCACATTGGGCAAGTTGGCAAAAAATCCTTCGATCGAGTCCGTCACGCAGGGACTTTATCTCGTGCTGCCCGATCTCGCCCGACTGGATTTAAAGAATCAAGCCGCCTATCATTTGATTCCCAATTCGGATGTGCTGTTTGGCAATGCGCTGTATGCGTTGGTTTACATAATTTTGGTGCTGACGATCGCGTCGCTTATTTTCTCGACTCGCGAATTTTAGCTCGATCGGGTCAGGATGTTTTTAACGTTCGTTCTAAAATGCTTTTGGCAGGTTCTACGATCGCCCACTTGCCGTCGGGCTGTTTGCGAAGGGCAGCAAATTGTAGGGTGTCGCCACTGCCGATCGAGTCGCCTTGACGCAAGGTTCCTAGTTTAGGAGAGTTTAACCCGCACAGCCGAAACTTGTAGGCGGGAATTTCTGCCGTTGAGAAGAACACGCAGCCTCGCTGATCGATTTGCGCTTCGCCATCAAACGGGGCATACGCAGAACTGCCTTTGAGCGCGATCGAGATGTCTCCTAACCCGCCCGTGACGCCATAACCCGCGATCGTGTCGCCAGGTTGCAGTTCCCATTTTTGAAAAAGCTGAATGTCGATCGGGGTTGGTTCTGACGTTTGAGACTGACATCCACTGAGCAAAAGGAGTATCAGCCCTGCGCTAGCGAAACCAGAACTTATACCCTGCATACTGATTACCCTCATAGAGAACCACAATCCACGTTTGCGTCTCAAACCCTAGAGTATAGACTTCTCGTTCAGCCATTGACCCCGATCGCACCTGCAAGTTCGGCAACTTACACGAAGGCTCGCGCACAATTTCCCGGATTTTATCTTTCTGATCGCCTTCCGCGACGGTCAGCAGTTTTGCAACCTGCTGTTTAGACAGTTGCCCCTGAGAAGGTGGCGCTGATGGGCAGGGTTCGGCAACGGCTTTTGCACCCAAAAAAGGCAACCCTTTCAAATCAACAAACAGTCCTAGCGATAGCAAAATGGCTCCGCCTGCTAATAGCTGCTTGCGGTTAAACCGTCTTGACGGGTTGAGATGCGTCATAGTTTTCCTCCAAGCAATAGCCCTAGCGTAATCAGCAGTAGCCGATAGATGAAAACGGGACTCGACTTAGGCACACAAAACGCCAGATAGCCCGCTGACACAGCCGGAACAAACAGCAAGAGCGAAATCGGCAACCCCAGGAAAGGCAAATGTCCCACCAAAAACTTTAGCCCAATGTGTAGCCCCGCAGCAGCTACGGTCCAGATTATGGCATCGATCGCGATCGCTCCTCGCGTCTGCGGCAGTTGCAGTCGGGGCTGAAGTCGCCTCCAATAATAGCGAAGTGTGCGACGACGCGGAGCCGCCACCACTCTAGGACGGGGAGAGGTCGAGAATCTAGGGATGTCTGAGGGGCTAGGTTGCGCTACGGATGGAGAGTTTTGGCGATGAGCCGATGGAACTTTAGTCTCTTCAGATAAAGACTCTGCCACAGCCTCCGGTTGAAATGGGCGACGATCGAGCAAAAATGGCGGGATGTCGAGAATAGAAGATGGGACAGTCTGCTTCACCGTTGCCTCAACCGGGCGCACTGGATGAGCGGCGTGAGCGATCGTCCGCAGTTCTTGCATCTCTGACTGAATGCCGATCGACTGTTGATTAATCTGGTCTGCCTGAGTTTTTAGCTGCCGTAACTCTTGCTCTAATCGCTGAAATCGCGCCACGATCGATGGCTGAGTTGGCTCCCAGGTTAGCTTGACTTGAGTAGACGCGATCGGTTTGGCTTGAGCGGTGGTTGGTGGCTTAGTCTTAGCGGTGGCGGCTCGACGCTTGCGGGTGGGAGTAACTTCTTGCACAGCTTCGGGTGCAGCATCGGCAAGAGAACGATCGCTCTCCGCTCGATCGAGATCAACGGCGTGCTTTTTTGATTTAGAGGAGCGAGAGGGATGACCATCAAGCTCGACCTGATTAGACTGAATCGATTGGCTTTCTGATTTCAGTTCTCTCATGTTGGCTCCTTGGGCTAGCGGATTCAACGATTGATATAGTATAATGGTACTATTTATAGTATCCACGTACTAACATATCACGTCAAGACCTGTAAACGATCGCAGATTCTAAAAAGGCTTCACTTCATTCAATTTGTTTTTGAGACGAGACGATCGACCTGAGTAGAGTTAAAATAACAATCAAAACAGCTTGATGGCTCACAAACACTTTCTAAGCATAAATACTTATTAAATCCTCTTCGTTCTATCAATGTGAACTTGATCTACATCTAGTGATTAGGTTTGCAATCTGACGGGTTTTCTAATGCCACTGACCATCCTTGTTGCTGACGACGACCTGAGCACACGCCTCTTAATAGGCGACTATCTTGAAGCTTCTGGCTATTCTATTCTTTCGGCTGAGAACGGCAAGGAGGCGCTTAGGATGGTCGAGGCATATCAGCCACATCTGATCGTGACAGACATCACGATGCCCCAAATGGATGGCTATGAGCTGGTTAAACAGGTTCGACGGCGACCCTCTTTGCGTCTATTGCCCGTCGTCTTTCTCACCGGACGCA
The DNA here is from genome assembly GCA_038208945.1 of Leptolyngbyales cyanobacterium. Taxonomy (GTDB): domain Bacteria; phylum Cyanobacteriota; class Cyanobacteriia; order Leptolyngbyales; family Leptolyngbyaceae; genus Phormidesmis_A. The sequence continues at coordinate 583 of JBBQYE010000231.1, read as the reverse complement.
CTGACCCCAGAGAGCGGGTTTTGGGCTACCAGCTTGGCTGCGATGTTTATTTAGCAAAGCCGTTTGAGTTGTCAGAGTTAGGGGCAGTCGTTCGCAATCTACTAGAACGATCGCAGATGATCGAGTCGGAATGGCGATCACGGGTGCAGGCAGTTGGGGTCAATGAAGCTCCTGTTCAAGCATCGATCTACGCGCCGATGATTGCGATGGACTTTACGGGTCGTGAAAAAGAAGTGCTGTATTTTTTGAGCGAGGGGCTGTCTAACAATCAGATCGGACACAAGCTGCACTTAAGCCCGCGCACAGTCGAGAAACACGTCAGCAGTTTGCTCAGAAAAACAGACACGAGCAATCGAGCCGAGTTAGTCCGGTTTACGATGGAGCATCATCTAGTGAATTAGCCGAGAGTTTCCTCTAGTCAGCCCAAAATCTAGAACAGGGACACCTTCTAGAAGCAAGGTAGTCTCTCTATATTTGCTTGCCCTTACGGAATTTGTTTGTAGTATGGTGTAGTATATGTAGTGATGAACATTGCGAACACGCTGCGCGATGCCAGGCGATCGTCAGGGGGATTTATGACTCA
>JBBQYE010000230.1:0-5477 GCA_038208945.1 Leptolyngbyales cyanobacterium | reverse complement strand
AGAAGGAGGTCACTCCGTGGCACAGTTTCAGGTTGAATGTGTAGAGTCCACTACGGACAAAGACCAGAGCCAATACAGTAAGTTTGTTCTGGAACCCCTCGTGCGTGGTCAAGGAACCACTGTCGGGAATGCTCTGCGGCGTGTCTTGCTCTCTAATTTAGAAGGAGCAGCCGTAACAGCAGTGCGGATTGCGGGTGTCAGTCATGAGTTCGCTACGATTCCGGGGGTCAGAGAAGACGTACTCGATATCATGCTGAACATGAAGAAGCTGGTTTTTAGGAGCCATTCTTCTCAGCCTCAGATCGGGCGACTGCTCGTGCAGGGTCCAGCGACTGTGACCGCAGAGCAGTTTGACTTGCCTACCGATGTTGAGCTAGTTGATCCCGATCAATACATCGCGACGTTGGCTCCTAACTCTACGTTAGAGATGGAGTTTAGAATCGAGAAAGGCAAGGGCTATCGGACGGTTGACAAAGCTCGTGAAGATGCAGCGGCGCTCGATTTCCTCCAAATTGACTCTGTTTTCATGCCTGTCCGTAAGGTGAACTACAGTGTTGAATCCAGAGCAGGTGGTTTTTTAGAGAAAGACCGTCTGATTATGGAGATTTCGACGAACGGCAGTTTGACTCCTCAGGAGGCGTTGAGTCAAGCGGCAACGATGCTCGTAGACATGTTTAACCCACTCAAAGATATCCCCTCTGAGCCAGTGGATGATGACTTTACGGGTGACGAGGGTCCTGAGAGCCAAATTCCGATCGAGGAACTTCAACTCTCGGTTCGTGCCTATAACTGTCTCAAGCGGGCGCAAATTAATTCTGTCGCTGACCTGCTCGACTATACTCAGGAAGACCTGCTCGAAATAAAGAATTTCGGTCAGAAATCTGCCGAAGAAGTGGTTGAAGCCCTTCAGCAACGCTTAGGCATCACCTTGCCGATGGAGAAATCCTCTAAGCCTAGTTAGTTCACGACTCGCTGGTAGGGACGTTCAATGTGAGCATCCCTATTCACATGATGGCGACTTTCCTCGCGGACACTGATGTCCCAACTCTTGTAACTGACCCCCTCCCCTAAAGCTATGCGGCACCGTTGTAAAGTTCCAATGCTAGGCAAACCTGCGGATCAGCGTCGAGCGCTTTTAAGAGCCTTGACCACCGAGCTGATTCGCAACGGTCGGATCAAAACGACTAAGGTTCGCGCTCAGGCTCTCCGATCTGAAGCCGAGAAAATGATCACTCTTGCCAAAGACGGCTCTCTGTCTGCTCGTCGTCAAGCGATGGGATACATCTTCGACAAGCAACTTGTTCATGCGCTGTTTGAGCAAGCGCCTCAGCGATACGCCGATCGTCAAGGTGGCTATACTCGTATTCTTCGCACTGTTCCTCGTCGCGGAGATAACGCTGCGATGGCAATCATTGAGCTAACCTGATTTCTCCTACAATGCTGGCTGCTGAATCACAATCCACTCAACGGGTTGCCCTGGTTATTCAATACCTAGGCACTCACTTTCATGGGTGGCAACGGCAGCCAAATCAACGCACGGTGCAGGAAGAGATCGAGACAGCGCTGCGATCGGTGCTTAACCGCTCTGTGGTAATTCACGCGGCAGGAAGAACTGATACTGGAGTTCACGCAGCCGCTCAAGTGGCTCATTTTGATGCAGAAACCTTGATTCCGGCACATCGCTGGGCAGACGTTTTGAACTCGCGGTTGCCAAACGATATCTTAATTCGGGCTTCTGCATTGGTCGATTCAACTTGGCACGCTCGATTTTCTGCCGCATGGCGACGTTACCGTTACACCTTATTTACGGAAGCGCGTCCCAACTTGTTTGTCTGCCCCTTTGCGTGGCATTACTATCATGCACCCTTGGACGAAACGCTTATTCAGGCGGCACTTGACCCGATGATGGGGCGGCATCACATGGCAGCGTTTCACCGAGCAGGTTCGACTCGTCCACACTCTTGGGTAGACATTCAGGCGGCGGAGTGTCAGCGTCAAGGGTCGACGCTGACGATCGAAGTGCAGTCCAGCGGATTTCTGTATGGAATGATGCGGCTCTTAGTTGGCTTGCTGGTTCAGGTTGGACGAGGAGAGCGATCGCCCGATGACTTCACTCGACTTTGGACGGCCCAGCGACGAGACGAAGTGAAATATGCAGCACCTCCTCAAGGCTTGTGTTTGCTGCGCGTGGGCTATCCTGAATCGCCCTTTCCGCCCGAACTTTGGTATGACACTCAACCCAAGTTTGTCTTACCAACTGTAATAACCCCAGAGAAACATTCCTCTGAGACGGCTCCTGAATATTGCTTGAGTTCGTTAAGCGATCGCCCAGTCAGGTTCTTCTAAAACCGCCTAACCCTTTACCGAAATACTGTCATGGAAAAAACCTATCTCCCCCCTCAAGCGACTCTAGAGCGTAATTGGTACGTTGTAGATGCGACCGATCAGCGACTCGGACGGCTCGCGACTGAAGTTGCGATGATTTTGCGCGGTAAGCGAAAGCCGACCTACACTCCTTCAATGGATACGGGCGATTTTGTGATCATCATCAACGCCGAAAAGATTGAAGTGACGGGCAAAAAGCGCAGTCAGAAACTCTACCGTCGTAACTCTGGTCGCCCTGGTGGTATGAAGACCGAGACCTTCGAGAAACTGCAAGCGCGCATTCCTGAGCGCATCATCGAACAAGCTGTCAAAGGCATGTTGCCGAAGAACTCCTTGGGTCGCCAACTGTTCACCAAGATGAACGTCTACGCAGGTCCCGATCATCCTCATGCGGCTCAAAAGCCCCAAGTTCTCGAAATCAACACCATCCCGAAAGGAGCCAACTAATGCAAGCCACTGAAGGTCGGGTCGTCTATCTAGGCACAGGTCGCCGTAAATCTGCGGTAGCTAGGGTTCGCCTCGTTCCCGGTGAAGGTCAAATCACCGTCAACGGCAAGCCTGGAGATCTGTATCTCCAATTCAATCCAGAATATTTGTCGGCAGCCAAAGCTCCTCTCGAAACGTTGGGACTAGAAGGCGAGTATGACATTCTCGTCAACGCTCATGGAGGCGGTTTGACTGGACAAGCGGATGCCATTCGTCTGGGTGTGGCGCGTGCGCTTTGCCAACTCGACCCCGAGAATCGTAAGCCTCTCAAAACTGAAGGCTATCTGACTCGTGACCCTCGTGCTAAAGAGCGGAAGAAATACGGTCTGCGGAAAGCTCGTAAAGCTCCTCAGTTCTCGAAGCGCTAGTGTGTTATCCATTGGGAGTCGATCTCTGGTGACTCCCTGACCAAAGTGTTAAAATTAATATAGCAATGGAGACTCTCAATGCCTAAACCCGATATTCATCCCAAGTGGTATCCCGAAGCCAAAGTCTACTGCAACGGTGAAGTTGTCATGACGATCGGGTCTACAAAGCCTCAACTCACCGTGGATGTGTGGTCTGGAAATCACCCATTTTTCACGGGTACCCAGAAGATCATTGACACCGAAGGTCGTGTGGAACGCTTTATGCGGAAGTATGGCATGGTGGACGAAACCCCGACAACCGACGACAAGAAATAGAGCAGCTAGGTGATTTTGGATTCAGTTCCAAAATTAATGTCTTCCAATCTTGGCGATCGTGCAACGGATTGGAACCTAGCTGCAAACCCTATTTTTGTATTGTCTTATGGCTGAAGCATATCTGTTAGCAAAGTTAAACTCGGTCGAACAAACCTTTAACGAGTTAACGCGGCGACTTGGCGATCCAGATATCGCCAGAGATCCGCCTGAGTTTCAACGGGTGGCAAAGATGCGTTCTTCACTGGAAGAAGTCGTTGACACCTACGAAAACTGGCGGAAAACTCAACAGGATCTAGCAGGTGTCCGCCAAATTCTAAAAGAAGCGGGCAACGACTCTGAACTACAAGAAATGGCATCGCTTGAGGTGGGCGAACTTCAGGACAAGCTGAGTGCGTTAGAATCACGACTCAAAGTTCTGCTGCTTCCGAGCGACCCTAACGATGAACGAAATATCATGCTGGAGATTCGAGCGGGCACGGGTGGCGATGAAGCCAGCATCTGGGCAGGAGATCTGCTGCGGCTCTACTCTCGATATGCCGAGCGTCAAGGCTGGCGAGTCAAGCTAGTCAGCGAATCTCTAGCGGATATGGGTGGCTTTAAAGAAGTTGTGCTGGAAATCCAGGGCGATCGCGTCTACAGCAAACTCAAATTTGAGGCGGGGGTGCACCGAGTTCAGCGGGTTCCTCTAACTGAAGCATCGGGACGGGTTCATACCTCGACAGCGACGGTGGCGATCATGCCCGAAGTCGATGAAGTGGAAGTTCACATCGACCCCAAAGACATTGAATTGACCACGGCTCGATCGGGCGGTGCAGGCGGTCAAAACGTCAACAAGGTTGAGACTGCTGTTGACCTGATGCACAAACCCACCGGGATTCGGATTTTTTGCACCGAAGAGCGATCGCAGCTTCAAAACCGCGAACGAGCGATGCAAATCCTGCGGGCAAAACTCTACGAAATCAAACTGCGAGAACAGCAGGAAGCCGTCACATCAATGCGGCGATCGCAGGTTGGAACGGGGTCACGATCGGAAAAGATTCGCACCTACAACTATAAAGACAACCGCATCACCGACCATCGTTTAGGTCAAAACTTCCCGTTAGCATCGCTTTTAGAAGGCGATGTAGAGACGCTGATTCAAAGCTGCATTTCTCAAGACCAGCAAGAGCGACTAGAAGCGCTGGCAGCCGAGAGCGGTGAGCAAGCGTCAGTTGCTTAAGTTCAAGACTAAAGAAACGCTGTGGATCAGGCAATATAAGAAGTCAGAGCAAAGAACGATGGCTGAGATCTCTGCCGAGCAGAATAATTAGAGATGTAATGCTCACTGAAGTGATCGAGTCTAATACGCTAAAATGAGAACAGCAAATCCAGGAGTTTTCTGACTTCTACTGTGTCTCAATCTTTAAACCCATTAACGCCACCCAAACATCGCGATCGACGTGAGGTTATTCTGAGGTGGTTAAAAGCAAATGTCCCCGAAGCTAGGGTGCGACATATTTTGCGAGTGGAAGAGATGGCGATCGACCTGGCAAACTGCCATGAGTTAGACACAAAAAAAGCTGCCCAAGCTGGATTGATGCACGATTTAGCAAAGTTTTTTAAGCCGCTGAGACTGTTGCAGATGGCAGAAAAGGAAGGGTTAACGCTTGACTCGGTAGACATCACAAACCCGCATTTGCTGCATGCCCAAGTGGGCGCGATCATGGCAAGAGATGAGTTTGGCGTTCGTGACCCAGAAGTCTTACAGGCGATCCGAGATCACACGTTGGGCAGTCCGGGGATGAGTCCTTTAAGCTGTGTCGTTTATCTGGCAGACGGGTTAGAACCCGGACGTGGCAACACCCCTGAATTAGAAGAATTACGGCGGCTCAGTCGGCAAGACTTAGATCAAGCCGTTTGGCGATCGGCTGATTGCTCATTGAG
>JBBQYE010000229.1:0-5493 GCA_038208945.1 Leptolyngbyales cyanobacterium | reverse complement strand
CGGCTGAAGTCGCTGATCTGCATTTAGCCATCAAGCCCGGAACCGATATCGATCTCTTCAACGGCATCGGTCATCTGCTGCTGAAGTGGGGCAAAATCGATGCTGATTTTGTCGATCGACACACGTCTCATTTTTCAGACTATGCAGTGGTGCTTCAGCACTATTCGCCTGACGTGGTGGCACACCGCTGCGGCATCTCAGAGCAAGATTTAGAAACGGCGGCGAAATATTGGGGCGACTCAAAGCGAGTCTTGTCGATGTGGTCAATGGGACTCAACCAATCAAGCGAAGGGACGGCAAAAGTCAGAACCCTGATTAATTTGCATTTGATGACCGCCCAAATCGGCAAGCCCGGAGCAGGTCCATTTTCGCTGACGGGTCAGCCCAACGCGATGGGAGGACGCGAAGCCGGGGGATTATCTCATCTGCTGCCCGGATATCGCCTTGTCAACAATCCGGTTGATCGGGCTGAGGTTGAGCAATTTTGGCAACTCGAACCCGGCGCAATTTCAGCGACTCCAGGGTTGACGTGCTGGGAGATGATTATAGGCTTAGAGCGGGAAGAAGTAGGTGTTTTGTGGGTAGCTGCCACCAACCCAGCGGTGAGTATGCCCGATATTGAGCGCACCAAAGCAGCGCTGAAGCGATCGCCCTTCACGGTCTATCAAGATGCTTATTATCCAACCGAGACGGCGGCGTATGCCCATGTGCTGCTTCCGGCGGCTCAGTGGAGCGAAAAAACTGGAGTCATGGTCAACTCCGAAAGGCGGGTCACGCTTTGTCCCAAGTTCCGCAGTCCGCCAGGGCAAGCCAGAGCCGATTGGGAAATCTTCGCCGAGGTAGGTCGCCGCCTCGGTTTCACTAAGCAATTTGCGTTCAACACTTCTGCCGAAGTCTATCGCGAATTTTCTCAACTCACCCACGATCGCCCCTGTGATCAGTCGGGGATCAGTCATGCTCGTCTCCGGGCAGAAGGGGCGCTGCAATGGCCGCTTTCTGGAACGGCGGAGAGCATCGGAATGAAAGATGCACCGAGCATCAGCGCGCGAGTAAAAGGCGCACGCATTGAAGTCGAAAAGCTCCAAGAGAAAAAGCCCATTCCTCAGCCTTCAGCCCTCATTCCTCAGCCTGTTAAGCGCTTGTATACCGATCTCCGCTTTCACACACCAGACGGACGGGCACGATTTGCGGCTTATCATTCTCGCGGTTTAGCAGAGCCACCTGACGAGAGCTATCCCTATGTTTTGACGACGGGACGGCTCTATGGGCATTGGCACACGCTGACACGCACTGGGCGGATTGAGAAAATCGTGAAGATGCACCCCAACCCATTTATTGAGATTCATCCTCGTGATGCGGCAGCGATCGGAGTCAAAAACGACGAATGGGTAGAAGTGCGATCGCGGCGCGGGTTTGTCCGGCTCCCGGTGTTGGTGACGAAGGCGATCGCGCCCGGTACGTTGTTTGTGCCGATGCACTGGGGCGCACTTTGGGCAAATCACGCAGAAGCCAATGCGTTGACTCATCCGGCTTGCTGCCCTGACTCAAAACAGCCCGAACTGAAGGCGTGTGCGGTGCAGGTGGTGCCGATCGACTCAAAAGTAGCGGCTCAAAAAAGCGAATTAATCGAGGAAGCTGCCCTCGTTCCGTTAATGTCGATTCGGATTTAATAAGTAGTTAGCCTGCTTCGCTTCTTGGTTAAGACGGTACATCAAGTCTACTTGTGAGTATTAGGGGTTGAATCACCTTAAGGTCATTTATGAGGCAGTATGGTGCTATAGACTAAGCCTATATCTACAAGCTCAATATGATTTACGAATCAAGATTCTGGAAAGATGATCTCCTCAAACAGGCAAAGTTTCTTCGTTCTAGGATCGTACAGAAACGATGGACTGAGATATCTTCTGCACGTTTGGAGCAGACAATAATGCTCGGTTTTTACTCAATTCGTAAACTTGTTGAAGCCAAAAAGTTGTCGGACTCAATAGTAATCCAAAACATTACAGCTAGTGCTTATATCTGGAGAGGGCAGCCGATTACGACAATAAACTGGCTTGATATAGATAAGTTATATGACCTTGATGCCCCAAAAGCTGTTACTAAAGATCTGCTTTTCTTCTGTCACCAATTCGTTCACAGTCACATCTTCATGGAGCATTTTAACGATGAGCATAATTTGAATGGAGTATTTGTAAGTTCAGAAAGAGAACGCCATCGCATGCTTTACTCTCTCTAAATTGAGCAAATTATCGACATTTTTGAGCAAGCAGGAAATGATTACCCTACAAATATCACCTTTACCTATAACTATAAAAAACAAGACTATGAAGTTCAATCATCCTAGTAAAGTGTAGATAGCGTAGGTTAATATAGTCCTTGAGATGGACGACCAATCTCTCAGTTAAAGTGCAAAGGAAAATTGCGTTCATATCAAAACTGCTTTAATCCCTAGCCCACGCTAGACCTAAGACCAGTGACTCCACATCCACCTGATGCAAATCACTCTCAACCTCGACGAAGCCCTTATCAATGAAGCCTTTCAACTCACCCATCTCATCACCCAAGACGAACTAATTACCTTAGCTCTGCAAGAACTTGTACGATCTTGTGACTATAGGTTCCGCACTACAATGGAGAGATATTGAATGATTTATCTGAGAGGTTGTGTGTATGCCTTACCCTAAGCTGAGTGACGAAGAGACTATCCGACGTGGTAAAGAACTATACGAGAAGCATATTCGTCCCCAAGTTGAGACAGCAGAGAACATTGGCAAGCTGATCTCCATCAACGTTGAAACGGGCGAATATGAGATAGGCGATGATTTACTGATAACGAGCCGTTGTTTGCAAGCTAAACAGGCTGATGCTGCAATTTGGGCAGAAAGGATTGGCTATGATGCTGTGTATGCTGTTGGTGGTTCATTAGTTAGATCAATACAGTGATACACGGAACGGTGGTTGGACTTCAGGCACGAATGAGTATTCTTGTTTGTTCAGGAGATTCAGATATAGAAGTCGAGTTTGTTGTTGATACAGGTTTTGAAGGTTTCCTCACCTTGCCACCCAATATAGTTGCAGAACTTAGCTTGCCCTACCTTGCCAAGATTCAAGCAAATCTTGCCGATAACTCTAGAGTTGCAACAAATGCTTATGCAATAACGATCGTATGGAACGGTGTTGAGCGTGAGGTTGTTGTGCTTGCGATGGGTCGTCGTCCCCTTGTCGGAACTGCACTCCTTGAGGACTGTCACCTCGGCATAGATTTCTGTGAAGGCGGTACTGTTTTGGTTGATGAAATCTTGTAGTTTCCGCCAAAGGTAAAGATCTTAGTGATCGCGGTATAACAACCCTTGCTTAATGAAGTGCCCATAGAGTTTTATTGATGGCGCATCTATAAAAATAGGATGTCACAAATTCTACCGATCGGTTGATGCCTGTCCCCTTTGACGAGTATTCTCACAGCATTGACTTGGCGTGAGAAATCTTATGCGGCTGTTGAGAAACTCTGTTAAACGCACGCGCGACTGTTTCAAAGACCAAGAATTTCTGCATGGATTAGAAAGCATTGAGAGCGTAGTCTCAAAAGTGCTGTCGATTTTGATGGTGTTGGTGACGGTCTTTGCCGTCTTTGATCTCAGCGTTTTTTTAGTGCAAGAGTTGTGGAATGAAGCGACTTCTCCCAATCACATGCGATTTAGTGAATCCCTGTTTAAGATATTTGGGCTTTTCTTAAACATTCTGATTGCGCTAGAGATTCTAGAAAACATCACCGCCTATCTGAAAAAGCACGTCATTCAAGTTGAGCTAGTGATCGTTACGTCATTAATTGCAGTGGCTCGAAAAATTATTATTTTAGATTTAAGCAAAACGTCTGGGGTCGAAGTCATTGGGTTAGGCGTTGCGATTTTCTCGCTGTCTGTGAGCTATTGGATTGTTCGTCGCGCTAATCTTAAACAGAATTAGTCATAGAATTCACCATGTCAGAATTTTTTCAATTTGAAGCAGATTTTGTAGAGTCCTTGCGCTGCGTTCCGATGCAGGTTCGGCTTAAGCTTGATGCTTGTGGCGTGAAGCTAAAACTTCCGCAGTGGAATAAATTTAATCAGGACGATCGACAGCTTTTAGTAGACACGTCTTGCGAAACGGAATCTGACGCGGCTGATTATCGAGATCTCCTGCATCACATGATTTTGCAGCGCACTGGAGACACGGCAACCGATTTAACGATCGACCCTCACCCCGATTGGGAAGACGTGACCATCATCCCAGATAGTGTGCAGGAAAAAGCGCAAGACGTGGGCGTTACGCTGTCGCAAACCCAGTGGGCATCGCTGACTCCGCTACGGCGATTTGCGTTGATCAAATTGAGCCGTTCTGGACATGAGAACACTAACTTTTTGCCTGCGTTAAAAGAATTTCATTTAGCTTGAGCCTCTGGAGGAGCTTCTCGCCTGCCGAGAAAGTCCGCTTCCGCCTCAGACTCTAAGCGAATTTTGCCCTTCATTGCGCCCTCTGTCACGGTGCTTTGAATTTGCACTTTAGGAACTTGAGGGATCTTCAAGCACTCATCTAGGTGAGAAGGAACTCCCGATAGCGTCAGTTGATCGCGATCGAGCATTCCCGTCAGCGACGATTTTTTCTTAGAAGCGGTGAGGGTTTTGCTCGTTTCGTCTGCGTTTAACAACGAGCCACTGAGATAGACTCCCGACTGCTGAATCGTGAGAATCAGGGCATCTGCCTTTAAGCATCCGGGCAAGCTTTGAGCCGCAATGCGATATCGACCCTCTAGCTTATTGGGTGCTTTGAGATTTGCCTCACCGTAGGCAGTGGCAAAGCTGAAGAGCACCACCACAAACCCGATCGCGCCTCCGTAAAATGCCAAAGATTTGAGATTAAATTTCATGATTCGCGTCCACTCATTGACTCAATTCCAGGACTTTCTAACACCGAGTTTAAGTGCGAAGCAACCTGATTATATCGTCGCGTAATCAGCAGCGACGAACGACATCGCACGGCTAACTCATCGGCATAGCGTCCGAGAGTTTGACGATCGAGTCCCCATTCTCGACTGGCACCTGCGATTGTCAAGTCTGCCATTCTAGACGCGTCTACCACCGCCAAAATCGGACTTTCTGCTTCTACGATCGGCATTGAGATGCGATCGACGACGTTCTGCGGCAGCCGTTCCATCAGATTATAAAACTCGTAGCTCAACTCACTGGGCGGCTGGTTGCCCGTTGCCATTCGTAAAATGGTGAGTTGACTGTTTTCGCGGTTGATCAGCATTCTGAGCGCCAGTTCTAACCCTAAATCGGTGTGAACGTTCGACACATAGGGAAGCAAAAGACTGTCGAGCTTTGTCGTTTGGCGATCGACATACACCGCGACATCGACCGGAGACGTGCTGAGAATCTGTCCGACTCGCCCGCCTAAGCGATTGCTGCTAAACGCCGGACGGTGCCAGCCGACCAGCACCAGATCGACCTGATCGCG
>JBBQYE010000228.1:0-5503 GCA_038208945.1 Leptolyngbyales cyanobacterium | reverse complement strand
TCGTCCTCCTTCAGGCGTAAATTTTACGGCATTTGACAGCAGATTCCAGACAATTTGCTGAAGCCGTCCCGCATCGCCTGACACCTTGATCAACCTTAATGGCGGCTCAGAGGTGATTGCGATCGACTTAACCTGAGCCGCTAATCGCACGGTGTCGATCGCTGACTGAATCGTGGATGTCAGATCAACCACAGCAATCTTAAGGCTGAGTTTACCTTGCACAATGCGCGAGATATCTAACAAATCATCGATTAATTGCGTCTGCAATTTTGCGTTGCGCTCAATGGTTTCAAGCGCTTGATCCATTTTTGCACGGTCAAAGGGGCGTGTTGTCTCCGGCTCTCGCAGACGGCTCCGCAGCAGGGTTGCCCAACCTAAAATCGGGTTGAGCGGAGTCCGCAGTTCGTGAGAAAGAACGGCTAGAAATTCGTCTTTCATGCGGTTGGCGGCTTCTGCCTGGGCGCGGGCTTGCTGTTCATAAATTAGCATCTGGGTGCGCGTTTCTTCGGTCTGTTGACGTTCTAGCTCAGTGACAATTCGCAGAGCAAACACCGTCAGCAGCGTCTCTGCAAGCTGCACGTTTTCTAAGGGTTTGCCATCCATCATACCTAGCAACCCGATCGCTGCCCCCGTCGAGTCGAAAAAGGGAACGGCAATATAGCTTTCGGTATTAAGCGGAGCCAACAAAGGCGCATAGGGAAACTGCGCTTGCACTCGACGCGGATAACAGCAAATCGTGCCTTTCTCAAGCACAGTTTGACAGGGGGTATCTTTGAGCAAATAGTCAAAGTTCTCAATAATTTGACCGTGAGCGCAGGTTGCGATCGTCGCGATTGTCTCTTCGTCATCCCGATCAGCCACTAGCCCAATGTAGGCATAGTCAACATCTAAAACTTTGGCAAAATGCTGCACGAGCGCCTGAAAAAACGCGCTGCCTGTCACCACTGAAACGCCTTGAGTCACTTCTAGAAGGGCGGCATCGGTTTGAGCGATTTTTTTGGAGGCGAGTCTTAGCTCTAGTTCATCGACGACCATCGCGGCGAGATCTGTCAGAGTCGCTTTCTGGGCATTGCTCAACCCACCTCGCGGGTTGCCGTCTAGCAAACAGAGTGCGCCTAATATATAGCCATCATGGGTGACGAGGGGCGCACCTGCATAAAAGCGAATGCCCGGTTCGGTGGTCACGAATGGGTTACAGGCAAAGCGATCGTCTTTGCGGGTGTCAGGAACGACGAGAATATCGTTCGTGAGCAACGCATAGTTGCAGAAGGTGTTGTCCCGTGGCACTTCACACAAGTCAAATCCACAACTCGACTTAAACCAAGCACGGGCATGATCAACGAGCGAAACCAGCACGATCGAGGTGCCAAATAATCGAGCCGCCAGCATCGTGATGCGATCAAACGCAATCTCGGTTGGGGTATCTAGAACCTGATATCGTCGTAGTGCCTCCAGCCGTTCGGCTTCATTCGCAGGAAGTAGGGGTTTAGAGAAGTTTCCGGATAGTACATCAGTCATTTAGAAAAGCACACTCATGCGGCAGTCTATACTTCTCATTGTCTAGCCAAAGATAGAGATACCAATCTACCTAGAGAACGAATTGTCTCTGGTCTTTAGAGAAGATTGTTCACGATAAGATCCCTGACTTCTTGAAGAAGCGAAGGCTCTGCGCCAGAATTTCAGGGATGTAGAGCAATCCTAATTGACTTGTGAGATGCAGAGAGTCTGCCCTCACCCTAAATCCCTCTCCCCAAGGCGAGGGACTTTGACTTTCTGGCTCCCTTCTCCTTAAGGAGAAAGGCTTGCGAGGGCTTCGCCCCACTTCGTGAGGAGGGCAGACCGAGTTTACAACTGATTCAGGATTGCTATAGATCAGGAGTGTGTAGCTATCGCCAGTCAGCTAGGATAAGGGACTGAGGCAGTGGTGTAAAACCCTGGTCTTCGTGGCTATCCCGCCCTGAACTGAAGTTCGGGCTGACAGTGAGAAGTCCGTTAAAACGGACTGAACGCGAGTCAGGTCAGATCCTGAGTCCGTTTCAGCGGACTTTCCCTCGTCAGCCTGAACTTCGGTTCAGGGCGAGGCAGAATCAACGCAAAAGAGGTTTGAAACACGTCCTAAGCTCCTTGTTCAGGCGATGGGTTACGTGCAGCCATGTCCCAATCCAATTGGCTACAGCGATAACTCTCACTGAACAGGTTTCGCAGGCGTTTGAGCGACTTGCAACGTCTTCACCAACTCCGCCAGAGACGTTTCTAACTGGGTTCCTGCATCCATTGCTACCCAGCCTTCAGTGGTCAGTTGACGAAACTCAAAGTGCAGGTGAGGTCCCGTCGAGGCTCCTGTGCTGCCAACCCGCCCGATCGCCGTTCCTTGCTTCACCACGTCTCCAGGCTTGACAAAAATCTCTGACAAGTGACCATAGAGCGTCTGCTGAGTGCCTTGATTGTGATTGATCGCGATCGCCAGGCCATATCCGCCCAAAAAGTCTGCAAACGCCACCTGACCCGCATAAGCGGCTAAAACCGGAGTTCCCATCGGCGCGCCTAAATCGGTGCCAGAGTGAAAGCGACTGTCGCCTGTGATCGGGTGAACGCGCCACCCAAACACTGACGTAATCACCGAGGGAATCGAGAGCGGAAAACTCAGCCGAATGTTGCCATTTCCCAACCGAGCAGGCGGACGAATCGTGCGATTGTAATAGTCGCGCACCGTGCTGTATTCGCGCCCGATCGCCGTGGTGCCGCCCGGACTCGAACCCCAACCAATGCCGCTCGACGACACATTTACCGAACCCAAGTGCGCTGAAGCCGCACTCACCGAAGCGCCTACCCGATCGACTTGGGCGATGGAGCGATTTGCAGCATCTAGCGCTGGGTCGCGGCGCTCAGTGGCTCCTAGCGTGTAGTTTGTGCGATCAATAAATAAATCTCCCCCATCGGCGGGGGTTGCTCCTCTGGGCGTTGCTGGAGCCAAAAATGCTGGGGCAGATTCTGGGGCGATCGCGGCTGGAGACGAGGAAGCAGCCGGAGCCACTTCGACCACGATCGGAGTCTCTGCTGCGGGTGTCGAGGCTTGGGCGAGGGTGATGCCACTGTTCAAACAGCCTGAACCCACTGCCCAACCCAGTCCACACAGCAACAAAGAACTTTGACATACTCGTTTCTGAACAGTGGAAGCGGACAGTTTATGTGGAGTCATGGAGCGATCCTCAAGGACATAAAGGGTAGAACGACTGACTTTTAAGTCGTCAGATCAAGCCTATCTAGCTTATTGTGGCTTGAACTTATGCGATCGAGACCAATAAACCAGCAAAGATTTGAATTACTAATCGATTTGGTGACGCGTTAAAAGTATGAATTTGCCCTCTCCCAAAGGAGAAGGCGAGCTAGAAATCTTGTTCCCTCTCCTTCGGGAGAGGGCTAAGGTGAGGGCAAATTCGCTGGTTCACGTTTATATTGATCGAGCGATGACTAACTATCCTCACGGTCAAAACTGCGCCGAATCGATCTATCGGACTGCAATGTTGCTAACCGCTCGCTGCAGTTGGGCAAGAGAAAGATTGTAGCCAATAATCGCGCTAACCCGGTTGCCTTCGGCGCGAGTCAGATCGGTTTCTGCATTGATTACGTCAGTTTGCGTTCCTACCCCTGCTTGAAAGCGCAATCGAGCCAGTCGTAGGGCTTCGGCTGCCTGGGAGAGAGCCGTGGTCGTCGTGTCAATGTTGGCACGGTTTGACTGCAAATTAATGTACGCCTGCTCAACCTGAAAGCGAACTGTGTTGCGGCTTTGGGCAAACCGAGTTTCGGCAATTTCTTTGTTGCGTTCTTGCTGGGCTGCCCTCGCTTGAGCGGCTCCTCCATCAAAAAAGTTCCATTGAGCTTGCAGCCCAACACTATAGCCACCACCGGGTGCACTTAGAGCAGTCTCAAAGTTCTTAAGCAAATTGTAGCTAGCGACCGCATTCACCGTTGGACCCAAGGTTGCCAACGCTGCTCGGCGCTGCTGCTCACTGACTTCTCGCTGTACTAATTGTGCCTCTAGTTCAGCCCGATTTTTATAGGCTAAGACGATCGTGTCTTCGATCGGCAGTGTCCAATTTCCGGCAGGCTGCACGGGGTCAGAGGTCGAGACGTTGATCGACTCTGGCAAACTCAAACGCGACGCGAGTTGACGACGATTGATGCCCTGAGTCGCGATCGCGTTGGTGAGTTGCTGTTGGGCATTGGCAAGGTTGACCTGCGATCGCAGCACGTCAAAGCGGGTGCCTAACCCTGCCCGTTCTTGAGCGAGGGTGTCACTCAAACTTCGTTGGGCATTGATCACGGCTGCTTGGTTGATTCGCACTTGCTCGTTGGCGCTTTGCAGGTTGTAATAATCATTGGTCGTGTCACGCCTTAGCTGTTCGCGAGTCTGCTCAACGGTTAACTCAGCCGCTCTCACCAGTCGCTCGGCGGCTCTTCTTCGAGCACTGTTCAGACCGGACGCGAAGATGCTGTAGCTAAGTTGGACGGTTCCGGTCAGGCTGGTGCTCGGCGGGTTGTCAGTTCTAGATGCCCCAAATAGCTGAGACTGGGGCGACTGGGGCAATCTTGATGAAATATCACCCGATGCGCTCTGAGAGCGAGCCAAGCTAGACTGAATGCCCACAGTCGGATAAAGATTGGCTTGAGCTTCGCGCAGTGCCGCTCGACTGCTTTCTAGCTGAAGTCTAGACACCTGAAGGTCACGATTATTTCGCTCGGCTAGCTCGATCGCTTGCAGCAAGCTGATCAGTTGAGTTCCGGCTAGGCGCACCTCATCAGGGCGGGTAGGAAACAACAGCGGATTGGCGGGTGAGTTGAGATAGGCAGGGGCGGGCGTTGGGTCAGATTTAGACGTTGTGGGAGTGGAGACAGGTGTGCCGGGGGCTGGCGTGATGGTTGCTGGAGGCTGCGGAGATGACGTGGGAGAATTGGAGGGAGGAAGCGGGGTCGATCGAGGAGGCGTGACAGGCTTAGGAGCCTGAGCAACGGCTGGGTCTGGAGCCTTTTGTGGAGCGTTGGCGAAAAACTGGACGATTTTGCTAGCTTCCAATGAGGGTTGCTCGACGATCGTCGGTTTCGACTGCGATCGCGGCACGGGGTCTCTAAAAGTTTGGGCGATTTGAGCGATCGCTGAGGGTTCGCCTATCGAAGCGGCTTTATCCTCAAAGGTAGCCGCGAACGTTTTCAGGTTGGGCGACTTTACACTGAGATTAGGGCTTTTCTGGGGCTGATCGGAAGGCAAAATCTGTGAGTGAACCACACCCACAGAGCCAAAGGCAATCAAAGCTCCCACACCCACTTGAATTAAATGACGAGACATTTTCATACGGTTCTTGATTAGCCCACAGACTAAGGAAACTTTTAGAGAAACTTCGTTTAGAAAAGGGTTGAACTGAAATCTTCTAGCATTAATCCCAGACATGAGTCGGTTTGCGCAAGTAGTCTACTCAATCAAAGAGTTCTGCATTTTTCATGAGTT
>JBBQYE010000227.1:0-5550 GCA_038208945.1 Leptolyngbyales cyanobacterium | reverse complement strand
TTTCGATTTGTCAAACCCGTCAGAGATGCGAGGCACACCAGGAGAAATTGCTTTGAAACGCAACGGATTATTGTCTCAATTAGTTGGAAGAAAGCCAGAAAAAGTTAATAGAAACGTCGTGAAAGGAGCGGCTAATTTCTGCTTTTTTCTGTTACCTTTTGCCCTTTTTCTAATTACATTGCCCGCTCAAGCAGCCAGACTGCAATTTTGGCGGTTTGATGCTAACCAAAACCGTTTAGAGTTCACCACTGATCAAGGAGTGCAGCCTAGAGCGCAACTGATTGCCAACCCGACTCGGTTGGTGATTGACTTACCGGGAATTCAGCTCGGTCGCCCTGCCGTGACGCAACCCGGAAATGGCAGCTCGATCCAATCGCTGCGAGTGGGGCAGTTCGATCGAGACACCGCGCGCATCGTGGTGGAGTTGGCACCGGGCTACACGATCGATCCCAATCAGGTGCGGTTTCGAGGGGCATCTCCCCAAAATTGGACGGTGCAACTCCCGGCTCCTCAATTGACCTCGGCTCCGAGTCCTATCACATCGGGCGATCCGTCATCGGTGACGGTGCCGACGATCGGCTCGACCAATCCGGGCACGGCGACCTCGACTCCGCAGATTCAAAGCATTCAGCCGACACCCGACGGATTTTTTATTCGCACGAGTGGCGGTCAGCCAGAGATTCGAGTGCAGCGCACGGGCGATCGTCGTCAAGTGCTCGTCGATCTCTATGGAGCGTCAATTTCGCCAAATCTGCCGTCTCGCGACTTTCTCGTCAACCGCAATGGAGTCAATCGGGTGCAGGTGGCGCAACTGCAATCGTCTCCCCCGGTGGTGCGCTTAACGCTGTTGATGTCGTCGCCCAGTAGTGGTGATTGGCAAGCGAGTGCCAGCGGCTCAAATGGCATTGTGCTGCTGCCTCAAGTTGGGGCGGCAAGCAATCCCGTCAGCAATCAGCCTCAGCCGCCTCTCACAGGGTTAGCCACCGTGCGATCGGTCGAGTTAGATGAATCAAGCCGACAACTGTTGATTCGCTCCGATCGTCCGATCCGCTATACCTCTGGCTGGGATCGAGCATCAGGAGCCTATCGAATTACGATTCCGTCTGCGCTATTGGATCGATCAGTGCAGGGACCCCGACTCACAGCAAGTAGTCCGTTGCTGCAAGTGCGTTTGCGACAAGAAGATCCGAGCACGGTAGCGATTTTGCTTCAGCCCGCGTCAGGGACGCAAATTGGAGAGATTAATCAACCCACTCAACAGCTTCTCGCCCTGCAATTGCGGCGATCGTCTCTGTTCCCGGTGCCGCCCTTGTCAGGTTCAGGCTCTAACATCCCGGTGCCACCCGCGACGAACGTGCCGCCCATCTCTCTACCGCGCATTCCAAACGGCAAAATCGTGGTGGTTATCGATCCAGGGCACGGTGGACCTGACCCCGGAGCCGTCGGAATTAGCGGTCTGCAAGAAAAAGAAATCGTCATGGATATTGGTCGCCAAGTTGCTGCCGCTTTAGAGCAGCAGGGCATCCAGGCAGTGTTGACTCGCACCACAAACGATGTGGATGTCGATTTAGAGCCTCGTGTCAGCCTTGCAGAGCGAATCAATGCCACGCTGTTTGTCAGCATCCACGCCAATTCGATCAACCTCAGCCGTCAAGATATTAGTGGCTTAGAAACCTATTATTATCAGAGCGGAGCAGGGTTAGCCCGATCGATTCACAACAGCGTCCTGCAAGGAACGGGGATTCAAGATCGGGGCGTTCGGACGGCGCGATTTTATGTGTTGAGAAAAACCTCAATGCCATCGGTTCTCGTTGAAGTGGGATTTGTCACAGGGCGAGACGATGCTTCTAAACTCTCAACGGCTGCTTATCGCAAACAGATGGCAGACTCGATCACCCGCGGGATTTTGCAGTACATTCGTTAACAGTCTGCATTGGTGGAGATTGAGTCGATCGGCGTTAGCCTTTAGACTTAAAATCATCTAGGCTTTTTTCCTCGTTGGGGTCTAAAGTCATGGACAGAGTGTGTGTGAGGAGTTAGCGTTCATTCATGGAAAATCAACCATCCGATTTTGGTCGGCAAACTGAGTTTTCGCTCAATCAACCCCCTTCAAGTCAAGCGTCGATCGGGGTGTTTGATAGCGGCGTTGGGGGGCTAACAGTTTTACGAGAGCTTTATCGTCAACTGCCTAACGAGTCGATTCTCTATTTTGGAGACACGGCTCGTCTGCCCTATGGAACAAAATCCCAAAGCGAAATCCTTCAGTATGTGCGAGAGATTCTCACCTGGATGGTGCAGCGTGGGGTCAAGATGGTGATCATGGCGTGCAATACGAGTTCGGCATTGGCGATCGAGACGGTTCGCTCTGAGTTTCCGACGTTGCCGATTTTGGGCGTGATTCTGCCAGGGGCACGAGCCGCCGTGCAGGTGGGCAAGCGCATCGGCGTGATTTCGACCCCCGCAACAGCCGCTAGTCATGCCTATCGGGACGCAATTTTAGAAGTTGACCCCACCGCAGAGGTGTGGCAGGTCGGCTGTCCTGAGTTTGTGCCGATTATCGAAGCAAACCGCATTGATCAACCCTATACCTACCAAGTTGCGCGAGACTACTTAGAGCCGTTGCTTGAGCAGCAAATTGATACGCTCGTCTATGGCTGCACTCACTATCCGCATCTTGCTCCAGTGTTGAAATCGCTGTTGCCCCGATCGGTTCAGCTTATCGACCCCGCTGTGCATGTCGTTGCGGCAGCGTCTCAAGAACTCGATCTGTTGGGCTTAAAACAAAGTCGATCGCCCAGACCCACTGAGTTTTGTGTCAGCGGCAATCCCCAACCGTTTATCAAAATTTCTCGGCAATGGTTAGGATGCACTCCTCTTGTTCAGCAGGTGAGCTTGCCAAGCGTAACTTGGCACCCGATCGCCCTAGAGCCAGAATCAACGTCGCTTTAAGAATCGAGTCAGCTAGAACTTGACAACTTAAATAAACTCTGGATGCAAACTTTGTGAAGATTTTGTGCTCACGTCTCTAACGTGATTCACATTTTATCCTGGGTGGAACTCTTTTAAAGACTGTAGCGAATGCTCAGATTTGTTCCACCTTAATTCCTATCTCAATGGCTTTAGAATCCTTTCAAAATCATGTTTTTGTGATTGAAGACGATCGTGGACGGCGAGAGTTGAGGCTTGAAGAAGTCACTTACTCGATCGGGCGTGATCCTAAGTGTGATATTCGGTTGGCATCTCAATTTGTGTCTCGTCGTCACGCGACGCTGTTGCAGTTGCCCAACGATGATGGCACCCGCTATTACCGGATTGTAGATGGCACACTCAGAGGCAACCCCAGTGTAAATGGGTTGCTAATCAATAGTCATAAGTTACGCACCCACGATTTGCAAAATGGGGATGAAGTGATTTTTGGTCCGCAGGTGCGCGCAATTTACTATTTGCTTAAAGGAGACACCGCTCTACCGACGTTATCGGATGACTTTAACACCCTGATTGGCTCAACTGGCGACGAGCTATCTTCTTAATCTGAGAGTTCCCTTAACGTCTGAAGTGCCTTCTGAACGAGAGATTAGGTGAAATCTACGGTCAAATTTACCTCGGTGTCTAACGTGGCTCCTGGGTCGAGATAGAAAAGCCGATCGCCCATGTTCAACGCATTCCGAAGGGCACTCCAGGGTTCTAAACAATAAAAGTCTTTGCCTTTGAGCGTCCAAAAAACCAGCGCCGAAAATTGAGGACTATAGCTGAGCGTGATGTGAGTGTGACGACTGAGATCAGAAACACTGGCAACCTGGTTGTTTAATTGAGGAAATGCCCAATCAATTTCAGATCGATCGAAGTCAAAGGTATTCAGAAATGGCTGCACCGCTTGGGACGGTTGATCCAACGCTTCAGTCGATGGAATCTCAAACTGCAATTGAGGTTTGTCCAACACCAGAAAGTAGGGATGAAACCCGATCGAGAACGGCATCGCTTCGCTAGAGTGATTGATATAGCGCTGCTGAAGAGACAACGTTTGACCTTTCAGCGTGTAAGTAAACTCAAGCTGAAAATCAAACGGATACACGGCACGGGTCTGATCGCTACTAGAGAGTCCTAGCGTCAGACTGACCTTATCGTGAGTGACCCGATCGAGCACGTCCCACGGCAAATCTCGCGCAAACCCATGCTGTTTGAGCGTATAAGATTGCCCATCGTGAGTGTAAGTGTTGTCTGGCAGATTGCCGCAGATCGGAAACAGAATCGGAATGCCGCCGCGCACCGACAAACTTGGGTCGGCAAATCGCGCTGTATCCATGTAGAGCAATTCTCGCCCCTGTACCTGCCAGCTTGTAATAATGCCACCTCGATCGGGCACCACTTCTAGCCGTGACTGGGCAGTCTGGTCAGTCAGAATATAAGTGTCATATTGCTGACGGCGAAACGCGATCGCAAACACAGGCATTATCCCAAGTGAATTAATAGGCTATAGAGTAACAGGTCACTGGATCACAAAGGAGTATTCTGCTCTACTCTCTGGGTGTCACACTCGCTACAGCAACCTTAACCGAGCCAGAATCGGCATATCGCTTCTTCATCGGCTCTAAGCTATTGGCGGGGCTAGGAGCGATCGACGCAGGCTCAACTCCCGGCGCAGACGCATCTCCCTGCTGATTAGGAGGCATCGAAGGACTCGGCGTAGAATCGGGAGTCGGACTCTCTGGCGGCAGTGTAGACGAGCTAGGGCTAGGAGTCGAGATAAAAGAGTCGTCTTTCCAAGGTGCGGCGGGTTTGTCAGAGGGCGACCTCGGCGATGTGATCGGCGTGCCAGCATCGGGAGAGGGAGTCGGACTCGACGCATCAGGTTGAACTGAGCTAGGCGGTTGCGGACTCGGTGAATCGGCAGGACTAGGGGAGTTGCTGGGTTGAATTGCCTCTGGGCTGGCAGGTTGAGGAGACTGAACGGCGGCTGGGGTTATCGCTGGGGCAATCGGAGCAGTCACCGTCGTGTTTGTTTTGGCATCTAACACTACAGATGACTTCATCGGCTCATGGAAAATGTCTGAGACGTTCTCGATTTGGTGCAAAATCTCGGTGCCGCGATCGCCACTCACGACTTTAGGCTGAAATCCTCTCACCTCGACGGGCAAAAATTCCACTTTCATCTGGTTGTCTTTGAGTGCCACTTTGAGAACGGCGGTGTCATAATCGCTCACCGATTTGCCGCCAAAGACGAAATTGCCGAGCGAATAAACGATCGGACGACCTTTATAAATCTCTGCTCCTTGCAGCACATGGGGATGATGCCCGACGACGAGATCGGCACCCTGGTCGATCGTAAAGTGCGCCAAATCCATCTGATAATCACCGGGATATTTCGCTAACTCTTCGCCCCAGTGATAGTTCACAACAATCCAATCGACCTGGCTACGAATCGCTTTGATGTCAGCCGCGACTCGATCGTTCTGGCGAGAATTCGTCCCGGCAATGCCTTCTCCTGCCGCATGAAAGTCTCCGTCATAATAGCCGAGGTAGGCGATGCGCTGCCCTTTGACATCCAAAATT
>JBBQYE010000226.1:0-5677 GCA_038208945.1 Leptolyngbyales cyanobacterium | reverse complement strand
GGCGAGTTGCGAATGATGTTGGTAATCAGTGCTCCGCGATCGGTCTGCACATTGATGCCTAAGCTGCGATCGCGGTTGAGCAGGTCTCTCGTCGTCGCCGATAGATCTGTCATCTCAACGCCTAAATAGGGATGATCGACTGATCCTTTGCTGATCAGTTGGTTGGCGATTTGCTGCGCCTTATTGATCGGAATCGCAAATCCTAGCCCTTGAGCACCGCCGATAATCGCGGTGTTGATGCCAATCACTTGACCGCTTTGATTTAGAAGCGGTCCGCCCGAATTGCCAGGATTGATTGCCGCATCGGTTTGAATGTAGTTGGTGCGGCGATCGGGCGAGCCAATTTCGCTGCTCGATCGTCCGGTGCCGCTGATAATGCCTGCCGTGACCGTGTTGTCTAGCCCTAGCGGATTGCCAATGGCGATCGCCCATTCTCCTGGTCGAAGTTGATCAGAGTTCCCGATCGCCACCGTCGGCAGATTGCTCGCCTGAATTTTCACCACCGCCACATCGGTCAGCTTGTCTTCACCGACCACCTGCCCGGTAAATTCGCGCCCATCTTTAAGTTTGACGGTGACTTGATCGGCTCCATCTACCACATGGGCATTGGTCATTACCAATCCATCTGATTTGACAATGAACCCTGACCCGGTGCCGCGTGCAATTGCTTGCCCTGACTCAGATGATCGGCTGGTCACTTTGCGTGAAGAGTTAATTCGCACCACCGCAGATCCCGTTTTATCAACGGCTGCCGAAATAAAGTTTTCGTCAGCACCCGCGATCGACCCAGCAGGGACTTGAGCAACTAACGGCTGCGTTTGCACCGCGTTTGTTGGGTTGAGTTGTGTGCCAATTAACGCAGACAGCGCACCGACTGAGACGAGAGAGAAAGACGCGATCGACTTTTTTAGAAAATGATTAGAAGCCATTTCAGAGTTACCTAGAAAAAAGGATGGATTGACCATTGAAGCGATTTCTGATCCTTACCCATAGGATCACCATGCTGAATTCGCCCTTGAGGATTCATCTTCTACAGATCTGTACTTAACCTCAAGATCAGCCCTCACATTCACTATTATGATTAATTCATGTGACAAAGAAATTTCGGGCTTTAGATGTTTCCAAGGCATTTTGAAAAACTTGATTTCGGTTCAGGTTTTTTGGCTTCTAGGAATTCTTAAGTCTGCACGAATCTTAAAAAGGGACGATCGCGATGGGCAACATTCCAAAACGGTTCAATCTCTTTATAACTCTGTCTGTTAACCGATGCCCTGCACTCTCATCTGCGAGAACCTGAGCGAGTAGGATTTGTGCAGCCATCATGCGTTCTAAAAAGTCACCTGAGATTATCGTGACTCCAGAGCTTCAGCAAAAGTTGATTGAAGTGCACGATCGTCTCTGTCAGGCGTATGGGTGTCCAATTCCCTACTTTCACGAGTTAGACCCGTTGAGCGAACTGGTTTCAGCTTTGCTGTCTCACCGCACTCGCAATGCTGACTCGGCAAACGCCTTTCATGAGCTGCGGCGACGATTTCCCGATTGGCAAGCTGTGCGGGATGCGCCTGTTGCTGAGGTTGAACAAGCGATCGCTCGCTGCACTTGGGCAGAGCAAAAAGCGCCCCGAATCCAGCAGGTTTTGAGACTGATTGGCGATCGTCGTGATGGCGATCTCTCGCTAGACTTTCTCAAAGATCTGTCTGTTTTAGATGCAAGAGCATGGCTCGAATCGCTGTCTGGGGTGGGACCTAAAACGAGTGCTGCGGTGCTGTCATTTAGCGTGCTGCGTCGTCGCGCTCTGCCTGTTGACAGTCACCATCACCGAGTTGCGATTCGATTGGGCTTAATCGCAGAGACGATCGCGGTTGCCCCGGCTCATGCCCTATTAGAAGCGCAACTGCCAAGCGACTGGACGGCTCAACAGGTTTACGACAACCACGAAGTTTTGATGCTGCATGGTCAGCGCTGCTGCTATTACCAAAACCCTGCTTGTGAAAGATGTCAGGTGCTTAATCTCTGCCCGTTTGGACAAGCTCGGTTATCTCATAAAACTGGTTAGATACAGTTCACCAAAGTGCTCCTTGGGTCGCTGGGTTCGCTATTAGAAAGCCAGCCAAAACTCGGTGAAATTCCAAAGTTTCTGCCAAACGTTCGTTGCAGATCAACCTCTACCCACACTTCGCCGTTTGCATCTTTTCGAGAAGTCGTGACCCCTCCCGTTTGGGTGACGTAAACGGTCTGATCTGCGCCAACGGCTGCGATCGGAGTTGCCCCACGACTAGAGTTTCGACGAACCTCCATTGAAAAGACAGTATTTCTAACTTTACGACACGCACTCGTTTTTGTGGGGTTTGTCGGATTCACGGGTGTTGGTGGTCTCCCACAATTGAGTGCCGTATAGTCAACAAATCCATTCGGCTGAACCTGAACACGGGCGGGCGGATTGGTGGGTAACGGTTCTACTAGAGCAACCGCAGTCCCCACTCTTAGAGGACGGTTGGGCAGCACTTCTGGATCGCTGGGGTTTGCCGTTCTATAAACCGAGGTCGTCTTGCTCACGACACAGGCAACTTGAGCCATTAGCATCGGCGCAGGTTGAGGACCCGCAAAAACTGGCAACTCTAGAGCGATCGTCGCGATCGTCATGCCTGCTAAAACTCTGACCGAGAGGCGATTGTTTCTCGTAGCCATCAATAACACTCACAGAAGGGATATTCTTTGAGTACCATAATTTAAGCCGCAAGTCCATCACTGGTTTGGGTTACGGGGATGGCGACGCTGACGGAAGCGGTGACGGACTTGCACCCTCGATCGCAGACGCATTTGGGCTAGGCAATGCTCCGGGTTTGTTGCCCTTTTGAAGCGCCACAAAAATATCGTAACGAGTGGTGCGATCGCTGGTCACAGCCGACGTAACCCCGATCGAGTTTGTAGCTTCAAGCACCATGCGGTTCATCGGGGGCAATTGCAGCAGCGGAAAGAAATTATTCAGACTGAGGGCGCGATCAACATCCATAAAGAAATGCCCATTGGTTTGCTCTAGCGTCGTTTTCGTGACTTTTCTAAAGGCTTCACTCTCAGAAAGTGGACTGGCAGGCTTGGGCAGAAAACTGGGAGTCGCAGGCGTACCTAGATTGAGACTGAGAAATGCCACATCTCCATCTAGCCAGCCGTGAGTCACGCTCACATCCCCAGTTGGCAACGACCAGTTGACGACAGACTGACCCTCAATTCTTGCCGCCTCAACTTTAAACGTATATTTGCTTGCCATCACGTCATCAAGCTGCTTCAGCGTTTTTTCGGCAGTGCGACGATCGTTGCTCTGCACCATAAACACCAAACTCGTCGGTGAATTGGTTGCCGATTTTTGAGCAGACGGAATTAGCGCTAACGAAAATTCTCCCTGCATCCAGTTGAGCAAATCGTCCTCTAACTCTAAGTTCACGGCTGACTTAATTCCCTGGCGCAGCTTTTCTGGGTGGCTCAACAGCCCTTGTGGAAAGATATAGCGCACTAGACTTGACGAAGCCCCTTGAGTAAACTCTTGCCAAAATTGTTTGAGGTCGCTGCCCGATACCATTCTCAATGTCTCTGCTGGGAGACGACTCGGCATCATTTTGGCGTTGTTTTTTCCCTCAAATCGCTGCTTGCTGGCAGGCGTGAGCCACCAAACGGTTTTGAACTGAATGCCATCCGGTTCTAAAGTCGCATTGGCTGCAAGACCTTGGTTTTGCTGAAGCTGAGTCATCAACCCTTGCGATGGCACAGGGCGATTAGAATTCGTTGCCGACGAGTTAACTAACGCGGGAATATTCACATAGATTCTCGCCAGCGATCGCTCGGTGTGAATCTGTCCCAACGCATTCCCATAACCGGGAGTGCTAGACAGCGCTTTTCCACCTTTGTAAGTGTCGATCGCCCGATCGATCGCCTTGGGAGTGGTTGCCACCAAAACTAACTGAGCATCTAGCGCCGCGATCGACGCACTTTGATCTGGGCTACCCAACGTCTCGCGAATGTCTACACCCTTATACTTGCGCGTTGACCATTGACCTGTTTTGGTTGCCGGAGACTGATCTAAAACCGCTTTTGCCTTTACGGGATCGGCGATCGGCAACACGATAACCATCGGTTCAGAATTAGCGGGCAGCGCAGGCTGAGACGGAGATGGAATCGACACGCCCAACTGAGGCGACAACACCGCTAGAGTGACTTCTTTGCCGACCCACGGCTGCACGTCTCGCTGAAACTCTAGCCCTCTGCGCGTCAGAAAGCGATCGCGAAACTGGACTAGATTTTGATCAAACGCAGCTTGGCTGCGGGGCGTGCCAAACGATCGTAGCCGCTCCCACTGATCGGGTTCGGTTGAGACTGACACGACCATCAGCGCATCTTGAGGCACCACATTTGCTCCAACGGGCATGACGCTTAAACGCCCTTGCCGAGAGATCAGCCAGTAAGTCACCACGCCGCCGCCAATCAGAAGGGCAGAGGCTCCGAGTGTCAACAGCAGAGGCAGCTTTTTCGATCGGGATGTGGATTTGACGTTCATTAAGGACAGAAAAATATTAGCAAGCCGTGATTCCTCTAGAAAGTATGCACGTTCTTTGCAGATCCTGCTAGAGGTGACACCAATTCAAAAAACGGTTGCGACAGATAGGGCATCGCCGTCAGGTTAAAGCCAGTGATAGAAGCAGCGGTTTCGAGAGTCAAATCGGCAACGAGTCTATCCAAAACTCAACATTTCATCTGTCTCTCTCTGTTCTCGATTTGGTATGACCCCCTCACGAAGATAAGGGTCTAACGAGTCAAGTAAATTAAGGGAAATCATAGAAAGTTGACACGCAAAAGGGTAGCCCAACTTCTCTGTAGGAGTAGGATGGTGATCAGAATGGTTTAATCTGATCCTAGTCTTTCGCCTTTTTCATGGGAACTGATACTAGCCACGCCTTTGTCAATAACTGGCTCTATCAACTGAGATTTTTGGGTTATCTGGTGATAATCGCGTGGGGAGTCGCGATCGTGAATTTTGGGCTATTGGGGAAAACGTTGAATCGGTTTGGTCTGGTTCCTCGAACTCTGATCGGGTTGCCCGGAATTTTGCTGTCTCCGTTTCTCCACATCGACTGGCAGCACCTTGAAGGCAACACCGTTTTCTACTTAATTTTTGGCGGGTTGGTGTTTTTAAGAGAACCCAGCGATTTTGGGGCAATCACGGCAGCGATCGCGGTCATTTCGGGTTCTGCCCTTTGGCTGATTGGTAGACCCGTGAGATATGTGGGCGCAAGTGGCGTTTTGTTTGGCTATGTAGGGTTTTTGCTTTCGTTTGCTTATTTCGATCGCAATCTCTCTTCTGTGCTGGTGCTGGTGTTGACGGTCATGCTGGTATTCTTTACTCAGCGATTTGGGCACACGCTCTGGTTGATTGTTCCCATCCGCAAGCAGATGGCTTGGGATGGGCACCTGGTGGGATTATTGACGGGTATTTTGGTGGCGCGTCATCTGCCAGCATTTAGAGGCTGGTTTGACCAGGTGATAGATGGCTTAACTCGATTTGGGCAATCGCTGACGTAGGCGATCAATCTCGTTATGAATGCGGGTTAGGGTCAGCTACTCGCAGGATGCTTCGTTGGGTTTTGGGGTTACGTCGGGGTAGAAGGTGACGATCGCTCGATTAGTT
>JBBQYE010000225.1:0-5711 GCA_038208945.1 Leptolyngbyales cyanobacterium | reverse complement strand
TTTGGCTATCCTTAACAATCTCTTTAGGATCTGGCTGCAAGGCTGTCGAACATTGGTTTGATGAAATCTGCAATCCAAAGAAATTCTGAAAGCCTGTCAGGAGTTAGCGTTGCGTTACTAAAGTAGACGCTAGAGTAGATACGGAGCGTTTGATTAACTTTTTTTATTTTCAAGCATCAAAACTAGGGCTTCTAATTCATGTTTGACTCTTTCCTGCATCAGTCAGCCGCCTCGACCCCTGACCCCACCGTTGTTAAAACTTGGGTGACTCGCCTAGTGTTTGGGTTGGCGATCGCGACTCTCTTCTTAATGGCGTTGGGCAGCGCAACCCGTGTTATGAATGCTGGTTTGTCCTGCCCTGACTGGCCCCTTTGCTATGGCGAATTTGTTCCTCGTGATCAGATGAATCTTCAGGTCTTCCTGGAGTGGTTTCATCGCTTGATTGCTACCTCAATGGGGTTTGCCGCGATCGGGCTTGCCAGCTTAACCTGGTGGTATCGCCGCGTCCTTCCCGTCTGGACCCCTTGGGCAGCGACGTTCGCCCTATTTCTGGTCATCGTCCAGGGCGTTTTGGGCGGACTAACCGTCACCGAACTGCTGCGATTTGATATCGTCACTGCTCACTTGGGAACCGGACTTCTATTTTTTAGTACGCTGGTTGCTATCGGCACAGCCCTTCTATCGCATCACGGAACCGGAAACGTCGGTAACCTGAAGTGGGTCGGAATCACTGCCATCATCTTGGTTTACCTGCAAAGTATTTTGGGTGGATTAGTCTCTTCTCAATGGGCGCTGCATCAGTGTTATGGCACCAATCAGCTCTGTGCGGTGATGAACAGCCACCTCGCGGGGGTAGTTCCGGCAACGATCGCCACCCTCACGCTCATCGTCCTGTCTTGGCGGACTCCTGCCCTGCATCCTTCACTCCGACTTTGGGCAAACCTAGCCGGACTTTGCCTGTTGCTGCAAATCGCATTGGGCGTTGCGACCTTTCGCCTTCACCTTCAGGTCGAACCTCTGACCGTTGCTCACCAAGCTGTTGGAGCTTCCCTACTGGGCACTCTACTTGTCTTCACTGTTTTAGCGTTTCGAGACGCTCCGGTTTTGAGAAAAGCTGAAACCTGGGAAGAAATGGTAAAGTCCTAAATCCAATAAATTTCACTCGTCTTTTTTATCCTCTCTTACTCCTACTCTTAACCTTTCGGAACTTATCAGAGAATGCAAAATACTGCGCTTCCTGGCATTTCTCGCCGCAATCAAGACTTTCTGCACGTTATTCAAAGCTATTGGCAACTGACAAAGCCTCGAATCATTTTGCTGCTGTTGATCACAACGGCGGGCGGAATGTGGATTGCGGCTGAAGGTCAGGTTTCTCCCATTTTGCTGCTCACTACGCTGATTGGCGGTGCATTTTCAGCAGGGGCGGCAAATACGATTAACTGTCTGTACGATCGCGACATTGACTATATTATGGAGCGCACTCGCAACCGTCCGCTGCCGTCGGGGCGCGTCAGCCCTAGAGATGCGCTGATTTTTGCGACCACGCTGGCGGTCACTGCTTTTGTGCTGTTGACTGTATTTGCGAATCTACTCAGTGCCTGTCTCGCGATGTCTGGCATTTTTTGCTACGTCGTGGTCTATACCCACTGGCTCAAGCGTCACAGCACTCAAAACATCGTGATTGGCGGAGCAGCCGGGGCGATTCCTCCGCTGGTAGGCTGGGCAGCGGTGACAGGCGATTTGAGCTGGGCAGCCTGGGTGCTGTTTGCGATCGTGTTTATGTGGACACCGCCTCACTTCTGGGCGCTGGCGATTATGATTCGCGAAGATTATGCCAAAGTGGGCGTGCCGATGATGCCTGTGGTCGAGGGCAACGAATCGACGAGCTATCAGATTCTCTACTATACGTTGGCGTTGATCCCAGTGACGCTGCTGTTGGTTTATCCGCTGCACGTCATGGGCGCTGTATATGCCGCGATCGCGCTATTACTCGGTGGGATCTTCGTCCAAAAAGCCTGGAAGTTAGTTCAGGAGCCGTCTGAATTGATGGTGGCAAAATCTCTTTTCAAGTACTCTATTCTCTACTTGATGCTGCTGTGTGCGGGGATGGGGATCGATAGCTTGCCTGTGACTCATCAACTTACGGCTGATCTTTTCGATCATCTGCAAACCCTGATGGGGCAAATTCCCTGGGGCTAATCATGGATCGCATTGACGAAATGAATTACGATCGTTAAAGGATTCATCTCGTCAATGCTCTCTACAATTAAGAGAGAACAGCGGCGAAGATTTGTATCTAAATAAGGGAGGAGTGGCTATGGCTCCTGCGGTTCTAATCGAACAACTTCAGAAACGGTACGGCGCGATCGCAGCCGTAAAAGACGTTTCTTTGCAGGTCGAATCGGGTGAGATTTTTGGCTTATTGGGTCCCAACGGAGCCGGGAAAACCACCACGCTGCGATGTTTGTGTACTTTGACTACACCCGATTCGGGGCAGATTGAGGTCTCTGGGGTTTCCGCGATCGACCATCCTCGTTTGGCGCGTCAACGTCTCGGCTATGTCGCTCAAGAAGTGGCGATCGATAAAGTCTTGACAGGGCGAGAACTGCTAGAGCTTCAGGCAGCGCTCTATCATCTGCCACGACAGACCATTAAGCCGCGAATTGCTGAGATTTTGACGCTGTTGGGGCTAGACGAATGGGCAGATAAGAAGTCAGGCACCTACTCTGGTGGCTTGAAAAAACGCCTGGATCTGGCAGCCGGACTTCTTCATCGACCTGATGTGCTGGTTCTTGATGAACCAACGGTTGGGCTAGATATCGAAAGCCGAGTCGCCGTTTGGAGCTTTCTGCGCGAACTGCGAGAGCAGGGCACCACTATTTTAATTACGAGCCATTATTTAGAAGAGATTGATGCGCTTGCGAATCGAGTTGCCATCATCGATCGCGGCACGGTGATCGCGTCAGGCACTCCCTCAGAGTTAAAAGATCAGGTTGGGGGAGATCGAGTCACCCTGCGGATTCGGGAGTTTTCTTCGGTTGAGGAGGCTGAACAGGCAAAAGGCTTGCTCGAATCGTTGCCGCTTGTTCAAGAAGTAATTATTAATGGCGCTCAAGGAAACTCTCTAAATTTGGTGGTTGTTCCGCAAAGTGAGGCTCTGATGACCATTCAGCACGCGCTTCAACAAGCCGGATTGCCTATGTTTGGCATTGCCCAAGCTCGCCCCAGTTTAGATGATGTCTACCTCAATGCAACGGGGCGCACGCTGCTGGATGCCGAAATTGCGGCGGCTGGAAGTCGCGATGTTAAAGCAGAAAAAAAGCAAAATATGCGGTAATTAAAGGGTTGAGTTCGATCAACTGACTTAAATTCAAGATTTCTTCCCACTCATTCACATTTTTTCTTATGAGTCGCACCATTACTCCTCCCCAATCTGAGTTTTTGAACGATCGAGAAGGCTCGATCGCTATCCCAAATTCCACACCTCTCGGCGATTTCATTCAAGAAACTTCGGCACTGACTCGACGTTTGTTCATTCAACTTCAGCGTCGCCCTTCAACTCTGGCAGCAGGCATTATTCAGCCATTAATGTGGCTCGTCTTATTTGGAGCACTGTTTCAGAATGCACCCCAGGGATTGTTTGGAGAGAGCGCCAGCTATGGGCAGTTTCTTGGCGCAGGAATCATCGTTTTCACAGCATTTGGCGGCGCGTTGAATGCTGGATTGCCTGTAATGTTTGATCGCGAGTTTGGTTTCCTGAACCGTTTGTTGGTCGCACCGCTTGCGTCTCGGTTCTCGATCGTCATGGCATCTGCAATTTTCATTACAACACTAAGCTTGATTCAGACGGCAGCGATCGTGGTCATGAGCGCATTGCTCGGTTCGGGTTTGCCCAACGCGTTTGGGTTGGCGCTGGTCGGACTGATCGTGTTAATGCTTGTGCTTGCTGTCACTGCATTAAGCTTAGGATTAGCGTTTGCGCTTCCCGGTCACATCGAACTGATTGCGGTTATTTTTGTCACAAACCTACCGCTTCTGTTTGCGAGTACGGCATTGGTGCCTCTATCGTTTATGCCCAAGTGGTTACAAGTAGTTGCGACGCTGAATCCGTTAAGCTATGCGATCGAGCCAATTCGCTATGTCTATCTGCACAGTGATTGGAATCTCAGCAGTGTCGTCGTAAATGCTCCGTGGGGATCTGTCACGATGGGAGCGTCTCTGCTGATCTTGCTGGCATTTAATGTGGTTGCATTTGTGGCAATTCAGCCTTTACTCAAGCGCACCTTGGCGTAAAGTTCTGAGACAAAGTTCTCAGGAGCAAATCCAAGCTTATTGCGTCTTGAGTAGAATTAGCAGTAAGCATTCATTATTCAGGATTTCCACGGCGATGAAAACCAAACTTGAGATTCAGTCTGTTAAGCCGCTTGCCTGGTTTGCGCTTAATATTCTCATCGGCTTGGGCATGGCTTCTTTGATTGCCCGACCGTCGATCGCTCAGGTGACGAACGTCGATCCTTTCAAAGACACGCAATCAAAAGACGGGCTTTCTGATATTTTTTCTAACCGTAATGATGGCTCAACAACTGGCGTACTTGATCTGATTCAGCGAGTCATAAGAGGCGGAACGAATTCAGGTGATTTCCAAGCCGAGCAGCAGCAAAATTTAGATGATGCAGCGGCACGATTTAAAGCACAGCAACGACAACGCATTCAGGGGCAACCGTCTTCTGTGGCACCCGCTTCGATCCAGGTTGTGCCCCCTGTTAATGGAACAACTCCAACCCCGTAACACCAAACAAAATTTTCAACAACAAATGGTGAGTGTAACCTGTCATTCACCTTTTTTTGTTTGCTGTCAGCTATAAAACAGTACAGTAGTTGCGTAGAATAGTCGCTGAGGTAGACGGATTCAAATCTTGGTAGACATCCAAAGCTCTTTATCAGTTGCTGAACTCGATCGTCACCCTCTAAATCATCGATAAAGACAACTCCTTAGAAAATAAAAATGAGTTTTAACGTCCAGTCGGCTTCGTCGCGAACGAGATCGATTTGACGAATGAACTCTCGGAAGTAAAAGCGGCGCTCAGGTTCGGAGAGGTCGAGCCAAAATTGGGGAATCGAGACTGTTTGCGCGATCGCCCTCAAATTAACGGGCGGCAGTTGGGCGAGTTTGCCTTGCAGTTGAGCAACCTCGGTGCGAAGAGTGTAGGCACGTAAGTCTGCGCTTTCAGTGTCGAGAATGCCGCTTTCGATCAAGCCAGAAAGCTGCGTTAAAATGGTTTGCTTGGCGGCGATCTCGCCTCCAATTCCCTGTTTGATGAGATTCATATCGGGCATATTGACTTCTGCAACGGCACGAGGCAAATCGTCACAAATACGCTCGGTCGTCGCTTGCAAAATTTGCTCATAGGCGATCGCTTTACACGCGGGTTTGTTGGGGCAGCGAGTCGGACGCAAATATAAATATTCTTTTGTGTCTTTGCGGCGAGGTGCCACGCGAGTCACGGTCATCGGAGACTGACAGGTTTTGCACACTACTAATCCGGCTAGCGATCGGGGTGCGCTGGCGGTGCGAGAGGGGAGGCGACGATTTCGCCGCAGTAAGCGATCGATTTGAGCCGCTTCGTCGCGAGAAATAATTCCGGCATGGGCATCGGCAACCACGTCTCCGGTTTGATATTCTAAGTCGCCTCGATAAACGGGATTGGTTA
>JBBQYE010000224.1:0-5753 GCA_038208945.1 Leptolyngbyales cyanobacterium | reverse complement strand
GCAGAAATCCCCAGTCACAGGCTATTGCTGAGGGCTGGCTATATTCGTCGAGTCGGCAGTGGCATCTATGCCTATCTGCCTTTAATGTGGCGCGTGCTGCAAAAAGTTTCACAGATTGTCCGTGAAGAAATGAACGCGACGGGCGCACAAGAATGTTTGCTGCCCCAACTTCAACCCGCCGAGCTTTGGCGTGAATCGGGACGCTGGGACACCTACACCAAAGCTGAAGGAATCATGTTTGCCCTAGTCGATCGCCAACAGCGCGAACTTGGTCTAGGTCCGACTCACGAAGAAGTGATTACGGCGATCGCCCGTGACATGATTCGCTCTTATCGGCAGTTGCCCCAAACTCTCTATCAAATTCAAACCAAGTTTCGCGATGAGATTCGTCCCCGGTTTGGCTTGATGCGGGGTCGAGAGTTCATCATGAAAGATGCCTATTCATTCGATGCTGACGAAGCGGGAATGAAGCTGACTTACGAAAAGATGAATCAGGCATATCACAATATTCTCAGACGATGTGGGCTGAAGTTTAGGGCAGTCGATGCCGATTCGGGCGCGATCGGAGGCTCTGGTTCTCAAGAGTTTATGGTGCTGGCAGACGCGGGTGAAGACGAGATTCTCTACACCGATGATGGACACTATGCTGCCAACGTCGAGAAAGCGGTCTCTCTACCTCCTGATGTCGAGCCGTCACCCTTCACGACCTACGAGAAGCGAGAAACACCGGGAATGGAGACGATCGAGAAGCTCTGCAAGTTTCTCAAATGCTCTCCGACTCAACTCGTTAAAAACGTCTTATACCAAGCTGTTTATGACAGTGGAATCACCGTTCTAGTGTTGATTCATATCCGAGGCGATCAAGAGGTCAACGCCGTTAAGCTGCAAAACGAACTGGTCAAATTAGCGGATCAATACGGCGCTAAAACCGTTTTATCGCTCACCGTTCCTGATGCTGAAGCTCAACAAAAATGGACATCGAAGCCTTTGCCATTGGGCTATATGTCTCCCGGCATTAGCGATGACTACATCCGATCGTCAAAAGAGATCGCGCCAAAATTTGCTCGACTCGTGGATCAAACCGTTGTCGAGTTGCAAAACTTTGTCACCGGATCTGATGAGTCGGGCTATCACATCGTTGGGGCAAACTGGGGCGTACAGTTTCAGAAGTCACCGCACGTCGTCGATTTGAGAAAAGCGAAAGTGGGCGATCGCGCCATTCACGACTCAACCCAAACCTTACAAACCGCACGAGGCATTGAGATTGGGCACATCTTCCAACTCGGCACCAAATATTCCACGACGTTGGGTGCGACCTACACCAATGAGCAGGGTGAAGAAGTGCCGCTGGTGATGGGCTGCTATGGCGTAGGCGTATCTCGACTAGCGCAATCTGCGGTTGAGCAATCTTACGATAAAGACGGCATTATCTTTCCGGTGGCGATCGCGCCCTATCAGGCGATCGTGATCATTCCCAATGTTGGAGATGTCGATCAAGTCGCGGCGGCTGAAAAACTATATGGTGAACTGAATCAAGCGGGAGTTGAAACCCTGCTGGATGATCGCAACGATCGGGCAGGTGTGAAATTCAAAGATGCTGACTTGATTGGCATTCCCTATCGAATCGTCACCGGAAAATCGCTCAAAGACGGCAAGGTTGAAGTGGTGCAGCGAGCGACCAAAGTGGTGCAAGAGATCGCGATCGCAGAAGTCGTTTCTATCCTAAAACAATGGATCTCTGAAGCAACTCACGACTAGACTCACTAAAACTATCTTTAAGAAACTTCCGGAATCGAAGCCGAAGCAGATGTAGTCAATCCTGCTGCATCTGCCACAAATTGATTGTCTAAAGTCCGAGATCCAACACTAGGAGGGATTCCTCGATGCAAGACCAACATTCGACTCGCCGCATTCATGTCGGAATGGTTGCAGGGTTGTCAGCCTTAGCGGTGACCGCAGGCAGCGCGACTGCATTTTTAGCGTGGCATTCGACCCAGCCAAAACCTGTAGAAACTGCCCCTGAAGTCTCTAAAGTTGAGCCGCAGCCCTTGCCTTCTGCGTCAGTGGCTCCCATAGTGGCACCGTCTGTCCAACCGATTCGACAATCAACTCCAAAAGTGGCATCGCCTGTTGTTGAGACGACCGCTAAAATCTATTGGATCAAAGATTCTGGAGTTTTAGAGGCGGTGCCCGTCAAGCTGAAACCTGGCGATCGCTCAGAGTCAGTGTTGAGCGGCGCGATCGACACTCTGCTCAACGGTTCACCTGATCAGACACTCACGACTACGATTCCTCAAGGCACACAGCTTAGAAGCCTCAAAGTCAAGCCTGACGGCATTCACGTCGATTTATCATCCGCTTTCACAAAGGGCGGCGGCAGTGCGTCTATGATGGGTCGCGTTGGTCAGGTTCTTTACACGGCAACTAGCACCGATCCAAGTGCGTCTGTCTTTTTGTCGGTCGGAGGGCAACCCTTGGAAACGCTAGGGGGTGAAGGCTTGATAGTAGATCAACCCATTACACGCCGATCGTTTGAAAAAGATTTCGCCTTAGAAGCCCGGTAGATGACCTTTCTATGGATTGCACTCAGAGTCAATCGTTCTCACGGATGCCAATAGCCTAACGGTTCCAGAGTCGCTGCCAGGATGGAACTGCCGATTGTAGAGTTGTGGGCACTCGAATTTGATTAGCGGTGAACTTCTACCAGCCGTCTGTTTCAGTCTCGTTCCAGACTTCGAGATCTAACTCAGCGAGATAGGTCATCGCATTCTCAATTTGGGCGTGACTTCCTTGAAGACTGAGGTCAAACCAGCCGTCACCATTTGCATTAGCTCCTAAAACGGCGGCTGTGATATTCACGGTTAATGAATAATTAGAGATTAAACGAGAAATCACAGGCTCTTGATGATAGTGCTTAGGAACGCGAATGCGAATGCGCTTTTGAGTCGATCGGCTGTCTTCGTTTGTTAAGGTTTGCATGATTAATTTAGCTCCTTTCCATTTACGGTTTATCAGTCGGAATACCGTATTTTATAAGTAAGATCTTAACGAAGAACTTCAGAAAACGCAAGAAGTTGCTTATCGCCGACGAGCTTTGCTGACCATCTTGCGCGACAAACGGAGCTTCAGATCTTCTTGATCTGCCCACTCTTGCAGCAATCGATAAAACACTTGACGATCGTCGTTCTTTAGCACCGCCACCTGATCCGCCGTCTCAATCACGTAAGGATAGCCACTGCCGATCACGACTTCAGCCCGCACCCAGTCGATAACTCGCTCGTGCCATCCCGCTTCATAAATCCAAACGGGAAGCTCTAACCGAACGGGATAACTGTCTTTATTCGTTTTGAGATAGGTGAAGGCAACTTTATCGGCTTGGTCGCCGTAGTGATCTAAGATTCCCGATCGCTGACAGAGAAATAGCGGGGTTCGATCGCCCCATTCCATCGCGTGATTTTGGGTGCGATTGAGCAGTTGGGCATCGTGAATGGATTTTGTCTCTGGCAGATTGCCCAAACGACGCAGCATCTCGGTTAAATCGTGAGCGCTAGACGTATCAATATAGCTGACCAACGGCACGCGATAATGCTCACTTGCCTGAAGGAGTTTGCAGATACATTTGACATAAAAATTGCGCGTTTCTTCATCAAATGCTTCCGCAAAAGTCGCGACCAATGAGCCGTCAAAAAACGCCAGACAAGTTTCACAGCCAGCCCGCTCATCCATATATTGAATGAGTCGATCGGTCTCCATCTCAAAGCGGCGGAGATTGACCTTGCGATCGGCAAGATCGCCTCGTCCGACTCGCAGATCGCTGGGGGTCATCACATCTAAATCGATATCTTTCTCATAAATGCCAGACGGCAGATGAAAGTTTTCATACCAGCCGATTTGCACCAGTGCGACGGGCACCGAGATATCTTTGCTAGGGTAAATTTGGGAGCCATCCACCGCAAACGTTGAAATCCCGGTGAGGCGATCGCGCACCCACTCTAGACTTTGCTCACGGCTCTGCCAAGTTAGCTTAGAAGGAATCACCCAATCAGGATGATTTCCTAACGGTTCTAACGGAACTGCCCCGCAGGATTTCATGCCTTTCAAGATCTCATGCAGACTTGCAGACGACTGCTGCGACATCTTCGCTAACGCCATCCTGTATTGCTGAAGCTCGTGCAACGCGGTTTTGTCATAACTCATAAAGTCATCGCGTTTTTTGTCTAGCAAGCTCAGAATTTGAGATGGCTTAATCGGCATAGTAAACCAGTAATTTGGTACTTGGGTACTATATTAGATCGAAATGCCAAATTATCTTGATTTTGATGAACGATCGAGCCAAATTCCTCTTAGTCCTGCGGCATTGGCGGCTTTAAAATCTTCTTCGAGACTGTCGCCAACGTGCCAGATTTGTTCGATCGGATAATTGTGTTTAGCGATCGCGCTCTTAAAAATCTGCGGACTCGGTTTTGCGGCTCCTACTTCAGTCGAGATCGTGACCGAACTAAAGAAATCCTTCAAATCCAGCGCTTTGACAACGGAATAGAGACGAGAATCGAAATTAGACAAAATCCCTAATGTGATGTGGCGATCGCGCAATTCCTCTAAAGTCGGCACCACGTCGGGATAGAGAATCCAGGGATCTGCCGTGGCAAAGTGATCATAGAGTTCTGCAAAAAAAGTGGGGAAGTCAGAAAAATCGTTCAACACGCCGAGTTTGATGAACGTTTGTTTGACGATCGCGCTCCACCACTCAAATTCTAAACTGGGAATCTCGCTCAAAGAACGTCCTGGAAATGCAGGCGAACCCGCAGCTTTAAAGCTTTGATAGAACGCTTTGTTTAATCGCTCGATCGAGACATAAACGCCATGCCTTCGAGCAATCTCGCCATACACCTCACCCACGCTACCGCGAACGCCAAATAAAGTCCCCACGGCATCAAAAAAAATGAGTTGGGGACGATTCATAGACACTCCAAGCCATCAGATAAATTAATGTAGAGAATCAGCGATCGCGACTTCCGGCTAACGCATCAGCAATCGGCTTTGTCACCCAATTTAACCCAACTCGAACCTGATGTCTCAGCGTCGGCATCCGATTTAAGTAAGCAATCCGCCGCGCAATGTGGGCGATCGTCCCATCTAGCTGAATGCCCATTCCCGTCAAGGTTGCGTTGTTTTCGCCCAGGGTCATCATCTCGCCCAAATATTGATACCGAAACGGCAGGAGAGGACGATTGGTAAGCGATGCCCAGATATTCCAACCCGCATAGTCAGATTGCTGAAACGCAGCTTGAGCCGTTGCGGGAACCTGTTGCCCGTCAGCGTCTTTGCAGTCTGACAAATCTCCTAAAGCAAAGACTTCTGGAGAATCGATGACTTGCAGAGTCGGGGAGGTGATTAACTGTCCACGCTGATTTTGCTTGAGCGGTAGGTTTTTCACGACTTCGTTAACGCGAGTCCCGACTGTCCACAGCACAAGATCGACTGGGATCGAGTCCACCGCGCCTTTATAGCTCAGAGAAATCGTGTCTTCGGCGATCGAGTCCACCGTTGTCTCTAAATCTAACCAAACGCCTCGCTTAGTGAGTGCTTTATCAGCAGCGTCGCGATTATGAGTGGGTGACGATCGCAGAATTTGATCGCCTTGCTCAACGAGTCGGAGTCGAACTCGATCGCCCAGCCGATCCGCCAATTTGCACGCTAGCTCGACCCCGCTATAGCCTGCACCGACGATCGCGATCCGAATCTTGTCGCGA
>JBBQYE010000223.1:0-5797 GCA_038208945.1 Leptolyngbyales cyanobacterium | reverse complement strand
TCATCATTTTGAGGTTGGTTTGCAGGACTGATCACAAACTCATTCTACTGTCTGCGGTTCCTAGAGCAAGTCAACGAGTCGAGCCGCTAATTTTACCGTTCTCGATCCTAATCCTGCTACCCTCAATAAAGGCTCCTTTTTGCGTAAAGGAAGGAGATTTCTACATCCCGCAACCCTGCAAATTATGAGTCACCCAGACAGCATTGCTCCCCATGGTGGGCAGCTAATCAATCGCATCGCCAGCCCCGCCCAACAAGAAGAATTTCTCTCAAAAGCCGACCACTTGCCTAGAGTGCAGCTTGATGAACGAGCGGCTTCTGATCTGGCATTGATTGCCATTGGTGGCTTTAGCCCGTTAACTGGCTTTTTAGAAAAAGCAGACTACGATCGGGTTGTCCATGAGATGCACTTAGCGAATGGATTGCCTTGGTCGATTCCGATCACGCTGCCTGTCACAGAAGAGGTTGCCGAGCCTCTCAAAGAAGGAAGTTTAGTGCGATTAGATGACCGTAACGGTCGCTTTATCGGGGTGCTCGAACTCACGCAGAAATATGCTTACGACCAGGTTCACGAGGCGCTTCACGTCTACCGCACCAATGAAGAAAAACATCCCGGTGTGGCAGTCGTCTATCAGCAGGGATCGATCAATCTAGCGGGTGCGGTGTGGATGCTTCAGCGCGAGGCTCATCCTCAGTTTCCGATGTATCAGATTGACCCGATCGAGTCGCGCACTCTATTTAGAGAAAAAGGGTGGAAGACGATCGTCGCGTTTCAGACTCGCAATCCGATTCACCGCGCTCATGAATACATTCAAAAATGTGCGTTAGAAACGGTAGATGGGCTATTCCTTCATCCGCTGGTCGGAGTCACTAAAGACGATGATATTTCGGCTGATATTCGGATGCGCTGCTATGAAATCATGCTGGAACATTACTTCCCAAAAGATCGCGTCATTCTTGCCATCAACCCCGCCGCGATGCGCTACGCCGGACCCCGTGAAGCTATCTTCCACGCTTTGATTCGCAAAAACTATGGCTGCACCCATTTCATCGTCGGACGCGATCACGCCGGGGTTGGCGACTATTACGGCACCTATGATGCACAACACATCTTTGACGAATTTGACCCCAGCGCGTTAGACATCAAGCCGATGAAGTTTGAACACGCGTTTTACTGCAAGCGCACTCTCAGCATGGCAACGACCAAAACTAGCCCTAGCACTCCTGAAGAGCGGGTTCACCTCTCAGGCACCAAAGTCCGGGAGATGCTGCGTCGCGGCGAGCTACCACCCCCAGAGTTTTCTCGCCCTGAAGTCGCAGCAGAACTTGCCAAAGCGATGCAGGCACCAACTCCGGTTTGGGCTGACGGAATCTAAACCATGAAGGATGAGGGCTAAGACGTGTTTTGAAAGTCCTATGATGAGTGATTTCTCAAGTAGGGTAAAACTGTGGTCAGAAAGATTTTCTTGCAGGTGATGACCGTGATAGTGCTAGGGCTGAGTGGGCTAGGATTGTCCCCGATCGTCCTCGCGGATGGCTCGAATTACGAAGTGCGATCGCACTATAACCCCGACGGAATTGGCAAAGTCTACTTAGGGCGAGAAATCGCGCACGTTATGGGATATGAAGGCGCTAGCTGGCTAGAGCGCTATCGACGCGCGGGCGAAGAGCAACCCCAAGAAGTCATCAATGACCTGAATCTCAAATCAACAGATGTTGTCGCTGACATCGGCGCTGGAACAGGCTACTTTAGCTTTCGGATTGCGCCCCGCGTGCCAAAGGGCAGAGTGCTGGCAGTCGATGTCCAGCCAGAAATGATTGAGATTCTGACGACGCTCAAAGCCAAAAATCACCTCTCAAACGTCGAGCCTATCTTAAGCAGCACAACGGATGTGAATCTCCCCACTGAAAGCGTCGATGTGGCGCTAATGGTCGATGCTTATCATGAATTTGAGTATCCCAAAGAGGTGATGACCTCGATCGTCAAAGCCCTAAAACCCAAAGGCAGAGCCGTCTTGGTCGAGTATCGCGCTGAGAATCCTCTGATTCTAATCAAAGGACTTCACAAAATGACACAGACGCAGGTGCAAAAAGAAATGGAAGCTGTCGGGCTGACCTATCTCGAAACCAAAAACGATCTACCGCAACAGCACCTGATGATTTTCGAGAAGCAACATTAGCCCAAATCAAACAACGAATTCACCCGATGCCGTAGAGACGTTCCACTGGAACGTCTTCCTCCTGTTGAACGTCTCGCCGATTTAGCATCCGCACAAAAAAGCCTGTGGAATCTCGATCGAGCATCTCCACAGGCTTTCTATTTCGACAAACGAACTCTAACGACCAATCCCAACATAGCGGAACCCAGCTTCTTCAACCACCGCTTGATTTAAGAAGTTGCGACCGTCAATCATGATCGGGGAGTGCATTAGCTGTGCCATCTTGATATAGTCCAACGTTTGGAACTGCTGCCACTCAGTCACCAACACCAGCGCATCACAGCTATCGGCTAGTCGCTCAGCATCGGT
This sequence comes from Leptolyngbyales cyanobacterium, assembly GCA_038208945.1. GTDB lineage: Bacteria > Cyanobacteriota > Cyanobacteriia > Leptolyngbyales > Leptolyngbyaceae > Phormidesmis_A. The sequence goes on along the minus strand of JBBQYE010000223.1, from coordinate 3,270 downwards.
TTCGACAATCACATCTGACAGACCGTGACGCATCCCCGTCTGCGAGATGATCGGGTCGTAGGCTTTGACCTTGGCACCCAAGCGCGTCAAATTTTCAATCAAAGACAGCGAAGGCGCATCGCGCAAATCATCGGTGTCAGGCTTAAAGGTCAACCCCAATAGACCCACCGTTTTGCCCTTCAAGATTTTGAGAACCTGCTGAAGTTTCTCAACGACGATCAGCTTTTGACGTTGGTTGACACTCACCGCCGCTTTTAAAAGCTGCGTCTCAAACCCATAGTCGTCAGCCGTATGAATCAATGCCGACACGTCTTTGGGGAAGCAAGACCCACCCCAGCCCAAACCCGCTTGCAGAAATTTGCTGCCGATGCGAGAGTCAAGCCCGATGCCCTTGGCAACTTGAGTCACATCTGCACCGACTCGATCGCAGATATTCGCCACTTCATTAATAAAGCTGATTTTAGTCGCGAGGAACGCATTCGCCGCGTATTTGATCATCTCTGCCGAACTTAGATCCGTCACCACCATTGGCACAGGAGGCTGAGTTTTATCTTCAGCAAATTGCCGCTCAATGATTGGCGTATAGAGTTCTTGCATCAGCGCGGCTGCACGAGAGCTATTGCCACCCAACACGATACGATCGGGGTTAAACGTGTCATGCACCGCCGACCCTTCACGCAGAAACTCTGGATTGCTGACGACATCAAAATCGTAGTCTTCGCTGACGGTTGCTGGGATCACAGCGTCTTGAATGCCCATTCCTGCGAGTACAGGTTGGGTCATGAGTCCTTTGCGCTCTGCAACGCCGTCAAGGACGAGCATTCTCACCCAGTCACCCGACCCGATCGGCACCGTCGATTTGTTGACGATCACTTTATAGCCACCGTTTAGATGAGACCCAATGCCACGAGCAACCGCTTCCACATAGCGGGTGTCGCTTTCTCCTGTCGGTAAGGCAGGCGTTCCCACAGCGATAAACAGAACTTGCCCATGCTCGACCCCGGCTGCCAGATCCGTTGTAAATGTCAATCGCTGAGATTGAATTGACCCTTGCATAATCTCCGAGAGTCCCGGTTCAAAAATCGGTGATTGCCCAGACTGCATTAACTTTACTTTGGCTTCATTATTGTCCACACAGATCACCTGGTGTCCAATGTGAGCCAGACAAGCCCCAGTCACTAACCCAACATATCCCGTACCAATGACACAAACCCGCATAGAAGCTCCTCGAATAAGGGGGACAACGAAAGACAGCGAACACAACGTTTGACAAATCTGCACTTAGCGCTCCCTCAGATAGAGACAGGGCAACTGAAGGAACGCACTGCTTATGCTTAGTGAGCCACAACTGATTCAGGCTCAGTCGGAACGTGAGACCCAATGCGACTCTCGAAATCTGCAATCGTCCGCTCTAAGCCCTCTTGAAGCGGAATTGTCGGCTGCCATCCGAGATGAGTCTTTGCACGAGTGATATCAGGCTTCCGACGACGGGGATCGTCTTGGGGAAGTGGCTCAAACTTCACATTTGCTAACGGGTTGACCATCTTCTGAATCGCTTCAGCGAGTTGCAGAATGGTGTATTCGTCGGGGTTGCCCAAGTTCACAGGACCGATAAAGTCTCCATTCATCAAGCGCATCAAGCCTTCTACCAGGTCAGAGACATAGCAGAAACTGCGAGTTTGCGATCCATCGCCATACACCGTTAACGGCTTATTGCGAAGCGCCTGAACGACGAGGTTGCTGACCACCCGACCATCGTTCTCTAACATCCGAGGACCATAGGTGTTGAAGATTCTGGCGACCCGAATATCGACCTCGTTTTGGCGATGATAGTCAAATGCTAGAGTTTCTGCAACCCGCTTACCTTCGTCATAGCAACTGCGAATGCCGATCGGGTTAACACTCCCCCGGTATTCTTCTGACTGAGGATGCACTTCTGGGTCGCCATACACCTCTGAGGTTGAGGCAAGCAAAAATCGAGCATTGACTCGTTTTGCCAAACCCAACATATTTAGCGTCCCGATTACATTGGTCTTAATCGTCTTGACGGGATTGAACTGATAGTGAACTGGGGATGCAGGGCAAGCTAGGTGATAAATCTGATCAACTTCTAGTCGAATCGGCTCTGTAATATCGTGACGAATCAACTCAAAGTAGGGGTTATCAAGCCATTGGAGAAGGTTGCGCTTATGTCCTGTGTAGAAGTTATCTAAACAAACTACTTCATTTCCTTCAGCCATGAGACGATCGATGAGATGGGAGCCAATAAAGCCAGCACCACCAGTAACAAGAATTCGCATAGTTTCAGTAAGCTATTAGAGTTGCAAACGGGCAAGACGGGTTGGAGTGATTCTCCATTCAAAGCTGCGGTAAATGATTTTTCCATTCCATGCCAAAAGTCTACCCAGAAGCGATGCCGATACACAGAACGCGGACTAGATAAAACGACTTGATTCCTTCCACACCCAGACTATGGAAGGATTGACATTTGCACTAGGACTTTAACAAAAAGCTTGTTTGAAACGGAACCCCAGCGGTAAGACTTCATTGAATCTTAAAGTTAGAGTGTTGATTGGGCAGGAAACACAATCCCCCAAAATCAAGAGACTTGGGGGACTGCCAGAATCAATAGGATGAGACTTCACGACTCTTGGGATCGTGGATTAAATAACTCCGGGAATTGTACAGTCTAGGATTACCCTCATCCCCTAACCCCTTCTCCCCAGGGAGAAAGGGAACTAGACGTTTGCTCCCTCTCCTTGGGGAGAGGGTTGGGGTGAGGGCAAATCCGGCTCTTATTTAATTCACGACTCTTAGCTAGTCTTGCGTGATTCGCAACACCGCCATGAATGCTTCTTGAGGAACATCTACGGTTCCGATCGATTTCATTCGCTTCTTGCCCTTTGCCTGCTTTTGCAGCAGCTTCTTCTTTCGAGAAATGTCACCGCCGTAACATTTTGCCAGCACATCCTTGCGAATGGCGGAGATGTGCTCGCTGGCGATCACCTTGCTGCCGATCGCCGCCTGAATCGGAATTTTGAACTGGTGGCGAGGAATCAACTCCTTCAGCTTCTCAGTTAACGCCCGCCCCACTGCATAGGCTTTATCTCGATGCACGATCGTCGCCAATGGATCGACAGGATCGCCATTGATCATGATATCTAGCTTCACGAGGAAGTTTTCGCGGTAGCCAATCAGTTGATATTCCATGCTGGCATAGCCGCGCGATCGAGACTTCATCAGATCAAAAAAGTCTGTCACCACTTCTGC
>JBBQYE010000222.1:0-5804 GCA_038208945.1 Leptolyngbyales cyanobacterium | reverse complement strand
TCGATCGAAGTGAGCAATTGAAGGGACTGGATTGCCACATGATCTACACGGTGCCGATCGCTCTGGTTTATTCCCGCTGGGCAAATGAGGTGCAGACGATCTACGGCACAACCCAGGTGCTACCGATGGTGATGGTGCAGCAGCAAGACGGCAGCGTTTACCCGGCAGGGCTGGCAAAATTGCAGGAAGCGATTCAAGTGCGGGTGCAGACCCATGCCCCAAATCTAGATCTCGATACCCAGGTGTTTGACAGTCACGAAACCCTGGAACGGCTGTGCATTGCCTGCGGGGGGCATATCCGGGAGTTGATGCAGATGATGCAGGACTCAATCAACCGAACGGATCAATTTCCGATCGCGGCGAAGGCGGTGCAACGGGCGATTACGGAACTGCGAGCGGTGTATCACCGGGCTGTAGAGGAGTCAGAGTGGGAGCGGCTGGCTTTGGTTAGCGATCGTCGCCGGGAAATTCCCAACGACAACGAGCATCGCAGTCTGCTGCAACGTCGCTGCATTCTAGAGTATCGATGTCTAGATAAGGAGGGAGAGGTTCGCATCTGGTATGATGTGCATCCTTTGATCTACAAAATTCAACGGTTTCAAGATGAACTCGCTAAACTGAATCATGACAGTAAGCTCGTTTGACTGGGATGATGAATTACCCCCAGAGACCGGGGAAGAGGTCTATCGTGCCTTGCAGCGGGCGTTGCAGCGCAAGCAGGGATTTGGGCTGTTTTTTGTCCAATGCTCTAAGAGCCAGGGAGAGGCGATCGTTGCAAGCTTACATCACGATCTGCCGGAGCAGCAGATTCAAGAATTGCACCTCGTGGGGGAAGTCACGACTCTCTATGATCAGATTGATACCCTCTGGCAGCAGCAACCCTTTGATGTGCTGGTGCTGGATGGGTTGGAAGCCTCCCTCTACGCTTATGAAGATGTGAAACGCCTCAGCGGTTGGAGTAGTGGAGAGATTTATAACTACAGTTGGAAGGGCGTTCCCAAGATTTTGAACCACCTGAACCAGCAGCGCGAACATCTGCGGAACGACTTCCCGGCTCGGTTTGTGTTTCTGGTGCCCCCGTTTGTGGTGGATTATTTCATCCAGCGAGCAGCAGATTTTCTAGCCTGGCGCTCTGGCTTGTTCCGCTTTCCCCGTGATTCTAAAGAGATTGCCGTAGAATCCGATCTGTTTTTGGCTGACGGTGGTTATGACCAATACCTGAACCTGATGCCCCAGGAGCGGGTAGAAAAAATTCTCGCCCTCAGAACAATGTTGCAAGAGATTGGCTCTGACTCTGAGCGCCGCAAGTGTGACCTCCTACTTGAACTCGGCTTACTGTTTACCGCCGAACAAGACTACGAAAATGCCCTTACCAGTTGGGAGAAGGTGTTAGCGATCAAACCGGACTATCACGAAGCGTGGTACAACCGCGGCGGGGCGCTGTTTACCTTGGGGCGCAACGAGGAAGCGCTCCCAAGCTATGACCAAGCCGTGGACATTAAACCGGACAAGCACCAAGCCTGGTACAACCGCGGTGTGGCGCTGTCTGCTTTAGGGCGTAAGGAGGAAGCGATCCAAAGCTATGAGCAAGCGTTGCGACTTCAGCCTGACTTTGCACCTGCCTACTACAACAAAGCCTGCTGTTATAATTTGCAGGAAAAGATTGATTTAGCTATTGAAACCCTGCAACAAGCTATCATCCTTGATCCCGATTGTCAGAAGATAGCAAAAACAAACCCAGATTTCGATCTCATTCGTAACGACGATCGGTTCCGGGCGCTGATTGGAGAATGGTGAGTTTGACTCTATAGCAATCCTAATTAACTTGTGAGATGCAGAGATTCTACCCTCACCCTAAATCCCTCTCCCCAAGGAGAGGGACTTTGACTTTCTGGCTCCCTTCTCCTTGGGGAGAAGGGCTGGGGATGAGGGCAGACCGAGTTTACAACTGATTAAGGATTGCTATAGTCATGTATTTTTAGTGTTGAAGTTAGCAATCACTTTTTAGCACTTCGATCGTTCTATTGTATTTGCTCTAACGACAAAGCTAGTTCGGGTGTATTGTATAAAGACTTTGATTCACTCACTTCATGCTCGATTTCACCGGAAAAATCATCTTAGGAATTGACCCCGCGATCGCCACGATCGGATATGGGGTGATTCGAGACAGCGTGGTGATTGATTATGGAGTCATCAAAACGTCAAAAGATATGCCAATCTTTGAGCGACTCAAGCAAATTCATGATGATATTTGTGAGTTGTGTCAGGCTCTCAAGCCAGATGTGGCGGCCCTCGAAATGCCCTTCTTCACGCGAGAGAACACCAACGCAGGAAAAGTGCTGCGAGCGCTCGGAGTGATTGAGTTAGCGCTGGGAGAATCTGGATTAGGGTCGCCGATCTTCTTGCACCAATCGCAAGTCAAATCAGCCGTCTCAAAATATGGAGCCGACAAATCAGAAGTTCAGCGAGCCGTAATGATGATCTTTAGTCTGTCAGAACTTCCCAAACCCGACGACGCGGCGGATGGATTAGCGATCGCCTACGCCGCCCAAATCGGCATGAGCGCCAACATAAAATAGCCTCACCAAGGCAATCGACTGCCATCCCACGAGAAGAATTCTCCGCTATCACTGGCTTGTAGGTGATCGAGAACCTGCAATAATTGCGTGACGGTGCGATCGACCGAAAATAACTTCTCAGGGGCAACATTGCGCTGAAACGGACGAGATAACTCAGTGTCAGTGGTGCCAGGGTGAAGCGTAACCACGATCGTGCTAGGACAGGTTCGCTGATACTCGATCGCGACCGTTCGCATGAACATATTCAGCGCAGTTTTAGAGGCGCGATAGCCATACCAGCCGCCTAACTGGTTATCGCCAATGCTGCCGACCTTAGCGGAAATCGTCGCAAAAATGGCGCGGCTTCGATGTTTCAAAAAGGGCTGCACATGCTTGGCTAACATCACGGCACCGATGCTATTGACTTGAAAATAGTGCAGCAGTTGATCGGCATTGAGATGTCGCAAACTCTTTTCGGGCTGCATCGCGCCATCGTGCAATACGCCCACACAATTAATGATGGCGTGCAGCGTCGTCGTCTCAGTTTGAATGGTTTGAATCACGGATGCAATTTGCGATTCGTCAGTGATGTCCATTTGCAGACAGTGCAGCCGAGGATCGGGGATAGCAGCCAGTTCTGATGATGGAGTTCGATAAGTGGCATAGACTCGATCGACCCGATTCTCACTGAGAAACTGCCGCACAAACTCTAAGCCAATTCCTTGACCCGCTCCGACGATTAGCGCAGTTTTTGGGTCACGATCGTCCATTACGGTTCTGATATAAAATTCCTCTGAGCATATCACCTAACTTTTTTAATGAGAGCAGCCTGTAAAACCAATTCATAAGTTAAGCTAAACTCCAACGTCATCCTCTACCACTGAGCGGTGGCGTTTCGCGTCAGGGTAGTGTGAGTGATTTGCAGATAAAAAACTCTTGCTTTGGTGAACGGCAATCAGAATGAAACCACGATCAATTCTTCTCGCGTTTTTTCTTGGGCTGTTTTTGGTTGTGGTGCCTTTAGGCTTCCATCAATGGTTGCCTGATCGACTGAGTGCTCAAACTCCTGTGGCAGAAGCACCTATAAAGGCTGCGGTAGAGGAAGACAGTGAATCAGAAAAGCCTCAGTTCAAACCCTTTGACCAAGTAGTGAAAGGAGCGACTCGATCGCCAGGGCTGTTTTCGCTCTACCGAAATGAGAAGACCGGAAAGCTGTTTGCTGAAATTCAGCCTGACCAGTTGAATCGCAATTATCTCGCTGCCATGACGCTCGAATCGGGTCTGGGAGAGCGAGGAATTTATAGTGGGCTTCCTCTAGGCGACTTTCTCTTCACTTTTCGTCGCATCAACAATGGCATTCAGTTTGTGATTCCCAACACGTTTTTTCGTGCCCAAGCGGGAACCCCAATGGCACGATCGGTCGATCGCTCTTTCAGCGATTCGGTGCTAGAAGTTTTGCCCATCCGCAGCATTCACCCTCAGCGAAAAAGCATTCTGGTCGATTTGACTCCTCTGCTGTTGAGCGATCTGCCGGGACTGACTCCCGTACTCGCAAGCTATCTCAAAAGCAGCTACACGATCGATGCCACCAAGTCTTATCTGAGCAAAGCAAAAGCCTTTCCGCTCAACGTCGAGATTGAGTCAGTTTTTGGCTTCTCAGGCGGCGATGCCGATAGCGCGATGCCGAGCTACATTGCCGCACTGCCCGACAGCCGATCGTTTAATTTGCGCGTTCGCTACAGCCTCTCTAAACTGCCCGAAAAGAACGGCTATCGTCCCCGGTTAGCCGACGATCGCATCGGCTATTTCATCAGCGCGTTTAAAGATTTAGACGATGATACGCCGCGACAAGCGTTTATTCGATACATCAATCGCTGGCATTTAGAGAAAAAAGACCCGACTGCCGCGATGTCTGCACCCAAAAAACCGATCGTGTTTTGGCTCGAAAACACCATTCCCGTTGAACATCGCGATGCTGTGAGAGAAGGCGTTTTGCTGTGGAATCGCGCCTTTGAAAAGATTGGGTTTAAAGACGCGATCGAAGTGCAGCAAATGCCCGATAACGCCAACTGGGACCCCGCAGACGTGCGCTACAACACGATTCGCTGGTTTAACTCGACCGATGCGATTTTTGCAATGGGTCCGTCGCGGGTCAACCCACTCACGGGCGAGATTTTAGATGCAGACATAATTGTGTCCGCCGACTTTGTGCGATCGCTCAACCAAGACTATCGCACCCTCGTCGAGCAGAATCAGATGTCAACTGTGCCTTTTGCGGCTCATCTGACCGGAAATTCTAATCTCTGTCGCTATGGGATGGCGGCTCGATCGCTCCAGCGCCACTCGGCAAAAACTGAGCAGCCAGCCGTCCCCAAACTGCGGTTTGGCTCTCACCTAGGTAACTACCAAGACCTGTGCTATGGGCTAGATGCCACCAAACAGTTTGCAGTCGGCAATATGGCACTGTCGATGTTTCAAAACGTCTTGCCGAGCAGTCCTGAAATGAAAAACTATGTGCATGAATTTGTGCGCGAACTAATCGCTCATGAAATCGGGCACACCTTGGGACTGAGACACAATTTCCACGGCAGCGCCATGCTGAAGTCAGAAGACTTAAACAACACTGCGATTACTCAAAAGAACGGACTTGTTGCCTCCGTGATGGACTACAATCCGGTCAACTTAGCTCCACAGGGCACTAAGCAGGGTGATTTCTTCACCTCAGTGATTGGACCTTACGACGAATGGGCGATCGAATATGGCTATACGCCCATTGATGCCAAAGTGCCGCAGGCTGAGACGCGCACCCTCGACAAAATCGCGCAACGGGCACCAGAGCCAGCCCTTGCTTATGCTACCGATGAAGATGCGTCGTCATTTCTCGACCCCAAAGTCAACGTGTTTGATTTGAGCAGCAATTTGCTCACCTACACACAATGGCAAATGGATAATGCGCGTGAGATGTGGAAGAAAGTCGATAGTCGATATCCCAGTCAAGGAGAAAGCTTTAACGAAGTTCGCGTCGCGTTTAATGCGGTGTTTGATTACTACTTCCAATACTCGCTATTTTTGACCGAGTATGTTGGCGGACAGTTTTTTAACCGCTACCGCTATGGCGACGCAAAAGGACGGTTGCCCTTTGAGCCAGTGCCGCTAGAGCAACAGCGTCAGGCGTTAGCAGTGCTGCAAAAAAACGTCTTCAATGAAGAAACCTTTCGATTCTCACCAGAGCTTCTCAACAAACTC
>JBBQYE010000221.1:0-5812 GCA_038208945.1 Leptolyngbyales cyanobacterium | reverse complement strand
CAACGATCATTAAACTTCTTGCAAAAATCCGAAGATGCCCTTATCCCCACCCCCTTCTCCCAAGTTTGGGAGAAGGGGAGCCAGATTTCAAAGTCCCTCTCCCAAACTTGGGAGAGGGATTTAGGGTGAGGGCAGGGCTTTTACAAGAGGTCTAATGTTCCGAGCTTAAGGTAAACTCAACCAGCAGTCAGGATTAGATACGATCGTCAGATATAGCATCGTTGATCTCATTTCTTTAAACTTTTCCCCATATTTAGCTTTAGTATGGTTCTGTTTGAAGTCACAATCATCTACAATTTTGCTAAGGGTCAAGTCTCATGGATAGATGCCTGATCAGAGCCTCAAAAGCCCGTAATGTCTCACGTTGGTGGGTTTGTTTCAGCACCTTGAGTTTTCTATGTCTGAGTAGTGTGTCTACTCAAATCGCTGTCAGCACCGAGAGACCTGCTTTAACCATATCGCAAGCTCCTGTCCCTGAACGTCTTAATCCCCTTCCTGCAAGTGAGGAAACGGGTCGAGCGATTCTGCGATCGGGCAGTCGGGGCGCAGATGTCAATGAGCTTCAAGCCACCTTGAGACTGTTAGGGTTCTATGATGGCGCAGTAGACGGCTTTTTTGGAGAAACGACCGTCGCGGCAGTTGGGCGTTTTCAAGAAGCGGCTCGGTTAAGCAAAGACGGCGTGGTCGGACCTGCCACTTGGGAGCGGTTGTTTCCACACGATCCAGTCGCGATCGCCCCGACTCCGACCGTTCAGCCTGCTGCACCCGTCGCAAAACCGAGAGAAACGGCTACTCCAAAAGCGCCTCAATCTAGTTCGACTTCTGCCACATTTCCAATTCTCAGAAAAGGAGTCAGAGGTGATGCCGTGAGGGGTTTGCAAGAACGCCTGCGATCGCTGGGCTTGTTTGACGGCTCGATCGACGGGGTGTTTGGCGAAGCCACCGAGACAGCAGTGAAGGCGGCTCAACGCAAATATCAGCTTGATCCCGATGGCATTGTTGGACCCGGAACTTGGAGCGCATTGCTCCGCTAAAACGGGCGTTTGCAGATGATTATTTCGTCTGATTAACTGATATAAACTTCGTGAAACAATTCCGCTCTAGTTTTGATTTGAGTGCTAATTTGAATATAGACACAAAGGAAGCAAGGCGCTTCTCTAAACCCCTCGATTAAAGTCTGTGTCTCCTGCTTTAATCCCCTTGCAGAGCCTGATTCTATTCATCGCGATCTCGAAATCATTAGTTTTAGGTTGTCTCATTTCACTTCAGATTTTAATCGTTGAGACATCAAAACCTAACTAAAAGTGCAACCTGAATTGGTTGAGAGCCTGATCAGTAAGCAGTGCTATTGCGAAACCAAGTCCACCTTATCTTTTGTTCATTGAATTCAGTTACCACCAAATTGATCGACTGCTCTGAAAGGGTCTAGCAATGTTCCGCTAGACCCTTTAACATTTTGGGGATTTTATTTCAGTTAAGGAGCTAGTGAAAACTAAGTTGAACATTTCGCAGGTAAAGATCGTGTTAAACAAGGAGCTTAAGCCCCTTGTCTGTCCGAATTATTTTCTCTAGCCTTTTAAGTCGGTGTCAGCCAACGCTTTTTCCAGTGAGAGGTCGGCTCTAGGGGTGAGATTTTCCACTCCTCTTGACGACGCTGAAGGATCGTTTCTGCTGAATCATTCAACGCCCGATCGCGATAAGGAACTGCCGCACGAGTCAGCAAATGCTCTTGTTGACGAGGCGAAAGAGCGGGTAAGTCGGTCGAGTGAGCAGACTGTTTACAAGCCACCGTACCCGTCGATCTCCGCCCCACCGGATTCGTCGAGCCAATCTTCAACCCAGCCGCTATCAAAGCAGTGCGAACTGCGGCAGAACATGAATAGGTGGTGAGTCTGCCATCTGATTTTAGGTGACGGGCAACCAGAGTCAGAAATTCAACTGTCCATAGCTGAGGGCAATGAGGCGGAGAAAAGGGATCGAGAAACACAGCATCAAATGGCTCTTGATCTAGCTGCTGGAGGGTGTGACGAGCATCTCCCAATAACAGTTGAGCTTTAAAGTGCGGCGTTTGAACGCGAAACGTCTGCGCTAACTCTGCAAGAACTTGCTGAATTTTAGGATGCCAACCGTCGAGGAGATGGTGAGCGATCGCCGCTTGCGCCACTGTCTCATCAATCTCCAATCCAATCACGTCAACCTGACAGTTTGGATTAACCCGCCAAATTGCCTCTAATGCCGCCGCCGTGTTGTAACCGAGTCCATAACAAACATCGAGCAGTCTCACATGGGAACGGGTTGCCTTCTCGATCAGATGGGTTGGCTCAACAAATTTGCAGATGGCTTCTTGACGCGCCCCGTGCTGACTGTGGAACGCTTCTCCATAGTCGGTTGAGAAAAAAGTGAAAGAGCCGTCAGCCGTTGACTCTGGTGTAAACAACATCGATCTAAAATAACTGGGCAGCATTATTTTGAGTGTAGATCAATGGTTGGCATGTCTCCGATCGTTTCAGCAGATTGGTTGCAGCAGCATTTAGACGATCCGCAGGTGCTGATCGTAGACTGTCGTTTTTCGCTGATGGAGCCAGAGTTGGGACACCAGCAATATGAGATGGGACACATTCCGGGAGCCTATTATTTGGATCTAAATCGGGATTTATCGAGTCCGGTGGGTCAACATGGAGGCCGGCACCCTCTGCCCAACGTCGAAGGGTTAGCGGCAAAACTTTCGGCGATTGGGATCATCGAGTCAACTCAGGTGATTGTTTATGATGATTCTCGCTTTGCGTTTGCGGCTCGTCTGTGGTGGCTGTTGCGATATTTAGGACACGATCGGGTCGCCATCCTCAACGGTGGGTTTAAAAATTGGCAAGCTGCTGGATATTCTGTAACGACTGTGAAGCCCAATCGCAAAGTAGGACAGTTTATTTCCCGTCCGCGATCGCAGTGGGTTGTAGACAGGGCTGCGGTAAAAGCCCGAAAAGATTTACCCAATATTGCGCTAGTCGATTCTCGTGAAGGAGAGCGCTATCGAGGAGAAAAAGAACCGATTGACCGGATCGCGGGGCACATTCCGGGAGCCGTGAATTATCCCTGGCAAGACGTGACGGATGCAAATGGCTTTGTTCGGTCTGAAGAGCAGCCCGATCGCTGGTCAACCCTGCAATCGGCGGATGAGATTTTAGTGTATTGCGGGTCGGGCGTGACTGCCTGTGTGAATTTGCTGTCACTGGCGATCGCGGGCATCGACACCGGAAAACTCTATGCAGGAAGCTGGAGTGACTGGTGTTCTTATCTCAACCCGTAAAATCGTCATCAGATAACAATGGAGATGTATCCTGAATCGCGCGTCTTCGCTGCGAGCGAGCTTGCCAGTCTCGAATCGCGATCGCTGTCCGAACCAGGGGAGAGATCACCTCTCGTGATCTGCTAGACCGACTCGGACTGATCGCAGCCACAGACAGCGGATGGTTGCTCATACACGGGAGCAAATGATCGAGATATGGCTCTAACGCCAGCGTTCGCAGCACCTCTTCGGCTGACTGATAGCGATCGCAGGGAGACACCCGCAGCATCTTGTCTAACACGCGCCCGAAGTGATCGCTAACCCGCACCAAGTCGCGCCATTTGATCTCGCCTGTTCTCAAGTCATATTCAAACTCGATCGGGGCTTTGCCCGTCAGCAAATAGAGACAGGTAACGCCCACGGCATAGATATCACTGGCATAGACTGGACGCAACGAAAGCTGCTCTGGCGGAGCAAACCCGATCGTGCCGACAAACTGAGTCGAGGTGCGAATGCCAGAATGATCCACGATCGCAATTCGCTCTTTGACGGCTCCAAAATCGATCAGCACCAGTCGCCCGTCATCTTTGCAGCGCAATAGATTAGGCGGCTTGATGTCGCGATGAATCACCCTGTTTTTATGCACATAGCGCAGCAGAGGCAACAACTCCTGCAAAAACGCTTTGACCTTCTCTTCAGAAAAGGTGCCCGATCGCCGCACTTCTTTCGTTAAAGTCGAGCCACGAACATATTCTTGAATTAAATAAAAATCGCCATTAGTCTCAAAATAGTTCAGCAATTGCGGAATTTGAGAATGGCTTCCGAGTTGACCTAGAGATTTTGCTTCTTGCTCAAATCGCTGACGAGCTTTTTGCAGAGCGGTGGCATCCTGCACTTTAGGGCACAGTTGCTTAATCACGCAGAGAGGGCTTCCGGGCAACCCATGATCGCGTGCCAAAAAGGTGACTCCAAATCCGCCTCTTCCTAACAATTTACGAATCTCATAACGATCGTGAAATAGCTGTTGAGAACCGCAAATTTGCCCTAAATAAGTTTGATTAAGAACATCCGATCGAAAATGCGTGAGATTCGTGGGTGAACAATCCATTGCGGTCAGTCAGACGAGAAGAACTCTAGGCTGTTCTAGTCTAAAGAGGATTCTGGCGAGATGACGAAATCTTTAAAGTTCACCTTTTTGGGCTGCCTCAACGATCATTGAACTTCTTGCAAAAGTCCGAAGATGCCCTCATCCCCCACCCTCTTCTCCCAAACCTGGAGAAGGGGAGCCAAATTTCAACGTTCCTCTCCCACCTTGGGAGAGGGATTTAGTGTGAAGGCAGGGACTTTTGCAAGAAGTCTATTGAGCCATTTAGCAACCTCCAATTTGCAGCGAGGAGAGATGCGATCGCGCCACCAGGGTTTGAACTTTTGGACGATCGAGAGAAACCTGCTTCTACACGGGCGATTTTCACTAAATTTCTTGACTATTTTTGCTTCAGTTGCCTAAATTACAGCTATTCTGTGGCATAGTTTTCAAACCCTGCTGACTGTCTGACTGCGTGATCCGAAATTTATGACTTCTAACGTGAATCCTCAACCCTCTGCGCGACCTGCAAAAACATCCGGGCAATCTGCGTCGTCCGTAAGCGCTTATTCGCCGTCTGTGCCGATTTCTCTCTATCGCGAAGTGACTGCTGAGCTTCAGGCTTCAAAGACAACCATAGAGGCGCTTAAAGCCCAAAACCAGCAGTTAGCCAAGCAAAATAACTATCTGCGTCAAGAAGTCGAGAAAGCTGCCTTGACGACTCTGCATCTCCGTCAAGTAGTGAGCAATTTGCCTCACGTCAACCTTGAGTTGCCTCAAACCCCTCAGGTAGAGACAATGCTAGAAGCTGGGTTTAGCGCTCCAGCATCTCGTCCTCCTGCTCCTGCGTCGCCCAGACACTATCAGATTGGGTCAACTGAGTCTCCCTTTTTGTCAGATGATTTAGTCTTTGAGCAAGAGAGTCAGCCTCGTCGCAAAACTCAGTCTGACAAACGCCCGACTGAGTTAAGCGGCTGGTGGCTGGGCATGATTATCATCTTGATTGTGGTGACAGCCTTTGGCACAGGTTTTTTGATTGTGCGTCCTCTATTGCCGTCTGCCAATAAATAGATGAGTCTGAGAGCGAGTGATGCTACAAATCTTGATAAAATATTCGCTAGATTGGACGATTGTGCAACAGTTTGTCAAGAAAAGCTGGGAGCGATCGTGCGAGACTCAACAAGGGTTCACTACGCAAGGTGTGACTTCGGGTTAAAACGGTAGTCCTCGTTACAACCCCTTTCTTAGTAACGGTGATAGAAGAATCATGCTGGTAGATATAGACAAATTGATAAGGAGTGTACGCGCTTGAAGAAGGTTGAGGCTATCATCCGCCCGTTCAAACTTGATGAAGTCAAGATTGCATTAGTCAATGCTGGCATCGTGGGCATGACTGTTTCTGAAGTCCGGGGTTTTGGACGGCAGAAAGGGCAAACTGAGCGCTA
>JBBQYE010000220.1:0-5840 GCA_038208945.1 Leptolyngbyales cyanobacterium | reverse complement strand
ACTTGATTAGTCGCTATCGCTCTCAGGTTGATTATTTAGCTATTCGCCTAGAAGCGGCTGAGGGCACCGATATCTTACTCAGAGGCACCAAGATCGAAACCTTGAGTGAGGGCATCTCGATCGGAGGGCAAGTCAGAGCCTGTCACAAGGGGGGCTGGGGCTTTGCCAGTTTTAATGAGCTTTCAACCCTGTCAGACCGGATCGAAGACGCGATCGCGGCGGCTCGACTGGTCGGCACCGAAGAAACGATTTTGGCTCCGATCGATCCAGTTCAAGACATCTGCACGCTTCCGCTCACGGGCACCGATCCCCGACAGATTCCGCTGGCGCAGAAAAAATCACTGTGTCAATATTATGGCGGACTTTTGAGAGAAGTCGATTCTCGCATTGCGACAGTTTCAGTGCGCTATGGAGACAGCGCTCAGAAGATGATTTTGGCGACCTCGGATGGGACGTTTATTGAGCAGTCTTGGGTCGATATTGAGATGCGCTTTGCTGCCACTGCCCGAAATGGTGAGACCGTGCAGACCGGGCGAGAAACGATCGGATCTCGCAAAGCATACGAAGATTTGATCGGTTTAGATGATCAGGTTCGCAGTGCGGCTCAACGAGCGGTTGATTCTCTCTCGCTGCCTCCAGTGAAGGGAAATGCCTACACGGTGGTGATTGATCCGATTCTATCTGGGCTGTTTGTCCACGAGTCGTTTGGGCACCTCTCAGAAGCAGACATGGCGTATGAGAATCCAGATTTGCTGGAAGTCATGAGTTTGGGGCGGCGATTTGGCTCTCCAGAGTTGCAAATTTTTGATGGGGCTGCTTTGGAGGGGCATCGTGGCAGCTATTTCTACGATGATGAAGGCGTTCCGGCAACCACGACTCAACTGATCAAAGACGGCGTTTTAGTGGGTCGTCTTCATTCTCGTGAGACGGCTGGCAAATTAGAAGAGACCCCCACCGGAAACGCTCGATGTTTGAACTACCATTTTCCGCCGATCGTCCGCATGACCAACACCTGGATTGAGCGCGGTAAAACTCCGGTTAAAGACTTGTTTAGCGACATCAAAGAAGGAGTTTATGCGCGCAACTGGTTAGGCGGCATGACGAATGGAGAGATGTTTACCTTCACGGCTGGAGAAGCCTGGATGATTCGCAACGGCGAAATTGCGGAACCTGTGCGAGATGTCACGCTCTCTGGCAATGCCTTTAAAACCCTGGCAGATGTCGAAGGAATCGGAGACGACTTTTATTGGGATGAGTCGGGCGGCTGTGGCAAAGGCGGACAGAGCGGTCTAGCCGTTGGCTGTGGCGGCCCTAGCTTGCGAATTCGGGATGTCGTGGTGGGGGGAGAAGCGATCGAAGAGTAAAGTCTTTTAACTAGACAGACGCAATGAAAGTCATTCGGCTACGCTCAACGCGATGAGAGTTTTAGCTTTGAACGTTGAGCAGAGCCGAAACGCGTCTCACCGTTGATTCTCTCCACCTACTTATTTCTCTTTCTCATCCTTCTGCGGCAGATGTCTGCCCCGTCGTTTACGAGCCTCCATTGCCCGTTCTAAAATGGTCAACAGTCCTGGGGCTTCTTCTTGTAGTGCTAGCAGTAAGCGCTCACCCTCTTCGAGGTCGCCGGGGTCTTCTCCGGTTTCCATCACGGCTTGGAGGCGAGGCAGCGCAAGTTCATCGACCAGTTGGACAAGGCTGTGGAGACAGCGATAAAACTGTCGCTCGGTGAGAATCGCATCTTCAAGGGGAAACTCAATAATGGCGCGGATTTCACCGTCTGAGGGGTCATATTCCCACTGAAGCATTTTGGTTTCCCAGGAGATGCAAAGCATAGTCTGCAAGATCGCGGTCTTGTGAGGGTGATCTTTAACTCCGGCTAGGACGCGCGGCGCAAAAATCTCGAAAAACTCGCCGTCTTCGTCTAGCTCAATGACGATCAGAAAGTCTTCGATATTCTCACCATAGACTCCCGTTAAAATTCGGGATTCTTTACGATCGAGGCGATATTTCCACTCTTTGTTATCTAGAAAGCCCGCGATTTGTTCTAGCGTTGCGCCCATAGCCGTTTCGATAAGTGGATTAGAAGCCATAGCCAGTCTAACGGTCAGCCGGAAGATTTTGTCATTTTTGGCGACAACGGACGGTTGATTGCCCGATCGACCTGCTGCAAAAGATCCTCTACTGTTGAGGAGTTCTCTAATACAACATCGGCTTGATCGCGTTTTTCGGCAATCGCCATTTGGCTAAAGATTCGCGCATTCGCCTGCTCTTGGCTCAAAGATTCACGCTGCATCAACCGCTGAATCTGTTGATCCGACGAGCAGGATACGACCCAGATTTCACTGACAAGATCTGTCATCTGCGCTTCAAACAAAAGGGGAATCACCAGGACGATCGTGACCGACTGATCCGAATGCTGTTCAATCCAGCGATTGCGTTCTCGACTCAACGCTTGCTGCACATAGGGATGAATTTGGTCTTCTAGCCAAGCGCGTTCGGATGGCTGGTTGAAGATAATCTCTCCGAGTTGACGACGATCGAGGGTTCCGTCAGGCAACAGAATTTTGGAGGTGTAGCGATCGACAATGGTTTTCAGCACGATCGTTCCCGGCTGCACGGCTGATCTCGCGTAAACATCAGCATCCAAAACGGGTAATTGATACGTCTTAGCTAAATAGTTAGACACGGTTGTTTTGCCCATGCCGATGCCGCCCGTTAAGCCAATGATGCGCGGAGCCGTGACCTGACTGCGATCGCTCATGCCAATCCTCCCAGGCGTATCGACAAATTCCTTTCTAGTGTAGAGTTCGATCTGAAATGTTGAGCGATCGCATGAAAGCCTTTTCCCATTCTCTGGTTCTGATTGGAGTCGTCTTGTTGGGGGCAACGCTGAGGTTTTGGAATCTCGACGCTAAATCTGTCTGGATGGATGAGGTGATCACAGCGCTCTTCAGTTTGGGACGAAGCTATCTCGATGTCCCGTTAGAAGCCGCCTTTTCGCGGTCTGCGCTGGATCAACTCTTTACATTTCAGCCGACGACATGTGCGGCGATCGCTCAAACCGTTTCGGCTCAATCCGTTCATCCACCGCTCTTTTTTTGCTGGCTGCACGATTGGCTGAGTTGGCTCCAACCCGTTAACCAGTCCTGGGTATGGAAGCTGCGGGCGCTGCCAGCCCTGGCAGGAGTCGGCGCAATTTTAGCCCTTTATTATTTAAATCGGATTGCCTTCTCAAAACGGGCAGGGTTAGCAGGCGCGATCGTCATGGCGGTCTCTCCATTCGCGGTCTATCTTTCTCAAGAAGCTCGTCACTACACGATTCCAATGCTGCTGCTGAGTTTGGCGCTGGTGGGCACGATTCGCATTCAGCAAGACCTGCGAGAGCAACGGCTGCAACCCGGAGTTTGGCTCGGCTGGGTTGCTGTCAACAGCGTTGGTTTCTACGTCCACTATTTTTTTATTTTGGCAACGATCGCCCAAGTCTTAACGATCGCCGTGTTGCAGCTTAGAATCCAAACTTCAAACTTCAAACCTCCTCTTTCTTTTCGCCATCGCGCTTGGCTTGCCTTGCTGCTTGCCCTTGGCGGAATTGGACTGACCTATTTACCCTGGATGCCGACTTTCTTGGGTCACCTCCGCCGCCCCGAAACCAACTGGTTAGAACCAACTCAATCAGGTTTACTGGTCGTGATCGTGCCTCTCTATCAACTGCTGGCTGGGTGGGTGTTGATGACGATCGCCCTGCCTGTCGAAAATCAGCCGCTTTGGGTGATTATTCCATCGGCTGTGCTGATGTTGTTATTTAGTGGCTGGTTAGCGTGGCGAGTGTTGAAAGGCGTGAAAAAACTTTGGCAAATGCCAGAAACTCATTGGGAGACGCTGACGTTAATCAGCTTTATTGGCTGGGTATTAGTGGAGTTTTTGGCGATCGTTTACCTGTTGCACAAAGATCTAACTCAAGTTCCTCGCTATAACTTTATCTACTATCCTGCCGTGTGTGCCTTGATAGGAGGCAGCCTATGCAAAGGACAATCCGACCAAGATTTTCGACTCAAACCGTTAGTCTCTCTGGTTCTAGCAGGGTTAATCAGTTGTGGATTTGTGGTGTCCGATCGAGCATTTCTCAAACCCTATCAGCCTCAGCAAGTTGCCAACAGAATGCACTCAAAAACGGCTGGATCGACGATCGTGGTGATGGCATATCAAGATTTACAGGACGTTGCACTAGGACTGAGCTTTGCACTGCCACTGCTGGATGAGTCTCAGACCCGATTTGCGTTTGTGGGACGATCTCAAAGCTATGACCAATTTTGGAAAAGTTTAGCCCGTCCAAAAATCGGAGGGTCTTCGCCGCAAATCCTCTGGCTAATCGCTCCCGGACTGAGAGAACAAGACTTCCCTCCCCAGGTTAATTTGAGTCGATCGGTCTGCAACCGTGACCCAAACCAATATTACCGATTAGGAGTTCCCTTTCAGGGATATCGATGTTGACTCTACTCGTCAATCTGCCAAAGTTCTTTAGTGTAATCTTCGTCCAGCACCTTTTTAGGACGCATCACTAAAACCACCCGACCTAATAGCGGCACGTCGGGAGACTCTGCAAACCAGCGCAGTTGCAACTGCTCCTCCTCAGCGATTACAAAATAGCTCTGGTCATTCCACTGACGCTGGGCACGATCGACGACAATCACCACTTCTCCGATTGCTCCCGGCAACGGAGCGGGGAGACGATCGCTATCGCCCAGCAGCACGATCGGGTCTTCTGCCGTGCGAATCACCTGCCACCCCGGAATCGGCACCCACGCCCCAGTTCCAGAAAACTGCACCAGTTGAAACGCGCCCGTCTCCTCAACGATCGGAACGGCTTGTAAATCTGCTTTCGTCAGCGGCAACTTGCCGACCACAGGCAAGATTCGCGGCAAATCTTCATCTTCTAGCCGATAAACAGGCAACCCAGGAGCCGGACGCACTTGGGTAACGGTGAAATCGGTCAGTAACTGCTCAATTTTTTTGCGGGCAGTCGCGCTATGAGCAAACCTTAACCCTTTGGCGATCAGAATCGATCGTGCTTGCAAATCGCTTTTCTCTCTGGCACTCTTCCAAACTTGCAGCGCCACCGCATCCCCCGGATGGTCGGTAAACTCTTCTGGCGGTTTAAACCGAGAAATATCTTTAACCGCACGAGCTACTTCTCGCGCTTCCTCTATGTCTAGCTCTTTTTCAACCACAAAAGTTGCGACAGCGGCTCGTTCAGCTTGGGTAAGAATGCGTAACTCATAGAGAGAATCACTGCCCTTTTGCCAAAAGTGCGTTTGCACTGCATCGGGCACACCCACGCCCATGATGGACGCATAAACCTGAGACGCAACAATAATTTGATTTTGCTGAATCGGCTCAAACCCGGTGCCTTCAAAAATCGCTTGAGGGCTATAGCCAGCTTTCTGCAACGTCTGACAGGCTTGACCCCACTCGACCCAACCGCCCTCTTTGCGGCGCAGCGATCGCAGCAGAGCGTCTGCATCTACCTCAGTTTGACCTGTCTCAAGATCAGAATTAGGTAACTCTTGGGGTGTCTCAGTCATAAGTCTCAAACGGCTCTCATTTTCTGTTGAGGGGCGATACGTCTATCAGCTTACCAAAGTTGACGCTTGACTGAATGATTAGGATTGCGCCATGATAATATACGCAATGAGGGGTTCTAGCTCAGTTGGTAGAGCGCTGCAATGGCATTGCAGAGGTCAGCGGTTCGAACCCGCTTAGCTCCATTTCTGTCTGGACGCGACATTGTTAATTTAGGCATCTATTTGCCGCTGTGGCGTGGTGGTGTTGTGACTGCCTTC
>JBBQYE010000219.1:0-5870 GCA_038208945.1 Leptolyngbyales cyanobacterium | reverse complement strand
CCAGGAGTCGGTTCCCAAGTGTGGTCTTCGCGCAGTCGCACTGCCAAATCAGAAATCACCTTCTGCACCTGCTTTTTGTGCTTCCGAGTCGCCCGAAATCGCACCATTTCTCCCGTTCTTAAAAACAGCAGGCTGAGATACTTTAGGCTTTTTTGATAAGTCTGCTCTAGCGCCAAGTAATATAGCCCGATTTGCAGATCCATCTCATTGGGGTCAGGCACCTTAAACTCTCGGCTTGACTTATAGTCAATTAGCTCCAAGCCATCGCTTAAGTAGTCGATTCTGTCATAGCGCCCCGTGACGCAAAATTCTAGATTCTCAACTTGCAAATAAGCGTGAATCTTGCCTTCAACTGCCAGCGGTTGCCTCAGCGACGACTCGCCAGCGACAAACTTTTGATAATAGCCTTCGAGAATATCTTTGCCTTCGAGAATCTGATTGGCAGTCAGCCCGGTTGAATAATCATCCCAACAACGCTGCGCCCAGCGCAGGTCAGGGATGGGGTCATTGTAGTGCCAATCTCGATGAAATTTTGCGAGGGCTTGATGCAGTGCAGAACCCAACGCCGCAGAGCCGAAGAACTCGTTAGAACTCAGCCGCCGCTCATAGCGCAGATAGTAAGCATAAGGACATCGATTATAAGCCTGGAGTTTGGTTGCAGAAATCTGGTAGGTCATAGCCCAACAATCGCAGTGACAAAGGTGGTAGGGATGAAGCAGTAGAGACTTAAACTGGCTCGACCGTGCGTTTGAAAAGAGAGTCGAGATAGATGCGAGCGGTCTGACGATCGTTCGTCGTTCGGTTTTGCAGCAAAAACAGCGAGAGGGCTGCCGAAAACACGCGGTCTTGATCCCAATCGGGGCGCGTCTCAACAAACGTCATAAATGATTGGTGCAGAGATTCAGGAATTTCGACCAAAATGCTGATGTTGCTATCCATGACAAACCTTTTTGTGAATGAGTGATAGGACTGCTTTCTGAAAACGAATTAGCATTGGAAAAATTCGCGCAGACCAAACCCCGTTGAACTCTATTTCCTACAGTTTTTATCTTTAGCAGGAGGTGAGTTTCGCTGAGGTCTGAGCGCTTCAGGTCAGTCGCTATATCTTGCGCGATCGTCCTCAAAATTACAACATCACAGCTTGTAAAGATGCGGCGGGGAGTAAAAAACAACCAACGAGAGAATCAAGCTTTGAGGCACTTTTTCGTTACATAACTTTGCAAAGTGTGGGACTTTCCACCACAGGTTGCGGGCACGATCGAGTTATCCACAGGTGAACCGATCAAGCCGATCAGAAGCCGATCCCCTGTGGAAAACTTTTATAAGAGTGGGGAAAACCTGGGGAAAAGACGTTCATTATCTGTGGAATGAATGTGGAACGCCTGGGGAAAAGAGCCGTCAATGTAAAGTTTTGTAAAATTTCTTGGGTTTTATGAAGAGCAACCCAAATTCTCAACTTTGTTAGGGAATCCTGATGCAGCTTTACTCTCGATGCAATCTTTTACCTCGATCCGCTCACCAAAATGGAGAGAAGATGACTCCTCTCTCCATTCTTACAATAGACTTGCGAGTCCTGGAAGAGCCTTGAACTTCCACGGCGAAACGCTAAATTCGTGACGTTTCACGGCTCACAGTTGCCAACGCC
Organism: Leptolyngbyales cyanobacterium; assembly: GCA_038208945.1. Lineage (GTDB taxonomy): Bacteria > Cyanobacteriota > Cyanobacteriia > Leptolyngbyales > Leptolyngbyaceae > Phormidesmis_A. The sequence goes on along the minus strand of JBBQYE010000219.1, from coordinate 4,225 downwards.
TCAACCAAACTGCGAACCGCTGCAACCATTGCCACTTCGCTGTTGAGTTGATTAATTGCCGACCCGATGCCGACACCCGATGCACCCGCCGCGATCGCCAAGGGCACCGTCACGCTCGATAACCCCGATGCACAAAGCACAGGGATCTCGATCGCACGAGAAATCTCATAAGCCGCTGCCAGGGTTGGGGCTGCTTTCTCCATTAAGCCTAAGCTGCCAGCGTGAGCCGGGGCGCTGCTGGTGCCGCCCTCGGTTTGAATGATGTCGGCTCCGGCTTTCATCAAGTCTTCTGCGAGTTGGACTTGTCGATCGAGAGGCAAAATGTGAGGCACTGTAACCGACAGAGTAATGGTCGGCAACAGAGCGCGAGTGGCATGAGTCAGCGCCAAGACTTCTGCGGCTTCAAAGCGACGACCTTGAGCATAGAAGCTGTCAAAGTTGCCGATTTCGATTAGGTCTGCACCTGCATTAACGGCAGTCACAAACAGTTCTGGCTCGACAGCAGACACGCAGACGGGCAGGTTCGTGAGTTGTTTTACCATCCGCACTAAATCGGGGTCAGCCGCAATATCGACAAAGGTGGCACCGCCCCGATCGGCTGCTTTAACCACAGCCGCGACTCGCTCTGCATTAAAGTTATTTAAGCCACTGATGATTTTTAAGGCGTGGGCGTGATCAAGGGCATTCTGTAGCGTGGGATGAATCGTCATGATGCTTCTCAAAAAACGAAAAGAGTAACGTCTATTTTGCCACTGTCTGCTGGGAGATTCTAGTAAGTTTTGAGTTTTGAGCGATGGAAAAACGTCTGTTTTATATTGTCGATGTCTTTGCTGAAGAGAAGTATGCAGGAAATCAGCTTGCAGTGTTTCGTGGCGTGGAAAAGCTCTCTACTGAGCAGATGCAGCGAATTGCAAAAGAAATGAATTACTCCGAGACGACGTTTATCGTGTCTGAAACGATGCAGAATGGCGGCTATTTCGTTCGGATTTTTACGCCTCAGCAAGAATTGCCATTTGCAGGACATCCGACGTTAGGAACGGCATTTATTTTGCAGCAAGAAGTGATTCAAGATGCTGTAGAAACAGTGATGCTAAATCTGCAAGTGGGGCAGATTCCGGTCACGCTAACATATCAACAAAATGAGATCGACCTGCTGTGGATGCGTCAAAATTCGCCCAAGTTTGGACAGCAATTCGATCGAGAGACGATCGCGTCTATTCTCAATCTTGATGTCGATGAATTTGACGATCGCTATCCCATTCAAGAGGTTTCGACGGGATTGCCGTTTATCATTGCGCCATTGAAAAAACAGCGATCGCTCCAGCAATCCAAAATCAACAAAGAGCGATTGTTTGATCTGATTCAAACTACAGAAGCTAAAGCAATTCTCGTCTTTTGCCCTGAAACCTATCACGCCGAAAATCAGCTTTGTGTGCGCGTGTTTGTCGATGGGTTGGGCATCCCAGACGATCCAGCAACAGGAAGCGCTAACGGTTGCCTCGCAGGATATCTAGCTCACTATAACTATTTTGGCGATGCCCCGGTTGACGTGCGCGTTGAGCAAGGCTATGAGATGGGCAGACCTTCGTTGCTGTTGCTCAAGGCGCAAAAAACAGATGCCGAGATTGAAGTCTCGGTCGGCGGTCATGTGGTGATGGTGGCGCGAGGCGAGTTTGTTTAAAGCATCTTTTCGAGAAACTGCTTGGCTCGATCGCAGCGAGGACGACTAAAGAACTCGTCAGGCGAACTGTCTTCAGCCAGTTTTCCTTGATCGAGAAAGAGAATCCGATCGGCAACTTCTCGCGCAAAGCCCATTTCGTGCGTGACAACTGCCATTGTGATTCCAGTTTTAGCCAAAGCTTTCATGACTTCCAGCACTTCTTTCACGGTTTCAGGGTCAAGGGCTGAAGTCGGTTCGTCAAAGAGAATCACTTCGGGTTCCATCGCTAGCGCACGAGCGATCGCGACGCGCTGCTTTTGTCCGCCCGATAATCGAGAGGGATAAATATCGGCTTTTTCAGCTAACCCGACTTTGGCAAGTAGCTCTAACCCTTTCTGTTTGGCTTGCTCATGACTCAAGCCTCTGAGCTTAATCGGAGCATAAGTAACGTTTTCTAAGGTAGTCAGATGCGGAAACAAATTGAAGTGTTGGAACACCATGCCCAACTTTTGACGCACCTTTGAGATGTCTATTTTAGGAGCGGTGATGTCTTGCTCGTTGAAATAAATTCGACCCCGTGTGGGTCGTTCTAGCAAATTCATGCAGCGCAAAAATGTAGACTTTCCGGAGCCAGAAGGACCTAAAATCGACACTACTTCACCCCGATGCACCTCGGTAGAAATGTCATCAAGAACTTTGAGCGTGCCGAAAGATTTACAAAGAAATTCAACTCGAATCACAACTTCATTCACTGCGCCTTAACCTCTTTTCTAAAATGGATGCTGCATAAGTCAACCCCATCACCAAAATGTAATAAATTAATCCTGCTATGATCAACGGCTCAAAGTAGATATATTTGTTTGCACCGACAATCTGGGCACTGCGGAGAATCTCAACTACCCCGATCGTAGACACCAGCGAAGAATCTTTGAGCAGTGAAATAGTCTCATTCACCAATGCTGGGAGAATATTCTTCAACGCTTGGGGCAGCACAATATCCCACATTAGCTGAGGGTAAGGAACTCCTAGCGTAAGCGCGGCTTCGGTTTGTCCTTTATCGACTGCTTGAATTCCAGCGCGAATCGTTTCTGACATATATGCCGCAGAGTTGAGACTAAAGGTAAGCACCCCCGCTTGCAAGGCAGGAATGTCATAGCCTGTTAATTGCGGCGTTGCAAAGTAGACTAACGACAATTGCAGCAGCAAAGGTGTGCCTCTAAATACAGATGTGTAGGCAACTGCAAACCAATAAAGCGGTTTAATGCCAGAAATTTTAAATAGTGATAAGAGCGTTCCTAGCAGCAGTCCAAAAAACACAGATGAGAATGTGAATAGCAACGTCTGCGGAACGCCACTGAGAATGAAAGGAATATCAGGCAGGATACGAGCGAAATCTAGATTCATGGTTGTGGAAGTGATGAGAGCATAAATCGTCTAACGTTCTTATAGCGATTTTTAGACAACAGAAGTAGAGCGGATGCCTTTCAACAAGGGGCTTAAGCCCCTTGTTCACAACCTCACTAGAATCAGAAATTATTTGCTAGGTGACGGAGAAACTGAGGGCGACGCTGCCGGAGACGGGGGAATGCTTTGAGAAAACCACTTCTTTGCTAGCCGATCGAGTTCGCCATTTTCTTTCATTTTTTGCAGCACCTTGTTAAAGTCAGCCACGCGAGGCGACCCTTTAGGAAACGCGATCGCCGAGCCTGACGGTCCTTCGTTGGGAATGAGTGTAAACTCTAAATCGGGATTTGCTTTGAGGAATCCTTCCGCGATCGTGTTTTCGATAATCGCGCCATCAACGCGTTTTGCCTTCACTTCCTGCACAATTTCAGGAATTTTGTTCAGCGGTTTAATCTGAATTCCTTTCACTCTCTCAGCGATCTTCTTTGCGTTTCCTTCTTGAATGGAGCCTAACTGCACTCCAATGCGCTTGCCTGCAAGATCTTCAGGCTTTTTAAGATTGCTGCCTACCGGGGCAACGATCGTGTCTTGCGCCTGAAAATAGAGGGTCGAAAAGTCTACGTTCTTTTTGCGTTCGTCGGTGGGAGTCATGCCCGCCATCACAAAATCTGCTCGATTTGCCTGAATCGCTGAAATCAATCCATTAAAATCAGACTCTTGAATTTTTAGCTCCAGTCCTAATTCTTTTGCAATGTAGTTGGCAATATCAATATCAAATCCAACAATCGTGCGACCGCCGCTTGCCGTGTCATAAAACTCATAGGGTGGATAATCGGGCGATGTCACTAGCGTTAATACTTTCTTGTTAGGGTCGTTTGAATTGTTAGCGGATTGATTGCTGCAACCGACGATCGTAGTAGTTGCTAATGACAGTGCAAACAAACCGGATAATATTAGTTTTCTGCGTTTCACTTGTGATGCCTCATGTGTGCTGATCTAAATCTTGTGGTTGTTGACGATTAAGTAGACAGACTTAATTAAACATAAAATGCGGGAGATGCCCTCACCCCAGCCCTCTCCCGCAGGAGAGGGAGCCAGAATCTAGTTCCTCTTCTCCTTGGGGAGAAGGGGTTAGGGGATGAGGGTCTTCAGTTTAATTGT
>JBBQYE010000218.1:0-5872 GCA_038208945.1 Leptolyngbyales cyanobacterium | reverse complement strand
TCCAGCAGATTCAAATGGCTGTCTAAATCTAAGTGATCGGCTAAGGGCGACAGATGCGCCAACGCTGTGTTTAATAGAGAACTGTCTGAATAGCAGCCAAACATTACCTTCAGCCCAAACGCCTTTGCGGTATGAATCATCCGTAATGCTTCCGTCAATCCGCCCGATTTGAGAAGTTTAATATTGACGCCGTGAACCCGATCGATGAGAAGCGGAATATCTCGACTCGTAAAACAACTTTCATCGACAAAAATCGGCAAGGGAGACTGATAGTAAAGCTTTGCAAGGTCGGCTTCTTGACCTTTAGGCAAGGGTTGCTCGATATAAGTCACTCCCTGATCTGCCAGCCAGAATGACATTTTCAGCGCTGTGTCCACACTCCAACCTCCATTGGCATCAACGCTAATTTGCGAAATGTGAGGGGCAGCTTCTTTAACTGCCAGCAGCATGGCTTTATCGGCTGCGATGCCGTCAGGGTTGCCGAGCTTGACTTTCAGGGCTTGAATCTCTTGAAGGGGGGCAGCGATCGTGCCTTTGCCTAACCAATCCAACACGCGATGCTTGGCAGCTTGAGGCGAACTAATGCCGATCGTCACCGATGTTGGAACAATTCTTTCGCGCTCTAACCCCCACAGTTGCCATAGAGGAAGATTTGCCCGTTTGCCCACCCAATCATGAAGCGCCAGATCTAAAGCGGCACAGGCAGCCGAAGGAAGTCGGGTTTCTGCCATTAGGCGATCGATGCGCTGCCGCTCTAGCGGGTTTAAAGCTCTTAGAAGAGGCGCGATCGCTTGTAGAGAGCGAGCGATCGCGTCGGTTGTTTGGGTCTGTCCTCCTACTGAAAACGGCGAGGCTTCTCCCCAGCCTTCAGTGCCGTCGTGCTCGATTCTGACCCAGATGTTAGTGGTTTGAGCGGTGGTGCCACGGCTGATCGTAAGGGCGAACCGTTTATGCACCGTAAAGGTCTGAATCTGAATCTGCATACCCTTGTGAACACTAGACTAGATGCTTATTCTAAAGGACAGCTTGTGATAATTTCAGGACTATTGGTTTTCTTTCGAGAAAACTATAATAAAAAAGAGACGCAAGGTTTACGTCTCCTTAAACAGATTATTCAACAAGTTAAGAATCGGAACTAATCACGACTGTTGATTGCAATCAAGAATCTCAGAATGAACACAAACAAATTGATGTAGGTCAAATACATCGACAGAGCAGCAGGAATGTATTGATCATCGCGATAAGTGCGAGGAAGCACAAAGAAATCAACAACCGCAGCTCCGACAAACAGCAATACGCCAATGCCAGAGATAGCGACTTCTAGAAAACTGGGTGTATAAATTCCAAACACTCGCAGCAATAGCTGACCTATCAAAACCACAAACAGCGCAATTAACCCAAGCTGCACAGTTTTGGTTAACGCCATGCCGTTTTTCTCAGACAGATTAGATCCGATCGACCTGGCTGCAATAAACGTCACGCCACAGCCGAGTGCGGCAAATCCAACTCCGTTAATGCCAACGCCTTGGGTTTGCAGGGCCAAAAACACAATCCCGCTCAAGGTGTAGCCTGACAGCAAGCTATAGGTCGCTAGCAGAGGCAGCGCAACGCCGTTGTTGCCCTTTTGAGCCACATTAGAGGCAACGAAAAACAAAATCAACTCTAAAATCACTGCCCCAATAAACGTAGGCATAAAGATCTGAGGGTTGTTGGTAATCACCTGCAATCCGCCAAAAGTTCCAACTGCGGTCAATACAAGCCCACCGCCCAGCAAGGGTAAAGCGTTGGCAATGACGTTTGAGCCGATGATCGACTGACTTTTTGCATCCCGGATTGCCTGCCGGAAGTTACTGGTATTACTCATGCGGTTTCTTTTACCTGTGACGAAAAATATGCTGTCCCTTCATTTTCCTTCGGTTTCTAGAAATCGGCTAGAAACTGGTGAAAAAACATGGGCTGTGGGTTTGGAGACGATCGCACAACCATCAAGCAAATGCTGACGAACCTAAATCAGGCGGCACATCTTGCCAGCGACCCTGACCCACGGCACGAATCGCCTCTTTGAGCAACACATCGCCTGTATAGAGGGCACGACCGACGATCGCTCCGGTGACTCCCTGCGATTCGAGTGACAATAGGCTTAATAGATCAGTGACCGAACTCACGCCCCCAGACGCAATGATGGGAATTGAAACCACGGAGGCTAATTCGCGCAGTGCCTCTAAGTTGGGACCTTGCAATGTGCCGTCACGATGAATGTCAGTGTAAATAATCGCAGCCGCGCCTAGTTGTGTCATCCGTTCTGCTAGTTCAGTCGCGAGAACTTCTGACGTTTCTAGCCAGCCTTGGGTCGCGACTCGTCCGTTTCGAGCGTCAATGCCGACGATAATCTGCTGAGGAAACTCGCTGCACAGTTGGGCAACCAATTCGGGGTTCTTGACGGCAACCGTGCCTAAAATGGCGCGATCGACTCCCGTTGACAACAGATCGGCGACACTTTGACGATCGCGCAAGCCCCCTCCCACCTGCACCGGAATCTTAAGCGCACGCACGATCGCTGCAATTGCCTCTAAATTTACAGGATGTCCGGCTTTAGCTCCGTCTAAATCAACTAAATGCAGTCGGGTTGCACCTTCGTTAGCCCACTGCTGCGCCATCGCAACGGGATCTTCGTTGAAGACCTCGGCTTGGTCATAATCGCCTTGATAGAGGCGGACACACTTGCCATTCAGCAGGTCGATCGCGGGAATCACTTCCATAAGATTTCTGTTCCTCCGTGGAGTAGAGAGAGCAGATCTTATTGTCGGTGATGCGATCGCAGATTGATCAACAGAAAGCGCTGTCTATGAAGTGATAGGTTTGCCAGTTGAGATGACACCATTGCAGGTTTTTTCTCGCCCCGCGCATTCTCAAGCCGCTTGTCCCGCAATCATATGCTCTAACTGAAGTGGATTATTCACCTGCTTCGATGCGTTGAAAATTTCCAGTCCTACCAGATTTCCTGCCGCATCATAATCTAGAATTGCACCGGAACGGTCTTCGTGAATCTCCTCAATCTCTGCTTCAGACAGCATAATCGTTAGAGTATCTACTTCTGGGTCATAAACGACTTTCATTCCAACCTCCAATATCGAGAAATCTGGTTTGTTTTATAGATAGTCATGACGATTGCAGGTTGTGTCCTTTCGGAGACAACGACTCTTAGCAGATAGGTTTTCCCATTCTCGAATAGGAGTTGAGACTGATAGATGCGTGTGCCATCGTCTTGCTCAATTACTTGTTGAGGACTTCGTAACACAGAATTGAATCGCTCAATGGGAATCCTACGTCGCTCTGGTTGTGCTTCTGCATGTTTAGAAATATAGAAACTCACTTGCAGAAAGCGAATGGGATGGGAATCTGTTGTAGAGCCAAAAATGAAACCAAGTGTCTCAAAGATGCACACGATCGCTCCTCTAACCACTTCGAGCGCAGACAGAAGCAGAAGCCATTGACCAACAGATTGAAACCATGCTCACGTCAGACTCTCGAATCGCAGTTCTCCTACACGAAGGAATTCGCGGCACGCAAGGCAAAACCGGACTTGCCCTACTGCGCTATCGACCCGACACGATCGCGGTGGTCATTGATCGTCAATGCGCCGGAGAATCTCTCTCGACTCTCACCGGAACGTCTTGTAACGTCCCGATCGTCGCGTCTGTCTCCGAAGCGCTCGCCTATCAGCCCGATGTACTCGCGATCGGCATTGCCCCCTCTGGAGGAGCGTTACCCGATGCCTGGTTAACCGAACTCAAGCAAGCCACTGCCGCTGGGCTGTCTATTATGAATGGGCTTCACACGCAGATGTCAGCCATTCCCCAACTCAGAGAGCATCTGCAATCAGGGCAGTGGATTTGGGATATTCGTCAAGAACCCGCAGGGCTAAAAGTGGGAAGTGGTGCCGCTCGATCTCTCCCGTGTCTGCGAGTTCTTACGGTGGGCACCGATATGGGCGTAGGCAAAATGGCGACGACGTTAGAACTCGATCGAGTGGCTCAAAAACGAGGGATGAGATCGAAGTTTCTGGGCACAGGTCAGGCAGGCATCATGATTGCCGGAGATGGCATCGCGTTAGACGCAATTCGGGTTGATTTTGCCGCAGGTGCAGTCGAGCAACTCGTCACGCGCTACGGACCGGATTATGAGATTTTGTTGATTGAAGGACAGGGTTCGCTAATGAATCCGGCTTCGACGGCAACATTGCCTCTGATTCGGGGCAGTCAGCCTACTCATTTGATTCTCGTGCATCGAGCCGGACAGATGCACATTCGCACTTTTCCCGATGTGCCGATTCCGTCGCTTCAAAAGGTAATTCACGTCTATGAAACTGTCGCCGCCGCTGGGGGCTCATTCGCGACGACACCCATAGTCGGAGTTGCCCTGAATACGGCTCATTTGAATGAAGAGGCGGCTAGAACCGCGATCGCTGATGCCCACAAAGAAACCGGACTTCCTTGCACTGATCCAGTTCGGTTTGGGGCTGATCTGCTGTTAGATAGCATCGTCAACACGATCAACAACACCGCTTCCGCAATCAGGTAACGATGCAATCCAGTTTAAAATCTCAGGGTTGACTTGCTCAGGCGCTTCATCATGCAAGCAGTGACCCGCATTCTCAATCTCGACAACTGTTAAACGGGGGCTATAGCCTCCAAACTGAGTCGCTAAACTCGGTGGGATCATTCGATCGTTTTTGCCCCACAGCAACAGCATCGGAATCTGCAATTCAGGCAGCGTCTTCTTCACACTCGGACCAAATTTAGGAGCCACGATCGCCCGAAAGATCGCACAAAATGCCCGTGCCGATCCCCGATCTTCAGTCGCTCCCAGCAAAATCTCAACCAACTCATCTGTCACCGCGTCCGAGTTTGCATACGCCAGTGATGCCCAGCGCCTCACGCCTCCTGGCTTTCGCACTAGCTGAAACAGCAGATTCAGCACCAGAGGTGAAGCCACCCAACTTTTGATCGTTGCCACTACCGGACGCAGCGGCTCAGGAATCATCTCTTCTTCGATCGACGGGTCAGGCAAATTGAGCATCACCAACCCACACACCATATCTGGGTGAGATGCCGCCGCCGCCATGCAGACCAGAGACCCGATCGAGTTGCCAATTAGCACGATCGGCTCGTTTACAAAAGTTCTCCAAAAATCGTAAACCTGCTCAACCCAAAGCGCGACGTTGTAGGGCGCGATCGCTTTTTCGGATGCCCCAAAGCCCAGCATGTCGAGCGCATAAACCGTGTGATGCTCACCCAAAACGGATAGATTTTGTCGCCAATGCCCGATCGATGCCCCAAACCCGTGCAGCAACATCAGCGGAGGAGCCTCTCCAGCCCGCTCCGATCGGATGTAGGTATATCGAGTCTGCCACCCGCGCCACACCCAATCTCGCTGGCTCCCGACCCGTTGCCGCCAATGTAAAGAGGTTGTCACAATTTCCTCAGCGCTTCAGTTTCCCGTCTTTGACCTCATTCTAGGAGGTTTGACAGGCGTTTAGAGCAGACCATTTTGTATCGATTGGTTGCTCGTTCCCACTCTGGTCTCCCATCGTTTAGAATTTAAGTTAAGAACTAGAGAGAAATTAGACCAGAGTGAGTAAAATGTCGGATACAGTCCTCACCGTAAACCGATAGTGATCTCTGCATCAACGGCTAAACTCGGTCTGTTTTGATTTGCTATTGGTCTGATCTTATCGGCTGACTGCTTCTCTTTGTTGTTAACCTTACCCTCCACAATAATAATTAATGGCGCCTCTGATTGAGAAAAGACCTAACCGAGACATTCCCGTTATCAATGAACGCATTCGTTTCCCTACCGTCAGAGTGATTGG
>JBBQYE010000217.1:0-5892 GCA_038208945.1 Leptolyngbyales cyanobacterium | reverse complement strand
CGATCGTCGCCGTGTGCTGCGTTGAGATCAGAATGGTGTCGATACCAATCGGGCGATCGTTCTCATAAAGAACGGTGACTTGGGTTTTGCCATCAGGACGCAGATAAGGCAGTTGACCCGTCTTGCGGACGGCTGCTAGTTTGCGCGAGATGCGGTGAGCCAAACTGATCGGCAACGGCATCAATTCGGGAGTCTCATTGCAGGCAAAGCCAAACATAATTCCCTGGTCGCCTGCGCCGATCGCATCGAGCGCTTCTTGACTGGATTCTTCGCGAGATTCGTGAGCCGCGTTGACCCCTTGAGCAATGTCGGGCGACTGCTCGTCAACGGCAATCAGCACCGCACAACTGTTGGCTGAGAAGCCATTTTCAGCGCCCGTGTAGCCAATTTCTGCGATCTTTTTGCGGGCTAAATCGATGAAGTTAACGTGTGCTTTGGAGGTAATCTCACCTGTAATGAGAACCAACCCAGTGTTGACCACGACTTCAGCAGCCACGCGGCTTTTAGGATCTTGGGTTAACAGGGCATCGAGAATTGTGTCAGAAATCTGATCACAAATCTTATCGGGATGCCCTTCTGTAACCGATTCTGATGTAAAAAAATATCGTCGTGACAAGGAGTTCTCCTCTTGACTAGATAAGGGGTAGAGACAGTCTAAATTGCTGGAGGAATTATATCACTCAGCTTTAGTCAGATAATCAGCGATCGTGCATCCTCAAATTTCTGGCTTTTTGCCACTAATTCACGGCGAGCCTGATAGAGATCTGTGGTGGCATCCTAGCAATTGCACGGAGAAGAGTGTTCTCTCTAAGAACCGCCTTATTGCAAAAGTGGAAAAAAATGCCCGACGGGTCCTTGACCTTTGCCGATGTTGAGGGAATAACTGAGGGCACTCGTCACGTAATCTTTGGCTAATCGGGTCGCCTCGATCGCGGTTTTCCCCAAGGCAAGATTGGCGGCGATCGCCGCCGACAAGGTGCATCCTGTTCCATGAGTGTTTTTTGTGTCCACCCTCCGGGTCGTCAAAGTTTCTAAGTGATTCCCGTCGAACCAGACATCTACACCTCGCAGATCGCCTGTCATGCCGCCCCCTTTCACTAAGACTGCCTTGGCTCCGAGTTGATAAATGCGCTGCGCTGCTTCTTGCATAGCTTCTAGCGTGTCAATCTCTAGTCCACTGAGAATCTGAGCCTCATATCGATTGGGCGTTAACACAACGGCGTGGGGAATTAATCGTCGTAGCGTCGCGATCGCCGCATCGTCAATCAGTTGCGCGCCCGTACGAGACACCATCACCGGATCGACGACTAAGTTTTGAATGTTGAGGATTTCAATCTGTTGTGAGACAGCGGCAATAATCTCCTGATTGAGCAGCATTCCCGTTTTTGCTGCCTGCACGCCAATATCTTGCACAACGGCTTGCATCTGAGCTACCACGGCTTCGGCAGGCAACGCATCAACGCGGGTCACGCCTAGCGTGTTTTGCGCGGTCACACAGGTTAATGCACTGGTTCCATGAACTCGATGAAAAGCAAAAGTGCGTAAATCTGCCTGAATCCCGGCTCCGCCACCGCTATCTGAGCCAGCGATCGTTAACGCAACAGGGACAAAAGCAATCTTAGAAGTCATACACCGCAACTTAGGAGATTAATCACCATCCTAATCGGTGCTGCCAAGACTGGGCAGAGCGATCGGGTCTGACAAGATTACGTCGTCTTTTTGAAGCTCAAGCTGAGATTGATTTTGCGCGGCGAGTTTTTGTCTTATAGACTTCTTCACCCGCATAATAGAGCGAAATATGGCGCACACCCAAGGTTTGACGAGCCGAGTCGAGGAGATGATCAGCATCGTCAATGATGCGATCGACCAGCCAAGGTTCGGGGCAGTGCACTCGCAGCGTGTCGTTGTTATCTAGCTTGAGTAGGCAAAGACCCAACGTTTTTGGGAAGAGTTGACGCAGCCGCTGAATCCGATACTTTTCTAACAGGCGTAGATCTTGACGAGTTAACTGATGGGACATAGGAGTAACCCAGAAGTAATGTACAGATTGAACCCGATCTGCGATCGAGTCCATACTGTAGAATTTGGGATCTTCTACTGACCCGCTCACTGCCAATATTCGTAGTTCCACTGAGTCTTGATTATGACTGCTTGATAAAGTTTTGTTGACCTACCTAAAGGAGGGTTTGTGGGTCGATCGAGGTCTTCTCTCAGTTTCAAAAAACTCTTGTCTTGTGAGAGATGCCTTTGAACATAGATCCTTAATGTCTGTTAAGCACTTAGATAGATTTTCGCAGAACTCTCGACCACCAGAGTGAGATGGCATGTATGGTGGAATCTCGATCCCGTTGGGTCGATGAGCGTCTAGAACTTCGTAAGAATTTAGGCGAATCGTTGGGCCGATTGACTAAGAGATTGTTTGAGAATGAGTGATTTTAAAGAGCTAAGAGTACAGCGTCTAGCGTGGCTAGAAGGAATTCGTATTTTTGCAGCCGTAATGCTGTTGCTCTATCACTCTCAGCTATTATTTACTCACTATCGTTATACGCCTCAGCCAACTGGACTGTGGAGCAATGGGCAACAGATTTTAAGCGCTGCTCATCATCTTGGTTCAGGTTTTTTTGTCCAACTTGCCAGCGTTCCTGTTTGGTTTGGCTTTCAGTTTGTAGACGTTTTTATATTGATTAGTGGCTTTAGCTTGGTGTTGTCGCTGAAGGGAAAGCCCTTAGAAATTAAACCCTTTCTCAGGCGACGATCGCTGCGAATTCTTTTACCGTTTTGGACGGTAGCATGGCTGGCTTATCCTGTGCTGTGGGCGATCGCTAAAATTACCAATAGCTATGCACCTGATGCTTGGCACACCTTTGGAGGACTGACTTTTCCGCTGTTGTTTGATTACAGTGGAGGCGTACTATTGCCCACGAGCGGACCTTGGTGGTTTGTTCCACTAATCCTCAGCTTTACGTTGGTCTTCCCATTACTGTGGCACTTTCTTCAGCGTTGGGGGGTGCGCAATCTATTAGCGATTAGCCTTTTAATAACGCTGATCTACCGAGCTTTTGCAGTTTATGTTTTTGGCGGACATCCAACCTATGTTGTTCTAGATACGCCGAGTGATTGGCAACCTTTTCTTCCATTTATTGCAAAGTTAAGCACTTTTGTGTTGGGAATGGTGGTTGCACAATCTTATTTACAAGGCAAAGGCGCGGTTTATTGGAAGTCTGCTAAAGCATTACTCGTTGGAATCCCAATTTATGGACTTGGGTTTATCTGTCAGTTTTATCGATTTGGCTGGATTTTTGCTGATTTCTTAATCGCGATCGGGCTAACGCTCTGCTGCATGGTAGTTTTTCGTGCCATTTCTGAAACGTTTCGGCTTCAGTCCATCATGGTTTGGTTAGGAATTCATAGCTATAGCTATTTTCTGATTCATAACTTTGTAGTTGATCGGACTCTCAATCTAGTGGTTCACGATCAGCTTGGGCTGTATTATCAATTCCTTCCCATTATGGCGATCGGGACTTTAGGTTTGGCAATCTTGGCAGACTCAGCAACTCCCTGGTTTCAGCGAGGAGCGATTGGTCTAGGGCGATCGCTCGATTCGATTTTGGTGCACACGTCTCAACAGCAGGCGTGCGCGTTTAACGTGGGCGATCGAGTTCACTATCGCGGCGGTAAGAGTTGGGAGGTTGTCAAAGTCGAGCGGGTGAGTCACGATAAAGATTTTCATCTCTGTCGAATTTCTGACGGTCACAAAGTGCTTTGGGTCAACGAGAATGATCTTGAGCTAGATCTCGATCGCTCACAGCAAGCCAAAATCCATTAATCATGAATCCCTATTCTCAATTTCTGCTGCCTCGATTGTTAGATTGGGCAATGTCAGATCAGACGTTCTCGCAGTATCGCAAAGAGCTTTTATCTCAGGTCACAGGAGACACGTTGGAGATCGGGTTTGGGACGGGGTTAAATTTGCCCTACTATCCGTCTGATCTGCAAACGTTAACTGCCATTGATGCAAATCCTGGCATGAGTGCGATCGCGCAGAAACGCATCCGAGAATCAGGAATTTTTGTCGATCATCGAGTTTTAAACGGTGAAAGCTTGCCGATCGGCGACTGTCAGTTTGATAGCGTCGTCAGCACCTGGACTCTGTGCAGCATTGCCAAAGTCGAGCAAGCCCTGCAAGAGATTCACCGAGTTCTCAAGCCTGGAGGACGATTCTTTTTTGTTGAACATGGGCTGAGTCGCGATGCTAAAACCCAGGTGTGGCAGCATCGTCTAACGCCGATTCAGAAAGTGATTGCCGATGGGTGTCACCTCGATCGAGACATTCGACAGTTGGTTGAGCGTCAGTTTGGGCAAGTGGCGATCGACGAATTTCAGCCAGAAGATCTGTCCGCAGTCATCGGTTATTTTTACAAAGGGGTTGCTATCAAATAAACGAGTTCCCTCTCCTTTAGAAAAGCCTCTCTCATCATCGCCTCAACGCCGGGATATGTATCTCACGAGTTGCAAAGGTGCGTCGAAGTAGACGATCGCTATCTCTTACTCGTGCGGTGGGAGACGCTGGAAGCACACACGATCGGGTTTCGCCAATCCCCCATTATCAAACCTGGAAACAGCGACTCCACTGCTTTTGTGACCCGTTTCCCGTGGTGGAGCATTACACCGAGATTCTTGGATAGACTATTTAAGTAGTCAGAGAGCAAAAAACGATGCGGTTGGATGCCGGGTGTGAAATCTTATTTGAAGCGAGTGCTCCAACGCCTTTAATTCTGATGCTCAGACCTCGAAGCGGGTTAGGACAATGGGTTTTTCGTGAAGAATATTTGCTAGAGCCAAGCGTCCCAATGGTGGAATATACCGACAGCTATGGCAACTTATGTCAACGATTGCTGACTCCTCAAGGTGCGTTTCGAGTCCGTGCGATCTCCAGCGCAGAAACCGCCGACCAAATCGATGTGGCCCCAGGTGCCCCGTTCGTCCCTGTGCAATATGTCCCCGATGACGTGCTGCAATTTTTGTTGCCGAGTCGCTATTGCCCCTCCGATCGCTTGGGTGATTTGGCGACCGAAATCGTGGGCGATCGCACCCCTGGATATGACCAGGTAGAAGCCATTCGAGACTGGATTCACATCCAAATCAAATATCAGTATGGCACCAGCGATGCCTCGACTTCAGCCTATGAGACGGCGCACGATCGGGTCGGAGTCTGTCGAGATTTTGCCCATTTAGGAATCGCTCTCTGTCGAAGTCTCAACATTGCAGCGCGCATGGTTGTCGGCTATCTCTATCAGCTAGACCCAATGGATCTCCACGCGTGGTTTGAGGCATTTGTGGGTGATGAGCAAAGTGACATTCCGCAGGGACGGTGGTTTACGTTTGATGCCACCCAGCCACAGCCGCGAGGAAATCGAGTCGCGATCGCCTATGGTCGAGATGCCGCCGATGTTGCTCTAGCCACTCAGTTCGGACCATTGCAACTGACTGGAATGCGAGTGTGGGTTGAGCCTTTGACCTGATAGTGCCGCGATTCTGTCCTGTTCTCATAACACACTCAATAAAACTATCAACAAACTTTTGTATAAACTCGTTAGAATGGGATGCTGATGAAAACTCAATAGTGTTCCCTTCAGCCAAGATTTTTCACCCTCATCCCTCCTTGCTTATGTCCTTGCCTATTGTTGCTATCATTGGTCGTCCCAACGTGGGCAAGTCAACCCTCGTCAACCGCTTTGCGAAGGTGCAAGACGCGATCGTGTTTGATGAACCTGGCGTAACCCGCGATCGCACTTATAAAAACGCCTTCTGGGGCGATCGAGACTTCTTAGTCGTTGATACGGGCGGACTGGTGTTTGACGACGACACCGAGTTTTTGCCTCTGATTCGTGA
>JBBQYE010000216.1:0-5897 GCA_038208945.1 Leptolyngbyales cyanobacterium | reverse complement strand
CGATCGTTCAAAAAAGCGATAAAACTAGCGCTCTCTGGCTTGGCAATCAGTTGAGTTTTAAGGGCAGACGTTTCTGTTTTAAGCGTGGAAATCGTGCGATTGTTTTGGTCTAGCTCCTGTTTCGCTTTCTCAGCCGCGACTTGATTGATCGACTGTCCAGGAGCCTGACCCGCAAGCTTTTCTAACAGCGTTGAGTCATATTGAGTGCGGATTTTGCGGTTGTTTGACTCGATCGAGCTAACTTTATTTTCTTTTTGATCAATCAGATTGACCGTCTTTTGATTTTCGGAAGTTTTGATTTTGTCTTGATAATCTGCATACTTCAAACAGGTTTCAGAAACGTTGCCTAAATGTCCAACTTCAGTCTGCTGATAGCTTTGTCGAAAACTAGATGGGTTGGGAGAAGACGTGAAAGCGTTATTGATTACGTCGTATTCTTTATCTTTTTTGGTTTCAGTCTGATAGTTTTTCCAGTCAGAGTAACAGGGATAGGCTTGCGTCGGAGCAAGATGCCATCCGCTAATATCGTTGAGTCCTGAAAAGACATTAAATAAGATGAACAAGTCAATCAAAATGAGAACAATTAGGCTCACTTTGTTAAGAGGTTCGTTGTTAATAGTGCGCGATCGGTTAAAAAATCGATTCAAAAGCCGACGAATTCTGGCAAACATATCGTGTTAATTCTCTAAGTTAGAAGCACAGCATATCTGACACTCACCTCATAAAAATTGCGGAGCGTTGACTCTTTCGAGATTGGCACAGATTACAAATCTTCATCAGAGATGATGCACCGAAATACAATCCCCAAGTCTCAAAAGATTTGGGGATTTGAACGCGATGAAATCTGCTTCAATCTGTTGACTTGATTTGAGGAAATCCTTGTGCCCATTGCTGCATCACCTTTAGACCCGACGGTGAGGTGAGATTGTAGTGAAGCGGCGTAATCGTAATGTAGTGGTCTCGATTTGCCTGCACATCAGTCGGAACCTCATCTGGCACACCGGGATCTTCTACATCTTCAAGCAATTCGCCTGCCAGCCAATAATATGTTTTGCCTCTCGGATCGGCTCGTTTCTCAAACACATCAACATAGCGACGAATGCCTTGACGCGTGACGATCGCTCCCTTGATTTCAGAAGCCGCGATCGCCGGAACATTCACATTCAGCAACGTCAACGGCAACGGCTGCTCTTTTAGCTGTTGAACCAAAGAACACGCAAAGTCTGCCGCTGGTTGAAAGTCATGAGACTTATGGCTTGTCAAACTAAACGCAATGCTAGGAATTCCCTCAAGCACGCCTTCCATCGCGGCTGAAACGGTTCCCGAATAGAGGACATCGGTGCCCAGGTTTGCGCCATGATTGATGCCCGACAGCACAAAATCAGGAGGACTGTCTAACAGCGCCCAGAGAGCCAGCTTCACGCAGTCTGAGGGCGTTCCTGAACACGCCCAGGCTTTGATCGAGGGGTGAAAAATCGCCTCAATCACGTCGGCTCGAATCGGTTGATGGAGGGTAAGCCCGTGCCCGGTAGCAGAGCGCTCACGATCGGGGCACACCACCGTCACGTCATGTCCCGCGGTTGCCAGGGTGTTTGCCAAAACCCGAATGCCCAAAGCATAAACACCATCGTCGTTGCTGATCAGGAGTTTCATCGAATCCATTAAACTAATAAAACAAATCGACTTTACGCCGTATTGCGTCCCTCTATCCTTTCTTAGTATGACTGCTCAGACGATCGAACTTGAATCTCAATTAGATGCAATCCGGCAAGAAGCCCAAGCCGCCATTGCTGCGACCGAAACGCTTGACCAACTAGAGCAACTTCGCGTCAAGTATCTCGGCAAAAAAGGACCGATTCCGCAAGTGCTGGGCGGCATGGGCAAACTCGACCCAGCCGAGCGTCCGCGCATTGGTGCCCGTGCCAATGAGGTCAAAGAAGCGATTCAGGGCGACCTCGATCGGACTCGCACCGCTCTGCAAGCGGCTCAGATTCAAGCGCGATTAGAGGCAGAAACGATCGACGTGACGATGCCGGGAGTGTTTCGTCCTCAAGGTCGAGTGCATCCGCTCAATGGCACGATCGACCAGGTGCTCGATATCTTTGTCGGCATGGGGTACACCGTTGCTGAAGGTCCTGAAATGGAGACCGACTACTATAACTTCGAGGCGCTGAACTTCTTGCCCGACCATCCGGCGCGAGACATGCAGGATACGCTTTATTTACCCGATGGCAACCTGTTGAGAACCCATACCTCAACGGTGCAAATCCGCTATATGGAGAACAACGACCCGCCGATTCGGATTGCAGTGCCCGGTCGGGTCTATCGTCGTGACACCGTAGATGCAACCCACTCAGCCGTGTTTAATCAAATCGAAATTTTAGCGATCGACGAAGGTTTAACTTTCACCGATCTCAAAGGCACGATCAAAGTGTTTTTACAAGAAATGTTTGGCGACTTGCCGATTCGGTTTCGTCCGAGTTTCTTCCCATTCACAGAGCCGTCTGCGGAGGTCGATGTGCAATGGAAAGGTCGGTGGTTGGAGATTCTAGGCTGTGGAATGGTCGATCCCAATGTGCTCAAAGCGGTGGGCTATGACCCTGAAGTCTATACCGGGTTTGCGGCGGGGTTCGGGGTGGAGCGACTGGCGATGGTGATGCACCAAATCGATGATATTCGGCGGTTATACAGCAGCGATTTGCGGTTCTTAAAGCAGTTCTGATCTCAGTCGTAGTTTAGCTATCCCGAATTAAGCATTGGGCTGCTGAATGTAGGTAGGAAATGCTCTCCTCACTTCGTGAGGAGAAGCCCTCGCCAACCCCTCTCCCTGGGGAGAAGGGAGCCAGAATTCTTGTCTCCTCTCCTAAAAGGAGAGGGCTAGGGTGGACTCATCCAGTCAGACTCGGATTCAGCAACGCCAAACATTGCTTTGCAGAACCTTCGCTACGGAGCTAACTGTGCGGAGTCTACTAACGCGGTGTGCGATTTCTGGCGTTGCTGAATGCAGATATGAAATGCCCTCCTCACGAAGTGGGGCAAGCCCTCGCCAACCCCTCTCCCTGGGGAGAAGGGAGCCAGAACTCTTGTCCCCTCTCCCCAGGGAGAGGGCTAGGGTGAGGGTAAAATCTGTGCTTCATCGATCGATTCAGCAACGCCCGACTTCTTTAAGTCCTTCTTTCTAAAGTTTCACCTCGCGGGACACCCACAGAGACTCGTAAGAGAAATTCAAAGACTTGTGAGAGAGGCGCAGAGACTAGCGGGAGACAATCCAAGGCTTGTCGGTGAAGTGCAAAGACTCGTAAGAGAGGTGCAAAGACTCATTGATGAAGTGCAAAGACTCGTGAGCGAGTTACAAAGGCTCATCGCTGAGGTGCAAAGACTCGTGAGAGAGATGCAAAAGACTCGTGAGAGAAGATATAGACCTCGCTGATGAGTTCCGCTAGCTGGTCAGCGAGGAAATACGGCAGTCAGGATGCAGATGATTCTTTGGAGACTTTTTGACGGAGGGTTTTGAAGCGTTCGCCCAACTGCTCGGAAATCGCCTTCAGTCCAGGAGTCTTTTTGGCAGCGGTTTTCACATAGTCATAGACGGTCAGGCTGCTGTTCATGGCTTCGCTGCTGACCGCCATTAGAGTGTCGTCTACCTTCTCGGTGAGTTGTTGCAGTCTCAGGTGTACCTCGGTGAGGGAGGCGGCAAGCTGGTAGTCAAGGGCGAATTCGTCTAGGGCAAAACTGGCTGGAAGAATGTCGGGGTTAGACTGGGCAGCCGTGAGACTATTGCTGACAAAGGAGAGGCTTTTGTTGCCCATTTTGAATAGCTTGCGGCGTTCTTCGGCGGTGAGATGAACCAGGAAGGGCAGTTTGGCTTCGATCGTGCTCAGGGCAGCTTTGATTTCTTCAAGATCGGTGGGTGAGAGCTTGGCAGAGATGTTTTGGTATGGCATCGGGTAGAGAGTTCCTGTGTGAAAGTTCTTTTGAGTGAATGCAACCCGTTTACCTACGTCGAGAGGTTAGGCGGTTGCATCATTTGAGAGTGCCCCTTTGAGGGGACGATCGCACGGATGCTTCCCTTTCCCCTTGGTTTACAATAAACTCCAGCATGAGATAAATTCACCATGAGCGATCTCTTAACCAGAATCTACAACTCTTTTGACCCATCCCGTCCTTTGCCAGCGGGCGACCCGCAGTATGTAGATTGCCGGGAGGTGCGGGGTGATGAGAACATTGAGAGTGATGTGGGCAAGCGGATTCGCAACTCGAATCAGAGTACCTATCAGCTTTATACCGGGCATCGGGGCAGCGGCAAGTCTACAGAACTGCGGCGATTGCAAAAAAGCCTGGAGGATCACGGTTTCTTTGTGGTCTATTTTGAGGCAGATGAAGAAGATATCGATCCGCAGAACGTGGAATATATTGATATCCTGCTGGCGTGTACTCGGCGTTTTTTGAAGGACATTCGTTCTGCCAATGTCGCTTCCATGCAAAACTGGCTGCGCGATCGGGGGCAAGAACTAAAAGAC
This sequence comes from Leptolyngbyales cyanobacterium, assembly GCA_038208945.1. Lineage (GTDB taxonomy): Bacteria > Cyanobacteriota > Cyanobacteriia > Leptolyngbyales > Leptolyngbyaceae > Phormidesmis_A. Next base: position 1,377 of record JBBQYE010000216.1, on the reverse strand, counting down.
CTGGCGCTGATGGACGTTTCCCTGGATAAAATCAGCCTGGAGCAGTCTCTGGCGATGTTTACCAAGCTTATTGCCAGCATTCGTGCCGAACCCACCCAGCGCGCCAAGATTCGCGAGAAGGTGAATCCCCATACCATTAGGCTGCTGACTGCCCTAAATGAGTTTATCGCCGATGCCCGTCAGCATCTCCCCAATGGCAAAACCAAGCTGGCGATGATTGTAGATAACCTCTATAGGATTCCGATCGACTTCCGAGACAATGTGCGCAGCAACCATGAGGAAATTTTTCTCGATCGCAGTGAACAATTGAAGGGGCTGGATTGCCACATGATCTATACGGTGCCGATCGCTCTGGTTTATTCCCGATGGGCAAATGAGGTGCAGACGATCTACGGCACAACTCAGGTGCTACCGATGGTGATGGTGCAGCAGCAAGACGGCACCGTTTATCCGGCAGGATTGGCAAAATTGCGAGAAGCGATTCAACTGCGGGTGCAGACCCATGCCCCAGATCTCGATCTCGATACTCAGGTGTTTGACAGTCACGAAACCCTGGAACGGCTGTGCATTGCCTGTGGGGGTCATATCCGAGAGTTGATGCAGATGATGCAGGACTCAATCAACCGGACGGATCAATTTCCGATCGCGGCGAAGGCGGTGCAACGGGCGATTACAGAACTGCGAGCGGTGTATCACCGGGCTGTGGAAGAGCCAGAGTGGGAGCGGCTGGCTTTGGTTAGCGATCGCCGCCGGGAAATTCCCAACGACAACGAGCATCGCAGTCTGCTGCAACGTCGCTGCATTCTAGAGTATCGATGTCTCGATCGCGAGGGGGAGATTCGCATCTGGTATGACGTTCATCCTTTGATCTACAAAATTCAACGGTTTCAGGATGAACTCGCTAAACTGAAGCCATGACAGTAAGCTCGTTTGACTGGGATGATGAGTTACCCCCAGAGACCGGGGAAGAGGTCTATCGTGCCTTGCAGCTGGCGTTGCAGCGCAAGCAGGGATTTGGGCTGTTTTTTGTCCAATGCTCTAAGAGCCAGGGAGAGGCGATCGTTGCAAGCTTACATCACGATCTGCCGAAGCAGCAGATTCAAGAATTGCACCTCGTGGGGGAAGTCACGACTCTCTATGACCAGATTGATACCCTCTGGCAGCAGCAGCCCTTTGATGTGTTGGTGTTGGATGGGTTGGAAGCCTCTCTCTATGCCTATGAAGACGTGAAACGCCTCAGCGGGTGGGGGAGTGGGGAGATCTATAACTACAGTTGGAAGGGCGTTCCCAAAATTTTGAACCACCTGAACCAGCAGCGGGAACATCTGCGGAATGACTTCCCGGCTCGGTTTGTGTTTCTGGTGCCCCCGTTTGTGG
>JBBQYE010000215.1:0-5902 GCA_038208945.1 Leptolyngbyales cyanobacterium | reverse complement strand
GGCTCCTCTGCTCCCAAATTTGGGAGAAGGGGTTGTGGGGGATGAGGGCATCTTCGGACTTTTGCAAGAAGTTTGCTCATGGGGTGAGCGACTCTAGAAGAAGTTTGAGAGACAGAACTCGAAGTGAATGGTAAATAGTAGATAGTAAAAGGTGGCTTCAACGCGCTCTTTACGATCGGCTATCTACATCGGAGCAAGTCATGGATATTCAAGCGGCAGTTGCCTTCACAGCCGGAAACCCTCTCAGCCTAGAAACGGTTAAACTCGAACCGCCTCAAGCTGGAGAAGTGTTAGTCGAAATCAAAGCAACCGGAGTCTGCCACACAGATGCCTACACCCTGTCAGGAGACGACCCAGAAGGACTCTTCCCGGCGATCTTAGGACACGAAGGTGCGGGGATTGTCGTCGAAATTGGGTCAGGCGTGACCAGCGTTAGACCCGGCGATCATGTGATTCCGCTCTACACGCCAGAGTGCCGCAACTGTGAATATTGCTTGAGTCAAAAAACTAACTTGTGTCAGGCAATTCGATCGACTCAAGGGCGCGGCGTGATGCCAAACGGAACGAGTCGGTTCTCGCTTAACGGTACGATGATTCATCACTATATGGGCACTTCGACCTTTGCGAACTACACGGTCTTGCCCGAAATCGCCGTCGCCAAAATCAGGAAAGACGCGCCGTTTGAAAAAGTTTGTCTGATCGGGTGCGGAGTCACGACCGGACTCGGAGCCGTCGTCAACACCGCCAAAGTAGAGCCAGGGGCAAACGTCGTTGTTTTTGGTCTGGGTGGCGTTGGCTTAAACGTAGTTCAGGCAGCAAGAATGGTGGGAGCCAATATGATCATCGGGGTCGATCTCAATCCTGCTAAACGTGCCCTCGCTGAGAAACTTGGCATGACTCACTTCGTTAACCCTAAAGAGATCGACGGAGATTTGGTACCCTATCTCGTCGAGTTAACGAAAGGCGGAGCCGACTATAGTTTTGAGTGCATTGGCAATGTCAATGTGATGCGTCAAGCGTTGGAGTGTTGTCACAAAGGCTGGGGCGTGAGTGTGGTAGTCGGCGTTGCAGGAGCAGGACAAGAAATTAGCACCCGACCGTTTCAACTCGTGACAGGGCGTGTTTGGAAAGGAAGCGCATTTGGAGGAGCAAGAGGACGATCGGACGTTCCTAAAATTGTCGATTGGTATATGGATGGCAAAATCAACATCGATGATTTAGTTACAAAAGTGATGCCGATCGCGCAGGTCAACGAAGCCTTTGATCTAATGCACCGCGGCGAAGTGATTCGCGCCGTTCTAACCTTTTAAATTTTATGAAACTCCTAAGTAAAAGCCTTTGCTTCGGCGGCGAAGTTGGTTTCTATAGCCACTCATCCACCGTTTGCAATAGCGAAATGAGATTTGCAGTCTATCAGCCACCCCAAGCAAAATTACACCCCGTTCCTGTGCTTTACTTTCTCTCTGGTCTCACCTGCACCGAAGAGAACTTTATGGTCAAAGCTGGCGCACAGCAGTTTGCCGCCCAACACGGACTGATGCTCGTCGCTCCTGATACGAGTCCGCGCAAGACTGGAGCGCCCGACGAAGATAAAGACTGGGATTTGGGCACCGGGGCAGGATTTTATGTGGACGCGATCGAGCAACCCTGGCGCAATCACTACCAAATGTACAGTTACGTGGTAGGTGAACTACCTGCCCTGATTCACAAAAACTTTCCGGTGAACCCCAATCAGCAGGGAATCTTTGGTCACTCAATGGGCGGACACGGGGCGTTAGTTTGTGCGCTGCGAAACCCCGATCGCTATCAGTCGGTCTCGGCGTTTGCTCCGATCGTGGCTCCGATGCAGTGTGCGTGGGGTCAAAAAGCGTTTTCTAACTATCTTGGGTCTGACCAAACGCGATGGCGTGATTATGATGCGACTGAGCTGATTCAAAAGGCTAAATTTCACCCATCAATTCTGATTGATCAGGGAATGAGTGATCCATTTCTCACCACCCAACTCTTTCCAGAAACGTTTGAAAAAGCCTGTGCTGAAATGGGACAAGCGCTAACTCTGAGAACGCAACCGGGTTATGACCACAGTTATTATTTCATTGCCACGTTTATCGAAGATCACATCCGTCATCATGCCAGCATTTTGTGCAGCCAATAATTAGCCCAACGGTAAAAGAGTTAAGTTTAGCCATAACTGAGACCCTGCACCTGATCAAAACCTCCCGTTCATAGCATCTAATCACCCTGAACTGAAGTTCGGGGCGAGTTGTCGGGCTGACTGAGAATGCTGCAAGATCTCAGATAAACCCTCTAATTACGACACCGCCCAAAGTCAGAACTTCTAGAGGGTTGAGCAAAATCCACCTACACGAGTTAACTTTAAATTGAGCCTACTGAGTAGCGCCTGGAAGATTGTTATCAACTATCCTAAATCGCTCATTCTCTCTACTGTTTTTCTCTGAGAGATGCCGATATCTCTATTCTTTTCAGTCAAGAGCAGTCGCTGATTTTAGGGCAGAATTAACAACAGTGTTTGACAGTTTTAGCGGAATTTTCCCTGATGCTAGACCTTTTCAGAGCATTCTTAGCGTCGCATGGCTTTTCCTCGGCAATAGTGCGCCGATTTCTGATGAAGAAAGGCGGTTCCTCTCTATTCAAATCCAGCGGCGCAACGTGTTCTGACTCTGACGATCGGACTAGCAAACATGCTCACGATCGCAGATTGGCTGAAGACTCTAAGCATCGCTATTCGGCTCAACTCCGGCAGGCGCTAGAGTTTGAATCTTTGCTGAAGCGAATCACCGATAAAGTGCGCGATAGCTTAGACGAGACGCAGATTCTTCAGACCCTGGTTGCAGAAGTGGGTTTGGGTTTAGGCGTGAAGCGTTGTCAGGTTACCCTTTATCAGTTGGAGCAAGACACAGCCACTCTTCAGTATGAATATTCCGAGTCCTTTTTGTCTTTGCAGGGGACGGTTTTGCCCATGTCTGCATCCCCGATTCTCTATCGTCAGTTGTTGCAGGGAGAGCACTTTCAACTGGGTCTCGTTTCTCCTGACCCAATTCAAGGGCGAGTGACGACGCTATTTTGCCCGATCGCCGATGAGCAGGGAGTGTTGGGAGATCTGCGTCTGGTGATTGACCGAGACTATGTGTTTGGAGAGCTAGAGCTGCGATTATCTCAACAAATTACCAATCAGTGTGCAACCGCCATTCGTCAGGCACGGTTATATCGCACGTCTCGATCGCAGGTAGAAGAACTAGAGCGGCTGAATCGACTCAAAGACGACTTTCTCAGCACGGTTTCTCACGAGTTGCGAAGCCCGATGGCGACGATGAAGATGGCAATTCAGATGTTAGAGATCATGCTGCCGCAAGCCCAAATGCTGCCCATTCACGAAAAGCTAGGTCAGTATGTGCAGATTCTGCAAACAGAATGTAACCGTGAGATCGAGCTAATCAACGATTTGCTGGATCTCGCTCGACTAGACGCGACGATTCAGCCTCTAAACCAAGACGCGATCGCCCTTGCCCACTGGATTCCAGCGATTGCTCACGGCTTTGAACTGCAGATACGCGCACAGGGGCAAGTGCTAATCGTTGATGTCCCGCCCAACCTGCCGACGATGATGACGGATGAGTCTTGCCTAAAGCGAATTTTGACAGAGCTACTAAACAACGCCTATAAATACACCCCCTCCGGCGGCACCATTTTTGTCAAGGTTCTGACGATCGGTGCCATAGTTCACATCAGCATCTGCAACACGGGAATCATGATCTCGGATGCCGAACTGCCATACATCTTTGACAAGTTTTATCGCATCCCCAACCAGAACCCCTGGAAACACGCCGGGACAGGATTGGGGTTAGCACTCGTTAAAAAGCTAGTGCAGCGGCTTAATGGAACGGTTGAAGTAACAAGCTGTACTAATCAAACGCAGTTCATTCTTCAGTTTCCTCTGCAAGATGACGAACAGACAACTGTGGAATTCCCAGCAAACTCAGAAACCTGAGAACTGAGCCAGAGTGGGATATTTTGAGTTGAACGCTGCTCTTATCGCACTGCGAAACTGGGCGTTGCTGAAGGTATGAATTGCCCTAACCCCTAACCCCTCTCCCGCAGGAGCTACGGTGTACACACAAGTCGGTTGGTCGGTCATTGCAAAAATCTTTCGCCCTCTAAATCCCCCAAAATTGGGGGACTTTGAGACAGAAAGAGGTTCAAAGTTCAGCTATCGCTCCGGCTCAAAGTCCCCCAGGATGGGGGATTTAGGGGGCTGAATCCGACCCAAACGAAGTGACGAGGACTTGTGTGTACACGGTAGCTCCCGCAGGAGAGGGCTAGGGCAGGGTGGTTTCATACACCAGAAGGAAAATTCAAAAACCTGATTGCTAGGTTCACAGGATCACAGTTTTAGGAGAGCATCAACGAAAGAATTAGGAGTCTGAACAATTCTTTTATTGTATGAAACCACCCTGCGCAGGAGAGGGCTAGGGTGAGGGCAATTCATCGGGCTGTGATCACTTAACCAGATTAGCAATGGCTCGAATTAGCTCATTTGAGTCAGCAGGTTTAGAAAAGTGCTGTTGAAAGCCTGCCTTCAGCGCCTGCTGCTGATTGGACTCCCCCGCATGAGCAGTCAGTGCGATCGCGGACACCTCTTTTCCTTGGAGACTCGTCAGTTGCCGAATTTTGCTCACCAGTTGATAGCCATCCATTTCTGGCATTTCAATATCGCTGACCACTACGTCGGGTCTTGATTGAGTCACCGCATCAAGGGCTTCTATGCCCGATGCCGCCATCGTGACGATCGCGCCCGATTGTTGTAGAACGAAGGCGATAAAGTTGCGTGAGTCTTCATCATCATCGACTACCAAGACCTGAACGCCGTTTAGATCGGTAGGGGGTTTTGAAGAGTCGCTTAAGGAAGAGTGCTCACCCAACGGCACCGCACGGGGAATTTGCACCGTGAATGTTGCCCCTTGTGAGTCGCCTAGACTCTCTGCGCTGACGGTTCCGCCGTGTAATTCTACAATTCGACGCACGATCGCTAGCCCCAACCCTAGCCCACCAAACTTGCGTGTGATTGCGCCATCCTCTTGCCGAAAATGCTCAAACACATAGGGCAAAAAATCAGGATGAATTCCTTTGCCAGTGTCCTTGATCTGGATTTGGGCATGAGCCTCCGTTTGAGTTAGATGAATCTCGATCTGACCTCCGATCGGAGTAAATTTGATCGCATTGGATAGGAGATTCCAGATCACTTGCTGCAATCGCGTATCGTCTCCCATGACCCAAATAGGCATTGATGAAAGGGTCGTTTGAATCTGTAGAGACTTTGCCTCCGTCGCCAACTGTAGAGTTTCTAATGCCTCAGAGAGACTGCTGTTGAGGTCAACCGGGCTGGCATCTAAGCTGAGTTTGCCGCTTAAAATTCGGGAAATGTCTAGCAAATCATCGATCAGTTGCATCTGTAGCTTGGCGTTGCGCTCGATCGTCTCCACTGCCTCTCGACTTTTAGCCGGATTGAGCCTGTTGCTCAAAAGCAGTTTTGACCAGCCCAGGATTGGGTTCATCGGGGTTCGCAGTTCGTGAGATAAAACCGCTAGAAATTCATCTTTGATCCGATTGGCTTGCTCTGCCTCCGATCGGGCAGCTTGCTCTCGTGCCAGCAATTTTGTTCGCTCTTGTTCAATCCGCTTGCGTTCGCTGATTTCTGCTTGCAGCGTTGCATTTGTCTGCATCAGTTCGTTCGTTCGCTCGGTCACTAGATGTTCTAGCTGAGTCTGGTAGACCTTGAGTTCTGCCTCAACTCTGAGTCGCTCGGTCATCTGAGACTGCAAAGCGCCGTTAGCGCGTTCTAGCTGAGCTGGGCTGGGCAGTGCTAGCACTTGAGGCATCAGGG
>JBBQYE010000214.1:0-5910 GCA_038208945.1 Leptolyngbyales cyanobacterium | reverse complement strand
TTCAAACGGGAGATCTTGACGCTTTCGCACCAGATAGAGCAATGTAATAGGAATGGAGTAGTAAGCCAAGGCAATCAGCGCATCAGAGATGACGTGCAACCCTACCAGATTTGTTTGCCACAGATAGCAGTGTCCGTGGGGCATAAACGCTTCGGATTGAAAAAGTTGGCTCCAGAGGTTTGTCATATGGTCTGCGATGTTGGCTTTTTTCTACAATCCGTTTCAACAATTCTGACACTAAAGACTTCCGCTATAAAAACAGAGAGGAATCGTAAGATTGCTAAAACATAGCTTGTGGGAGCGTTGTCAAGTTCTAGCGAAAAATTGAGAAAGACGATCGCGCCCCACCTGTAAAATGAACCCTTCAGCCTCCCAAAAGCCGTCTCAGTAACAACCTTTCACAAAGAAATCCTGATCTCAAAGACGCGATTCAGTGCGCAGTTTTTGCAAATCTTCGGTTAACGCTTGTCCCCACTTTGCAGCTAAATCAGTTTGAGTAAATGGGACCTCGATCGAGCCATCCCGATCCAACACAAACTGCAACCCGATCGCTTTCCCCTTACTCGGAGGCGATCGCAAATCTACCGTTTGCCCGTCTACTAACAGGTGAATCTCTCGCACATTTTTCAGCGAAAATGTTTGCAAGTTCACAGGTTCTTTTCGAGTCGGCTTGCCCCAGGTGAGCGTGTCACCCTCTTGACCCAACACCGCGTAGACATCATATTTGGCACGCTGAAACGTCTCAGCCCAGACGCGATAGGCTTCTATCTTTTGATATTCATTTCGACCTGCCCACGCTAGACCGATAAACGCTGCTAACAGAGGCAGCCAGAGAAGTCCGTGGATCATAATGTTGAGAGTTGAGTAGGGTAGCCTCCTTCCATCCTAACCAAGTCTTTAACTTAAAACTCAAAGCTCAAAATCTCAACGAACTCTGAGTTATCTTGGTAGACAAGCAAGACCTCAGATAGGTGTTTATGAGAAAGCTAGTGCTGGCGGGCTTATTTTTGGTGGGATTGATTTGGGCGATCGCCAGTTTTTCAGGCTTGGCAGCGCAAGGCACCTATGACAGCATCGTTTTAGATTTTAGAGAAGACATTGATGCTGCTCAGATCGAGCAACAAGTGCAGACGATCGCTCAAAAATACAATGTCCGTCCTCGTCTAAACAGCGAATTTTCACAAGCCGATCACCTCTACACCGTCAAAGGCGACAAAAATCTCTTAAACGCCCTCAAACATGACCTCAAGCAATACACCGAATATATTGAGCCAGACTATATCTACAGCATTCCAGAATCTCAGGATTCTAAAGTGAATGTTCCGGTTAGCAAAGAGACAACCCCGATTCAGGCGAGTCAAGCACCCAACGACCCGATGTATAGTCAGCAGTGGAATCTGCACAGCATCAACGTTGAATCGAGTTGGCAAGACACGAAAGGAAAAGGGGCAACCGTTGCGGTGATTGACACCGGAATTGGGGAAGTGCCTGACTTAAAGGAAACGAACTTTGCTAAAGGATACGATTTTGTCAACGATCGAGAAGATGCCAGAGACGATAATGGGCATGGCACTCACGTTGCAGGCACGATCGCTCAATCCACCAACAATGGGTTTGGAGTCGCCGGAATTGCTTACGAAGCGACTTTGATGCCCTTAAAAGTTCTCAGCGCTAGCGGGGGCGGAACGGTTGCTGATATTGCCGAAGCGATTCGATTTGCGGCAGATCACGGTGCGAATGTAATCAACATGAGCTTGGGCGGTGGTGGTGAAAGCTCTGCAATGACAGAAGCGATCGGCTATGCCCACAAAAAAGGCGTTCTCATCATCGCTGCGGCTGGGAACTCTGGGCAGAATTCAGCCTCCTATCCGGCTCGTTATCCGCACGTTTTGGGCGTTGCTGCGTTAGATTCTTCAGGTCAAAAAGCGCCTTACTCCAACTTCGGCGCAGGGGTGGATATCTCGGCTCCGGGCGGCTCCACGTCGGGAGAAAACACGGCAGGCGGAATCTTGCAGAACACGATCGACCCCTCGACTGGAGAATCGGTGTTTGCGGCGTTTCAAGGCACCAGCATGGCAACACCTCATGTAGCTGGGGTAGCGGCTCTCGTCAGCGCATCGGGCGTAAAAGATCCCGATGAAGTGGTGGCAGCGTTAACGCAGTCTGCTCGAAAGGTGCAAGATGACGAACTCAACCACTTTGGGGAAGGCAAACTTGATGCCGCCGCCGCTGTCAAGCTGGCACTCAAAGGCAAAATCACCTTCAACGATTTCTTCCAATGGCTGCGCGATAGTGGCTATCTCAATCCGCGCTTCTGGATCGATGGCGGCGTGGTGGCGCTGGTTCCCAAACTGGCGATGGTGGTGGGTTCTTATCTGATGGCGTTCTTCTTGCGAAACTACTTTCCCTTTGCCTGGAGTTGGTCAATGGCATCGGGTCTAGTTGCCGGAAGTTCAGGGTTGTTCTTCCTCAAGGGCATTTATATCTTTGACTTGCCGCAGGTTCCTTTTCGGGTGATGGGTAGCTCGATTCCTGAGTTGGGTAGCTCGATTCAGGGCAGCGGCGCACTGAATCCATTGTTTGCCAGTGTGCTGATTCCTCTGGCTCTGGTGATGCTGTTGTTGGGCCATGCTCAGTGGAAATGGTTTGCGATCGGGTCTACGATCGGAGTCACTGCCTGTCTCGCGGTGAGTGCAGCGATCGATCCGCAACTGATGTGGTTGGGTGACGGTGCCCTCGCACGAGGATTTCTGATTGTGAATGCGCTGTTATGCTACGGCTTAGTTTGGCTTGCGATTAAACCAGGAGACAAAATTGCATGAGTACTACTGTAAAAGGCATCATCGATCGCAAAGGGTTTGGTACGGGGACTTGGGCGATCGACTCTGAAGAAGGGCAAGCCTATGAGCTTCACAAACCGCCTAGTGAGTTGCAAAAAAAAGGGCTAAAGGTCAAAGTCGAGGGCAAGATTCGCGATGACATTATGACTCTGGCGATGATCGGTCCCATTCTAGAAGTTCAGAAATTCGAGATTCTGAAGTAGATGAATGGTCGGTATCGAGACTTTCTAATTCGCGATTGGGAAGCTCGCGATCGGGTTCTAGCGGCTGAAGTTATTAGATCAGTCCTGGCAGATTATGGGCTGAGTTGGGAACCTCTGGGAGCCGATCGCGATGTGCTGGAAATTGAGCCGTTTTATCACGCAACAGGCGGCGAGTTTTGGGTGATTGAGCGCGAGGGTCAGCTAGTCGGCACGGGCGCTTACTATCCGGTGTCGCGGGGAGAAAAGGCGGCTGAGATTCGCAAAATGTATTTTGTGCCAGAGGTTCGAGGGCAAGGGTTAGGGCGATTTCTGCTGAAGGAATTAGAGAGAGCGATCGGCGATCGGGGCTTCGATCAAATTTGGATCGAGACTGCCAGCGTTCTCAAAGAAGCCGTCAGGCTCTATGAATCGAGCGGCTATCAATCGGCAACCGGGGTCGAGACCGAACGGTGCGATCGGGTTTACGTTAAATATTTACCGCAGATATAGGTATGGTACAGACCAAAGTTTATGGATTGAGAAAGCATCTCGATCCGATCAAGTCCTCACTCTCTGACATCATTCATTCTTGTGTGATGGATGCGCTTTAATATCCAGCCGATAAACGTGCACATCGATTCTTTCCCCTCGATCGCGCCGATTTTTTCTATCCGACAGGGCGCACCGATCGTCACACCATCATCGAGTTCAGCATGATTGAGGGACGCAGTGTTGAGACAAAAAAGCAGTTAATTCGGTTGATGTTCGATCGAGTCCAACCGCTTGAAATCTCAACCCAAGATTTAGAAATGACGATTTTTGAAACCCCTAAACACAACTGGGGATTTCGAGGCTTGCCCGGAGATGAGCATCAACTCAACTACAAAATCGAAGTTTGACAGTATAACGAATCTCGTTTCAACCCGACTGCCTAGATATCTAAGAAGGCACCGTGAATCAAACCGTTGAAACTCAGATTACCAACGCCGAGGAACGACTCAGACTTGCGATGCTTGCTTCTGATGTCAGCACCTTGGATGAGCTACTAGCCCCCGAACTCATCTTCACCAGTCATCTAGGGGAAGTATTGAGCAAACAAGACGATCTCGCGGCTCACACATCTGGCTTGCTCAAAATCTATGATCTGAAACCTTCTGAGCAAACTATTCAACTCCACGGAGAGGTCGCGATCGTTTTAGTCCGAATGCAAATATTGGGTAGTTATGACGGCAACCCTGCCAGTGGTGATCTTCGGTTCACGCGCGTTTGGGCGGCTTCTCCTAGCGGAGCTTGGCAGATCGTCGCTGCCCATATAGGGATCGTGACTTAATAATGTGCTCGATCGCTTTGGAATGGAGGGGAGATGCGAGATAATTGCGATAGTTCAATTGGCAGCATCGGAGCTTCATGCAGTTTGAGTGGGACGAAGCGAAAAATCTAGAAAACATTCGTAACCACGAAATTGATTTCGTTGATGTTCCCGAAATGTTCAAGGGTTCAATGCTAATTGAGTTGGATGAACGTTTTGATTATGATGAAGATCGCTGGATTGGAATCGGTTTCTTAGGCAACGGTATCGCGATCGTCGTTTGGACAGAACGGCGAAGTGACGTAATTCGAGTAATTTCAGCACGACGGGCAAATCGACATGAACGAAAACGATTTGAGCAGTACCTCTCGTACTAACTGGGCAGCATTGGAATCGATGTCAGACGAAGGCATTGATTATTCTGATATTCCACCTTTGACTGATGAGTTTTTTGAGAAGGCAGTGCTGAGAGTTCCGGCGACGCAAGCGAGGAATTTAGTTCAGCTTGACTCGGACGTGATGGCATGGTTTCAATCGCAAGACGAAGAATACAAAACATTGATTAATTCAGTCTTGCGCCATCATATTGAGCAAGGTGGCAAACAGAAAACTGCCTAAACGCAGTAGAGCGATCGGAATCTTGGTCATCACTACCCTCGATCGCTCAAGCCGATCGCGATGAACTTTACCGCTGCTGATCTTGAGGGGCAGCCTCATTTTGTTGGCTTGGTTGCTGCGTCGTGGGGTTAGGCGTGGTCTGGCTGGGCGGGTTATTGACAGAAGGCTGTACAGGAGTCGGAGACACAACCGGACCGGGAGTGGGCGGAGCAGCCACCGTCACCGGAACTGGAGACAGTGGCTCAAATCCCAACAGCGCCGCCGACGTTTTATAATAAGTTGCCCACCGCCTCGTATCTGGGCGGCTGCTCCACTGCACTCGACTGACATCCAGAGTCAAAATAGGAGTCTCAGATCCCTGATTGCGCCCGATTATGATCACCGACACCTCACTGGTGAGAATGTCTCGATCGAAGCTGCGTTGAGCCGCCGCTCTAGCGACAATATCGGCTCTCCGAATCAGCGCGTCATAGCCTTCATTGGGCAAGCGATCGAGTGCCACATCCACCCTAGTCGTGTAAGCTTGAACGACTTGCGGCGCGATCGCCCCTTCAGAAAGCCAAATGCCCCCGGCTATTCCTAGCAACGCAGCGAATCCGATCGCGGTGAGTCTTGGCTTAACAAATCGGTGGGGCTGTTGGTGGCGATCGCTAGACATCCTAATCTCCTCAAATAGTTTGCTGGATGAAACGTTCAAACATCCTCTAATCCAGAATCGACAACTTGGTCTTTAATGTTAGTTCTAGAAAAGAGATTTTTTCTATCATGTCAGCAGTTACGCGGTTCGGCTCACTCTTTTTATAGAGGTAAACCAAACTGCTTAAAGTTAGCCCTATCGATTTAACTCATTTGAGGTGTCTGGAATGGTCAACCACTGGGCGATCGCAATCGGAATTAACTACTATCAATTTCTTCAGCCCTTAAAATTTGCCCAGCAAGATGCCCAAGCGCTGTGTGAATG
>JBBQYE010000213.1:0-5932 GCA_038208945.1 Leptolyngbyales cyanobacterium | reverse complement strand
CAATGAGATTTTGATTCACCGTCAAACCACCGCGAACTATATGGCTGAATATGGTCAAGTCTTATATCGCCAAGACGGGTTGATCGAAAAAGTCTACACCAGCAATATCGAGCCACTTCACGCCGAGTTAGAACATTTTGTAGGATGTGTGCGCGGAGGCAATCAGCCGTCGGTGGGCGGTGAGCAAGCCCTGAAAGCGCTGCGTCTAGCTAGCCTGATTGAGCAGATGGCGCTAGATGGAAAGGCTTGGCAATCGCCGAGAGAAAGCAACGTGGTTGAGCTAGACGCTCCAGCGATGGCAGTTTAGAGTTTTCTAAATCAGTTTCTTTACATTCTACGAGGCGGGCAATGGGTCCGCCTTTTTTGTGTCGCCTCATCGGAGCATCTTCTCAGAAATGATAAATCTGTTTAAAAACCCTTCATATTGCTTAACGGTTTGGATCGTCGTTTAGAGTCATTTCAATTACGCTATCTGCATCAATCGAGGAATAGGCTTCTTCTCTTTGAAACTACTTGCTAATTTGTAACAATTTGTTTAAATTAGTTTACATAAAGATCAAAAATTTCCTATCCGTTCCCTGCTTCAACTCGCTTACTAGAAGATTCTGTGACCTATCAACTATCAAAACCTGTCATGAACGCTGATCAACTTCTAGAGCGCTATGCAACCGGGGAACGCGAATTTTCTCAAGCAAACCTGCACACCGCGAGTTTGAGCGAGGTTTGTCTAGCAAACATCAATTTGGCTCGATCGGATCTTGCCAACGCCATTTTGTCTCAAGCCATTTTGCGCCAAGCCAACTTGAGCGAAGCAAATCTGACTGCCGCTAGCCTCTGGAGAACTGACCTTCAAGGGGCAACGCTAACCTGGGCAACGTTGAACCGATCGAACCTCATTCGAGCCAGAGTCAGTCATGCAACCCTTCTAAAAGCGTCTCTGATCAAAACTGACTTACGATTATCCGACCTTCGGTATGCTGACCTCACAGGCGCAAATCTCACCGGGGCCGACTTGCGCTATGCCAATTTGTTTGGCGCAAACCTGTCGGGCGCAAATCTCAGCAGGGCAGACTTGACAGGCGCAAACCTCAGCAAGGCAAACTTAACGGGTGCCTGCATTGATAGAGCGATATTGACCCGAACAACTCTTCTTTCAGCCAATCTGACGGGGGTTGATCTCACCCAAACTGATCTGCGTCGAGCGACGTTAACGGATGCCATTTTCTCAACCGCCGATCTGACCCCGCAACGGTAATAGAACGATTGTCCCCTTTAAATGCATACATCACTGGTGATGAGGACTCAAAATTCTTTATTGCAAGACTTGCGCCAAGCTTTACCGCAGCTACGACCGCAAATTTATTTCAAAGCGTCTTTAACAGCGCTTTCTCACGCGATGGAAGACTTGGTGCTGTCTGGGACTGACAAGCCTCTGGTAATCGCCAATTTTCAACAAGAGCGCTTTTATCGTCAAGAAGCCCCGCGCTATCAAAAAATCGGTGAAATCACCGATCAGGTTTATGTGTTGGCGGCTCCAGAGACTGCTTTTAACGAAGGCTCTGTCTCTTACATGACAGTTGCTCTATCTCCCAATGACCAACTCGCTCAAGAGTGGCATTTGGTGATTGTGGGGCATCACTATTCAGCCTGTCTAGTGTGTCGAGAACACGCGGCACCGATTAGCACCCCTTCTTTAGATGAAGTCAGGCAGTTTCAAGGATTTTGGACGTTTGACCCTGAGATTACGGTGCAGGCAGCTCGGCTGCTGCTAGAGCGCATCATTGACTATCGACCAGAATTGGCACCCAAAGTTCGATTGGCAGAGCAAGAATATGGACTAACCCAGTCAAATTTGCCGACTCAGACATCCAGCGAGATTGATCCAAACCTCTTTGTCGATCGCATGGTCAATTATCTGCAAGCCAGCCAATATCGCTTGCTCAACGCTTATCGCACGATTGCCAGTCAAGAGCAAAAAGAGCGGCTGGTCAACTCGATCGCGGCGGCGATTCGTCGCTCTCTCAACCCTGAACAAATTCTCAGCGTCACCGTGAGCGAGTTGGGACAGGTTTTTAGCCTGGGGCGATGTTTGCTGCATCGCGACCAATCAGAATGTCTAGAGATCGAATATGAGTCGGTCGCCCCTGGGTTAGAGTCTCTGCGGGGGCAGGTTTGGTCATTAGCGTCGCATCCTCTGTTTCAGAAGACATTAGAGCAGCCCCAAGTTGAAACCTCTGACTCAGAACGCACGATCGCGATCGCTGATGTCAGTCAAGATTTAGGCATCCAGTCTGATATAGATCTCAAAGCACAACTTCAGCGTTATCAGATTGGGTCTTGCTTAATGGTGCCGATTCGCTATCGAAGCAATTTGCTGGGGCTGTTAGAACTGCATCAGCCCGACGCTCACATCTGGAAAGCCGATGAAGTGGCGCTCGTCGAAACGATTTCGGCTCAGGTGGCGGTGGCGTTGATGCAGGCTCAGGCTTATAGCCGTCTGGAAGTTTTGAATCATCAGCTTGCCGATTTAGAGAGAACTCAGAGTAACCTGATCGCGATCGTCGGTCATGAATTGCGAACGCCTCTCTCGACGATCCAAGTTTGCTTAGAGAGTTTGGTGACCGAGCCAGATATGCCGCTCAACTTTCAGCAAATCATGCTCGAAACAGCGTTAGAAGATTCAGAACGGCTCCGAAAACTGGTGCAAGATTTTCTCACGCTGTCGCGACTAGAGAGTGGAGCAACTCGCTGGTTTGTCGAGCCGATCTCCTTTCAAGAGTGTCTTGATTTAGTGTTGAGTCGTTACGCATCTAGTCCAGAGCAACCGCACATTGGGTTAGATATTCCGTCTCAGTTACCCCTGGTTTTAGTCGATGGTGACGGCTTGATCGAAGTGTTGAGTAAACTTCTCGATAATGCCTGCAAGTTTACGCCTGCGGACGGAAAAATCACGATCAGTGCCCGGATTCTAGGATTCGATCGAGCAGATTCTAAATTAAAAGTTGTGATTTCAGATACGGGACGGGGCATTGAGCCGAATCGCTTAGAAGCTGTGTTCGATCGCTTCTCTCAAGAAGAAGGCTTTTTGCAGCGCACTGTCGGCGGAACTGGATTGGGATTAGCGATTTGTCGGCGCACGATCGAGGCGATGAACGGCACGATCTGGGCAGAGTCAATGGGCAAAAATCTGGGCAGTGAGTTCCACTTCACGGTAGGGGTGGCATAGCGATCGAGTGTGCGACGATGAATGAACCTCCACTCTCAGCGTAGAATGCTCGATTTGCTGCTCATCATGACCCTGGGGTTTCTCGGAAGCTTTGGGCACTGTTTAGGAATGTGTGGTCCTTTGACTGCCGCTTTTTCGCTGTCTGGGCAGTCTGCCGCTACATCCTGGCAGCGTCAGCTCACCTTTAATCTGCTGCTCAATTTGGGGCGAGTGGTTAGCTATGCGCTGGTCGGGGCAGCGATCGGGGCGTTAGGCTCCGTCCTGATCGCGGGAGGACAACTTGCGGGAATCGATAGCAGTTTGCGGCGCGGGTTGGCGATTTTTACAGGGCTGCTGCTGATCTGGTTTGGACTCTCGAATATCAATCCCAAATTTTTGCCTCATGTGCCCGTGCTGCATCCGGTTGCAGGGAAGCTGCACGATCGTCTTAGTCGCGCCATGATCCACCTCTCCCAGTCCGATCGCTGGTGGACCCCTGCCCTGTTAGGCATGGTGTGGGGCTTGATTCCGTGTGGGTTTCTCTATGCGGCGCAAATTAAAGCGGCTGAGACTGGCAATCTGTGGATGGGTGCCGTGACAATGTTGGCGTTTGGGTTGGGAACCACGCCGATGATGTTGGGGGTCGGCGTTTCGACTGCGCTGGTGAGCGCCGATCGTCGTAGCCAACTGTTTCGACTGGGGGGCTGGGTCAGTTTGACGATCGGTCTTTTGCTGCTGCTGCGAAGTGGTGATATGGTCGATTACACCGGACACGCCGCCTTGATAATGCTGATGCTGGCACTGATTGCCCGACCGATTAGCCGTCTGTGGTCTGCTCCCTTGCGCTACCGTCGAGCCTTGGGAGTTGGCGCATTTGTGCTGTCGCTAGCACACGTTTCTCACTTTGTCGATCACGCCTTTAACTGGAATCTTCAGGCAATTTTCTTCATGCTGCCTCGGCAACAGTGGGGAATGTGGGCAGGCATTCTCGCCTTGCTGCTAATGGTTCCGGCGGCGCTCACCAGCTTTGATGGGTTAATGACAAAACTGGGTGCTGGGTGGCGCAAAATTCACCTGCTGAGTCTGCCTGCGCTGCTTTTGGTCGCCATTCACACAGGATTAGTGGGTTCTAGCTATTTGGGAGAACTACAGCTCACCAGCGCTCACTGGCTGAGGGTAATTTTGTTAGGCGTGTCCCTGATCGGCGTGTTCTTGGCTCGATCGCGCTTCGTTTGGTCACTCTTATCGCTCGAAAAATTTTATGTCGCACCGTCCCGCAAATAGAAGAATGATCGTCTCTGCCGTGGTGTCGATCGCGGCTTGCCTATTGCCTATCCTGTCTGCTCAAGGGCACAACGTTAAAACCTCTGATGATGTGGCAGCCCTTTTTCACATTGAGCCAGACCACAATCCCAAAGCGGGACAGGCTTCTCGCGCCTGGTTTGCCTTAACTAAAAAGGGTGGAGAGCTAATTTCGCTAGAAGAATGCAACTGTAAGCTAGAAGTTCATCAAGAAGGCTCAGAACTCCTATTAAAACCACCGCTCAAAGCAATTTCTGCCGATCAATATCAGGGCGTTCCAGGTGCAGAGATTGTCTTTCCGAAGGCGGGAATCTATGAGTTAGAGATTAGCGGCACTGCCAAAGATGGACAGAGTTTTCAGCCGTTTGAATTGTCTTATAGTGTCACTGTTCAGTCGGGTGTAGCGACGCAACCGCCGATCGCTCCCTCATCCATTTCCCAAGCTCCAACTGCGACTGGAACGGCTAGTGCAAATCGCTGGTTCGTGCCTGAAGCCGCGATCGTTGCCCTGCTAGGAGTCGGGATTTGGTTAATTAAACGGAAGTAGGGTGTAGCGATCGTTCCAAGTCCTTTAGGACTTGGAACGATCGCTGGATATTTCAGGTTTACCCAGCCTTACCACAGCTGCCACCAGTTCGTCTGGGTCAATAGGTTTAGATAAGTGCCCTTGAAACCCAACCGCCAAGGCTTGCTGGTGGTTGGTGTCTCCAGCGTAGGCAGTCACAGCGATCGCTGGGATCTCTCTCCCCTGTTGAGACGGCAGGGTTCTTACGTGTCGCATTAGCTCATAGCCATCCATCTCTGGCATTCCAACGTCGCTAACCAGCACATCAAGAGGAGCCTGCGCCAGCCTTTGCAGCACTTCTTCAGCCGAGGTGACGGCAATGACGCTGGCTCCTGCCTGCTCTAGCACAAAAGTGATCAACTCGCGAGAGTCTGCGTCATCATCGACGACCAAGATATTCGTTCCTTCTAGGCTCAAAGCAGCAGTGGGTTGCAGCCCCTCAACCGGAGATGCAGACTCTGCGGTGAGCGGTAGATGAATGGTGAACGTCGCTCCTTGCCCTTCGCCAGGGCTAGCTGCTTCAACCGTGCCCCCGTGTAGGTCAACAATTTGACGCACGATCGCCAGTCCTAGCCCCAGTCCGCCAAAGTTGCGGGTTGTCGAGCCATCTTCCTGGCAAAAATAGTCAAATACGTTGGGCAAAAAGTCTGCACCAATGCCCTTCCCCGTGTCTATTACCTGAATTTGGGCATGAGCATCGATGCACTCAAGCCGAATCTCAATTCGCCCTTTTTCAGGGGTAAACTTGACTGCATTAGACAGCAGATTCCAGATTACCTGCTGCAAGCGTGTGGGATCTCCCATCACTTCCACCGTCGGGTCAAACACGGTCTGAATATCAATCTCTTTTGCCTGCGCCG
>JBBQYE010000212.1:0-5961 GCA_038208945.1 Leptolyngbyales cyanobacterium | reverse complement strand
AGGCTCTGACTTGCCCTCCGATCGAGATGCCCTCACTCAAGGTTTCGATCTTGGTGCCTCTGAGTAAGATATCGGTGCCCTCAGCCGCTTCTAGGCGAATAGCTAAATAATCAACCTGAGAGCGATAGCGACTAATCAAGTTAGCCAGGAGATTTTTGGTGTCAGCAAGGGCAGTGGTCATTGCTTTTAGAAAAAGTATCAACTGCTTCTATTGTGCAATCGATCGAGACCGCTTGCACAACAAGCTTGCCATAAAAAAGCCCATAATCTAAAGTCGCAGTCAGCAGCGATGAAGATCACAGGCTAATTTTGTAGGAAAACGCTGTCGCTTAAGCAAGTCAACCCATCTGACCGCACAAGCTTTTTTCAGTCTTTGGAGTTGCGTAGCCGAATCAACTGACGACGCATCTGGGGTGAGGCTTCAATCTCTAAGATTTCTTGCGCTTCGACCTCGACTTGGAGAGGCTCCATAAATTCATCGCTCCCGCAGGTAAAGGCATCAAGCAACATCTCCAAGAGTTGTTCGCGGTCTTTCAGCACCCGCTTTTCTTCAACTAATCTGAACTTGAGATGAATCTCACACTCATAAACGCCCACCTCATGGTGATTAGTGGGCTGATATTCCAAGGAGTCGTACTTCATTTAGAAAAGCAGTCCCTACAACGCTACAACGGGATAACGGTTTTACATTGTGGCTGTCGAAAAAGTTTGTCTTTTGACCACTCAGACCTTGAGCAATCAAATGCCAAGATTTCTTCTACACACAAACCTAACATCTTCAGAAACTAATGCAGATCAGCTAGATAGCTGAATCATTAAACGAATAAGATGAAACTCGGAATGTAAAAGCGTCTGTTCAATTTGATGAAGTTCGCGATACATTCTTTCTTAATGGAGGCTTATAGGTTAGTTATAAGAGAGTTAATCGTGAATCAGCACCGTAATAACACTCATTTTTAGCCAATCAAAAATCATGAGAGATTGGCGAAGAGAGAAAAAGTGCTCGATCGTCAACCCGATGGTTTTTTTAGAGGCTGTTAGCAAAGCTATCCGAAAGATTTTTTTGCCCGGAGAAATGCTCTCAAACTAGCCAGAACTCTGAGGACGAAAAGTGTTTTTAGATACACAGAAAAAGCTTTAATACTCAGATACGCAAGGAGTTAATCTGCTTAGATAGTCGCACTCATGAAACTTTATGGTTATTATTCGTAATTTTCAAAATTAGAAAATTCGAAGAAGGTTGAGTCTGGATAGATACTTTATTGACACCCTGATTACGCCATCGTTAAAGGCTAAACTATTCTCAACTTAAGAGGAGACTGCCCCCCATTAATGTTCTAGTTAAAAGTTCAGTACGGACCAAATTTAACGTGACTTAGTTAACTTTGAGCCACTCGTAACAGTTTTTTAAGCAGTCAAAAAATAGATTATTACTTTGAGAATTGCCGAAATCACGACCTTAAGTGCAGGCATAGCGATCGTCAGTCAGATTAGGACAGGGGACTTAAGCCCCTTGTTCAGGTAGCGAGTGTTTTAGGTGCAGCCATGTCCTAATCCAGTCGGCTACAGCTATAACTACTTATGAACAAGAATTTGTTTGTTAAAAACTTAATCAACTAGAAATTGTATTGAGTTAATAAGCTAGAAATGACACTGGCTCACAGTTGAGTGAAATCTTCAGTAAAACCACTGAAAAAGACTCACCTAATATAAATTTTCCGAGAAGGTTTGATACTCTTTATAGAGTTCCGATGTTGACGATTAGAATCCGGATGAATAACGCCTAAATTAACAAGCTGATCAGAGAAACTGTGGTTTATCGCTGGGATCGATAAACGGGCAGCGTAAAGTGAAAGCAACTGCCCTGATGAGGGACAGAATCAACCCAAATCTGCCCATAGTGTGCTCGAACAATACGTTGACAGAGCGATAAGCCAATCCCGTAGCCATCTTGGGCTTGATCTCGCTGAAGGCGGAAGTGGTTTTCAAAAATGCGATCGCGGTTTTCTTCTGGCACACCGGGTCCGTTATCACAGATGCTAACCTGCACCTTTTGAGCCGTTCGATGCAGCATTGAGACATGAATGGTGCCGTCGATCGGCGTATATTTCGCCGCGTTGTCGAGAAGATTGGTTAAAACTTGACGCACCCGCTCTTTGTCAGCGTAGACGATCGGCAGATCGGTCGGGATGTCAGTATCGACCTGCTGCGACTTAGCGCGGAACCGTTCTGCTAAATTTTCTAGAACACTTTCACACAGAGCACCAAGTTCTAGCTTCTGCGGCACAATTTGCAGTTCAGCACTGGTGCCTCTAGCAGCTTGCAGAATGTCAGTGATCATATGATCGATAGTGCGAATCTGCGATCGCCCATGTTTGAGCAACTGAGCCGTTATCGCTGGAGTGAGCCGATAGCCCTGACCTTCTTGCGCTTTGTGACCGATTTCTAGGGTCTCAATCGCGATCGAGGCTGCTGTTAACGGATTTCGCAAATCGTGAGCCAGCATTGAGATAATCTGGTCTTTAAACTGAAGCTGCGCCTGAAGGTCTTCTTTCTCTTGCTTGAGATTAAAAATCTCGTCGGTTAGCTGCAACAGTTCGGATGAGTAAGCGATCGGAGAAATTTTTGAAGCCGAAGCAAAAGCAGCCTGGGCAACCGTCGATTTAAACTCAACCTGATCCTCTAAAAAGCTCTCAACTGAAGTTTGCCAGTGAGACCAACAGTCTTTGAGTTGAGCAACCAAATTCATCCCGGTTAGAGTTTGCCGAGGGTCGGGGTGAATCTTAATCAGGGCAGGCGTGGCAACGAGGCGAAAATGTTCTGCTAAGTAGGGCTGTTCACCGACATCGACCACCTGAAGCTCAAACGGATGGTCGGCTCTTAAATCGTTCAAAAAGCGGCGAATCTGCTGGATCTGCTCTTTTGCGGTGGGTCGCTGATCGACAAACAGCAAGATCTGTACGGGCACTTCAGCGGTTGTTAACGGTTGGAAAGGTGCCTGCATCATCAATGAATTGCTAAAACAGACGGGGCTAGTTGACTATCAGGATAGATATAAGACATTCCTCGATCGCAGTCTTTGAGAGAAGATGACAGCGCTATAGTGGCAACCTTGGGCGGAAACTCTAAAGAGAGAGCTAGATTCCATCTCAAGCAGTGGATGCAAAAAGCTCAGGTGAGCAGAAAATGGAGCGATCGAGTCATTTGTATAGAATATCTATAGATTATCGCGTTTTGGGCAAGGTCTGTGAGAGTGTCCGCCAAGTTTCTGTAGAGTGAAAATACGAATCGTCGAGATTGGGGCTGATGAAGATTTTGGTATTGACCTGGGAATTTCCACCCCGCATTGTGGGCGGCATCGCTCGTCATGTGGCAGAGCTATACCCAGAGTTGGTCAGGCTAGGGCATGAAATTCATCTGATTACGGTGCAGTTTGGTCAGGCTCCCCACTATGAAGTGGTCGATGGGGTAGGCGTGCACCGCGTCAGGGTTGATGAGAGCCACAACTTTCTGCATTGGATCGTCAACATGAACGCCAGTATGGGTCAGCACGGCGGTAAGCTGATTCGAGAAGAGGGTGCGTTTGACATCATCCACGCTCATGATTGGCTGGTCGGTGATGCGGCGATCGCGCTCAAGCATTTGTTCAAAATTCCGCTTGTGGCGACCATTCACGCGACCGAAGGGGGACGAAATAATGGCGTTCACACCGAGGATCAGCGCTATGTGAATGAGAAGGAGCGCTGCTTAACTCATGATGCGTGGCGGGTGATTGTCTGCACCGACTATATGCGGCGAGAAGTTGAGCGATCGCTGCACACGCCCTGGAACAAGATTGATGTGGTCTATAACGGCATTCGGGCTGAAAAAAAGCTGCGTCATCCAGGGTTTGATGTGCAAGAATTTCGGCGGCGATTTGCAGGCGACGACGAGAAAATTGTCTATTATGTGGGGCGAATGACCTACGAAAAGGGCATTTCTGTTCTGCTGAGTGCGGCTCCAAAAGTGCTTCAGGCAATGGGAACTCAAGTGAAGTTTGTCTTTATTGGCGGGGGCAACACCGATTATTTAAAGGGTCAAGCCTGGAATTTGGGCATCTGGCAACGGTGCTTCTTTACGGGGTTCATGCCCGATGAAGATTTAGATAAGTTTCAAACGATCGCCAACTGTGCAGTTTTTCCCAGTCTCTATGAGCCGTTTGGGATTGTGGCGTTAGAAAGTTTTGCGGCACGAGTGCCTGTGGTCGTATCGGATGCCGGGGGCTTACCTGAAGTCGTTCGGCACAACAGAACGGGGATCGTCACCTGGACGGGTAATTCAGATTCTCTCGCTTGGGGAATTATTGAGGTGCTGAAGAACCCTGACTATTCTCAATGGCTGGTTGAGAATGCCTTCAAAGATTTAGAGGTGCGCTTTCACTGGGCAAAGCTGGCGAAGCAGACAGAAGCGGTGTATGGGCGAGTGCTGCACGAGCGATCGCAGGTCGAGTGGTAAGAGGATGGTTGAGGCGTGCTAGTTTGCGTTGTCAGGGTCAGTATTCCAGGTGAGCATTGACTCACAGGACGTACCTTGGTGAAGCTGCCCTCACCTCAGCCCACTCCCATAGGAGAGGGAGCCAGAGTCCGGTTCCTCTTCTCCTTGGGGAGAAGGGTTAGGGGATGAGGGTCTTCAGTTTAATTGCTCAGATCTTGCACCCGTCTATTCGCTGCGGTTCTGTCCCGCCCGTGAATGCCAGAAACGAGAGAGTTTTAGTTCAGGTGCAAGATCTCAGCTTACCTACTTGATAGCGTCGCGTCGTTTGTTAATCTTCTGGCGGTTTTGGCTCTGGTTGAGCCAGCCTTCCCAGGTAGAGGCGAACAAAGTCTTTGGCGGCGGCTTCGTTGAGTTGTTCTAAGGCGGCAATGATTTCAGTCACGGATTCTGCCGAGGGATCGGTGATTTCGTTGAACCATTGATAGACAGTTGAGCGGTTCAGCCCCATTGTCACCGCTAACCGATTCTGGGTGATGCTGTAGGTTTCAAGGACCTGTTTGAGCGCTTTGCCTGCTTTTCCCATGCCCCTTATGGTGTCAGAGAGGCATACTTAAGTAAATGTTTGTATTTACAAACAGAAGGCGAAGTGATAATGTTTGTGATTACAAACAGCTTGAAGAGTGAAGAAGGATCAGTGAAGATGCCAAAGCAAGTACCGGATGATTTTGCTCAAACGCCGATCGAGGCAGTGATTGACGGCTTGACCAATGCTGAAAAACGATCGAACCAGATGATTTTAGTGGGTGCGCCTAATTGGGTGAGGGGAGTGATTCATCGGTTGCACAGTGCCCGGATCACGGAGGTCAGAGATTGGTCGCGGTTAGTGCCAACTCGCAATGCGGATGAGGTAATTAGTGTGATGCAGCGCCCCAGAGTGGAGGAGTAGGGGAAGGGTTGCGGGAAGATCGTGGGATTTTTGGTTGCGATCTCGGCGTTTCGAGTTCCGAGGTCGGGATTTCAAGTTTTGAGGTCGAAGTTCCGTGTTCTGAGGTCGAAGTTTCGGGTTCTGAAGTCGGAGTTTCGGGTTCTGAGATTCAACTTTCGGGTTCGGAGGTCGGAGGCTTAAGCTTTGAGGTCGAAGTTTCGCGATCGCAAGGCAACGTTTTGAGTGCGGAGGTTGAAGGGTGAGGGTTGGAGGGCGAAGTTTCGATCATCGCATGAGGGCAATGAAGCCAGCTTGTTCAAAGTGCCTGTCGTGGGTCACAGCTTCGAGGATATTTTTTTGCTGCATGATGCAGAAGGAAGCACAGTCAGTCAGGCTCCAGGCTTTGTCGGCTCTCTGTTTGTAGATGTATTCTTCAACTTCTGAGTGATGCCTTTAGGAGTCGAATGCTTTTTCTATCCGTTTTAGTAATTGCTCTCAAATGTTGACATTCATCTCACCATTTATTAATTTTTTGCTCTATTCAATGGGAAAACCAGGAATCA
>JBBQYE010000211.1:0-5979 GCA_038208945.1 Leptolyngbyales cyanobacterium | reverse complement strand
CTTCTAGAGTCTTACCTTTACCAGATGTCAAGATAGCGACAAAGTTGCTAAAGATCCAGTAGCAAACGTTACTAAATTATAGAGAAAGTTTTCATGAAAGCATTTGTCGCAGGGGCAACCGGAGAAACAGGACGAAGAATTGTTCAACAGCTAGTCGATCGAGGCATTCCTGTTCGAGCGTTTGTGCGAGATATTCAAGCTGCACAAACGACGCTGCCGACGGGCATTGAGTTGGTGACAGGCGATCTGATGAACGTCGAGAGTTTAAAGATGGCGATCGGAGACAGCACAGTGCTGTTTTCTGCCACAGGTGCCCGTCCTAGCTTTGATCCCACAGGTCCTTATAAAGTGGACTATGAAGGAACCAAAAATCTTGTCGATGCCTCCAAAGCGACGGGAATTGAGCAGTTTGTGATGGTGTCTTCTTTGTGTACCTCAAAGTTCTTCCATCCCCTCAATTTGTTTTGGCTAATTTTAGTCTGGAAAAAGCAGGGTGAAGACTATCTTCGGAACAGCGGATTGACCTACACAATCGTGCGTCCTGGTGGTCTAAAGAATGAAGATAACGCTGACTCGATCGTCATGTCGTCTCAAGACACGCTCTCTGAGGGCAGCATTCCCCGCACCAAGGTGGCACAGGTTTGTGTAGAAGCCGTCTTTCAGCCCAGTGCGCGCAACAAAATTGTAGAAATTGTCGCGACACCCGATGCAGCAGAGAAGCCGCTTGAGGCACTGTTTGCAGCAGTGGCTTAGAGATTCAGAACCCAGCGCCAGCCTTCGATCGTTAAATCAAAAAGCGATCGAGGGCTGCTTTCAACTCTTCAATTTCATTTTCGATATTGCCTTCTTTGGCAGCACGAGCGATGCACTGAGTTAGATGTTCATCGAGAATCATCCGAGCTACGCGATCGAGCGCACCTCGAACCGCCGCAATCTGCACCAGCACATCAGGACACGGACGATCGCTCTGCACCATTGTCTTGATGCCTCGGATATGCCCTTCAATCCGAGAGAGGCGATTCACGACTTTGCGCTGTGACTCCTCGGTGTGAACGTGAGGATGAACAGAAGAGCCATGATCGTGAGGATGATCAGCGTCAGAGCGGCTGTCTAGCTCTGGAGTGCGGGGACGATCGGAAGTTGTCATAACAAGTCGCCTCTGAAGCGGTTTTCTACGGGTATTTACGATCTTAGACTACAGATTGGGGTTTCCAGAAGAACTGACGTGTTAACCACACAGGTTTAGGCGGAAATTGGCAAAATAGACTTAACTGTGGTTAACAGACCAACGATCGTAACCACGGTGAGATCGTTCCTCAGCTTGATCGAACGTTATGAGTTGATGCTATGCAATTTCACAAGTCCTCTAGATTTTTTCGTCGAGCGATTGCAGCGGTGCTGTCTATTTTTTTGATGGGGGTGACGATCGCTTATCCTCTCCCGTCTCAAGCGGCTCCCCTATTAGAATTAGCCAATCCTCCTCAGACTACGCAAGCAGCCGTGCCGCTTAAAGCGATTCAGCAAGGCAGCTTTGTCGCAGAGGCGGTCAAACTGATGGGAACCGCCGTCGTTCGTATTGACACAGAACGGACGGTGACGCGACGAGCAACCGTTGATCCCATCTATGAAGATCCGACCTTTCGGCGCTTTTTTGGAGACGAGGCAATTCCTCAAGCTCCCAGAGAAGAACGATTACGAGGTCAAGGGTCAGGCTTTTTGATCGATCAGAGTGGGGTGATTTTGACCAACTCTCACGTCATCAACGGTGCTGATAAAGTGACCGTGACGCTCAAAGATGGGCGCACCTTTGAAGGCAAAGTGCGAGGCTTTGATGAAGTGACCGATCTTGCGGTCGTCAAAATCGATGGCACTGATTTACCCGTTGCGCCTCTCGCTGACTCAGATCAAGTGCAGGTGGGTGACTGGGCGATCGCGGTCGGCAATCCGCTCGGTTTAGACAATACCGTGACATTGGGGATCGTCAGCACCTTGAAGCGATCGAGCGCTCAAGTTGGTATTCCTGACAAACGGATTGACTTTATTCAAACCGATGCTGCGATCAATCCTGGAAATTCTGGGGGACCGTTGTTGAACGATCGGGGCGAAGTGATCGGGATCAATACCGCTATTCGAGCCGACGCGATGGGGATCGGGTTTGCGATTCCGATTAACAAAGCAAAATCTATTAAAGATCAACTGGCACGAGGCGAAACGATTCCGCATCCCTATCTGGGTGTGCAGATGACAACGCTGACTCCAGAAATTGCCCGACAGAACAATGGCGATCCCAATTCAGCGTTTATGGTGCCCGAAGTGAATGGGGTGATTGTGATTCGGGTATTGCCCAACACGCCTGCGGCAGTGGCGGGTCTGCGGCGCGGCGATGTGATTACTCAGATCGATGGGCAAGCGGTCACAAAGGCTGAACAACTTCAAGGAGTCGTTGAAAATAGTCGGTTGGGGCAGATGCTCAAAGTTCAACTGCGACGAGGCGAGCAAACTAAGCAGCTTTCGGTGAAGACGGCTGAGTTGAAGAATGCTGGCTAGGTCGTTTGGCTTTGTTGTCAACACTACGCTAACTCGCTAACAAGGGGCTTAAGCCCCTCGTTGAGTGGCGATCGTTGTTTCAGATTGATTAGTCATGGCGAAAGCGGGGAGACGTTTCGGTGAAAGGTCTCTACAGCATCGGGTGAATTTGTGGTTCTATTTGATATGACCTTGGGAAACTCGAAACTTTTGCACTAGGCTAACCCTTTTAGATTTGATAGGGTTTTATGATGTTTGCTTGTGTCGATGTAGATTCAGATGTTTCTGACCTGCTGAGGTGCAGAAGATTTTTTGCTTTCAGTTGTTTAGGCGCAGCGATCGAGGATTAAATGGGTGGATTAAAGGGACGGGATTTGTTGACGCTAGCAGACCTCAGCGCAGAGGAGATCGCAGCCCTGCTTGACCTGGCGGCACAGATGAAAGCCGGGAAGGTGAACTCGATCGCGACTGTCAACGGTCACGTTCCGGTGCTGGGGCTGCTGTTTTATAAAGCGTCTACCCGCACCCGCGTCAGCTTTACGGTGGCGATGGCTCAACTGGGCGGACAGGTGATCGATCTGGCAGTCAGTTCTACTCAGGTAGGGCGGGGTGAACCGATTACAGATACGGCACGGGTGCTCGATCGCTATGTCGATATTTTGGCGATTCGCACGTTTGATCAGCAAGATCTCGAAACCTTTGCCCACTATGCAGACATTCCAATTATCAATGCGTTGACTGATTTAGAGCATCCCTGTCAAATTCTGGCAGATTTGCAGACGGTTCAAGAAACCTTCGGCAAGCTTTCAGGCTTGACGCTGACCTATCTAGGAGATGGCAATAATATCGCTCATTCTCTATTGTTAGGGTGTGCGCTTGTCGGCATGAACATTCGCATTGCATCACCGTCGGATTATCAGCCTAGCGAAGCGATCGTGCAGCAAGCCAAAACGATCGCCGCTGGACGATCAGAAGTGATTTTGACGAATGACGCGATCGCGGCTGCCAAAGGTGCCCACATTCTCTATACCGACGTGTGGGCAAGTATGGGGCAAGAAGACCTGGCAAATGCCCGAATTCCGATCTTTCAGCCTTATCAGGTGAATGAGACGTTGATGACTTATGCCGACAAAGACGCGATCGTGCTGCACTGCCTTCCGGCGCATCGAGGCGAAGAAATTACAGATGGCGTGATGGAGGGTGCTCGATCTAAAATTTGGGATCAGGCAGAAAACCGGATGCACGCTCAAAAAGCGTTGATGGCAAGCCTATTGGGGTTGGTTTAGAAACTTTTTCGTTGGTTGCAAGTCTCACGGAATGCCTTCTGCAAGGTTGACTCCTATATTTCTTCTCAAATAGAGCGATTAATTAACCATGCTGTACTCTCATCTTGATGCGGACAACAACAGCCACAAATCTTTTGAACTGCCGGGGGCGCGTCCTCATTATGTGCCCGATCGTCCGGGGCAAGTTGAGCATATTTTTCTCGATTTAACGCTTGATATCCCTAATCAGAGCTATGAGGGGACTTGCCTAACGAGGTTGAATCCGATTCGCAACGGCATCGATCGCTTGACGCTTGATGCCATCAATCTCGATATTCAGTCCGTTAAAGTTGCAGATGTCGATCAACCCTTTGACTATGACGATGAACAGCTTCACATTCGTCTCAAACAGCCGACGAAGATCGGATCTGTGATTGAACTCGCGATCGCTTACCAGGTCGAAAAACCGCAGCGAGGCATTTATTTCGTCGCGCCTGACAAACACTATCCCGACAAGCCCACCCAAGTTTGGACTCAAGGTGAAGACGAAGATTCTCGCTTCTGGTTTCCCTGTTTTGACTATCCGGGGCAGCTTGCCACCTCTGAGATCCGGGTCAATGTGCCGCAGCCGCTGATGGCGATTTCAAATGGTGAATTGATTGGCACCGAAACGAACGGCGATCGTAAAATCTATCACTGGCTGCAAAAGCAGGTTCACCCAAGCTATTTAGTGACGTTGGCGATCGGAGATTTTGCCGAATTAAAAGATGAGTGGCAGGGCAAGCCCGTTACCTATTACGTTGAGAAAGGGCGGGAGGAGCAAGCCCGTCTCAGCATGGGCAAAACGCCTCGAATGATTGAATTTTTCAGTCAGAAATACGGCTATCCCTATCCGTATCCCAAATATGCTCAAGTCTGCGTCGATGACTTCATCTTCGGCGGCATGGAAAACACCTCAACGACGCTGTTGACCGATCGCTGTTTGTTGGATGAACGAGCCGCGATCGATAACCGCAGCACTGAGTCTCTAGTGGCTCACGAACTGGCGCATCAATGGTTTGGCGATTTAGTGGTGATCAAGCACTGGTCACACGCCTGGATCAAAGAAGGCATGGCATCCTACGCAGAAGTGCTGTGGTTTGAGCAAGAATATGGCTCTGACGATGCCGCTTATTACCTCCTCGGTGAAGCCCGCAGCTACTTAGATGAAGATGCATCTCGCTATCGTCGCCCGCTCGTAACTCACGTTTATCGAGAAGCGATCGAGCTTTACGATCGCCACATTTATGAGAAGGGAGCCTGTGTCTATCACATGATTCGGGCTGAGTTGGGCAACGACTTGTTTTGGAAATCGATCGCGACGTTTTTAGCGGACAATGCTCACAAAACGGTCGAAACGGTGGATTTGCTGAGAGCGATCGAGAAAGCCACCGGACGCAATCTGATGTTCTTATTCGATCAATATGTTTATCGAGGCGGACATCCTGACTACAAAGTGGCTTATACGTGGGATGGAGACAGCAATCTCGCCAAAGTCACCGTCACCCAAACCCAAGTTAGCGAGACTAACCCAAAAGAATTATTTGATTTGAAGATTCCGATCGGCTTTGGCTTCGCAGACAGTGGAGTGAAATCATTTACGGTTCGGGTTCACGATCGTGAACAAAGTTTCTACTTCCCGCTTGAACAAAAACCTGATTTTGTCAGTTTCGATGTTGGCAATCATCATCTCAAAACCGTGGTGTTGGAGTACCCAATGCCGGAACTCAAAGCCCAACTTCAGCACGATCCCGATCCGACTTCTCGCCTCTATGCTGTGGAAGCGATCTCCAAAAAGGGTGGATTAGAAGCGGTCAAAATTCTATCTGAAGCGTTACAAAACGATGGTTTTTGGGCTGTTAGGGCTGAAATTAGCCGAAATCTAGCCAGCGTCAAGCTTGATCAAGCGATCGCAGGTGTTCTGTTGGGACTCAAAGACCCAGAAGCGCGAGTGCGACGAGCCACCGTAGAAGCCCTAGCACACGTCAAAACGCCTGAAAGCTATGAAGCGCTTAAGTCTGTGGTTGAAGAGGGAGATGCCAGCTATTACGTCGAAGCGTCTGCTCTGCGAAGCTTGGGCAAAGTCGCGACATCTAGATCGGGCGATTCCAACCAAGAAGAAGTGCTGAAGCTGCTGCAAAGCGTTCTC
>JBBQYE010000210.1:0-5980 GCA_038208945.1 Leptolyngbyales cyanobacterium | reverse complement strand
TTTGCCCAGTTCTTTCTCTAACATTTCTCGTCCGCGCAAGATGTTTTCGTCTCGGTGCGATCGCTTATACCATTGCCGAATCCGATTACGGGCGCTAGAGGTGACGACAAAATTGAGCCAGTCTAAGCTGGGGTGAGAATTTTTTTGCGTAATAATCTCTACGATATCGCCGTGGTGCAGCGTCGTATCGAGTGTGACCATGCGCCCGTTGACTTTGGCACCTGCACAGTGATTGCCAACCTCGGTGTGAATGCGGTAAGCAAAATCAACAGGAGTCGATCGTGAGCTAAGAGAGACGACTTCTCCGCGTGGTGTAAAGACAAAGACATCGCCGTCAAACAGATTGTCTTTGATGCTCTCTAAATATTCTTGAGCATCTTTGAGATCGGTTTGCCAGTCGAGTAACTGCCGCAGCCAGGTAAATTTTTCATCGGTGGTCGTCATCTGCTGAGTGCTAGAACTACCTGCCTCTTTATATTTCCAGTGGGCAGCAATCCCATATTCAGCGACGTGGTGCATTTCTAGAGTGCGAATCTGGACTTCTAGAGGGCGACCTGTGCTGCCAATGACGATCGTGTGCAGTGACTGATAGCGATTTGATTTAGGCAACCCAATGTAATCTTTAAAGCGCCCAGGAATAGGACGAAACATATCGTGAACGACCGCTAAGGCGCGATAGCATTCATCATTTGTGTTGACAATAATCCGAATCGCCGCGACATCATAGATTTGCTCATAGTCTTTCTGCTGTCGCTGCATTTTTTGATAAATGCCATATAAATGCTTGGGGCGACCGCTCACCTCAACACAGTGCACCCCTAATTGAGTCATTCGCTCTCTAAACGTCTGAGCGATTTGGACAAGTTGGCTTTCACGATCGCCCCGCTTTTCTGCCACCAGTTGCTTAATTTCTTGATAAGCATCGGTTTCGAGATACTTAAAGGCGAGATCTTCTAGCTCCCATTTGAGGTTGCCGATGCCTAAACGGTTGGCAAGGGGGGCGAAAATTTCTCTGGTTTCAAGGGCAATGCGACGGCGCTTTTCGTCAGGCAGATGCTCTAGCGTTCGCATATTATGAAGACGATCGGCAAGCTTGACCACAATCACGCGAATGTCTTGCGCCATTGCCAAAAACATGCGGCGAAAGTTTTCTGCCTGACGCTCGGTTTTGCTCGAAAAGTTGAACTTAGAGAGTTTGGTGACCCCTTCAACCAGACAGCGCACTTCAAGTCCAAACTGCGCCCCGATCTCCTCGGCGGTGACATCAGTGTCTTCAACTACGTCATGCAAAAAGCCTGCTGCTATCATGGTGCTGCTGCCCCCTAAATCGCGCAACAACCCCGAAACCGCTATCGGATGGGCGATGTAAGGTTCTCCTGACGCACGATATTGCCCTTCGTGAAGTCGATAGGCAAACTCAAATGCTCGACAAACTAGATCATTATCTTTAACCGCATCGAGATTTTCTGAATGCGATCGCTCGACCAAACATTCACGTAACCAATCAGGAAGCGTAATATCTTTGGTAGGAATCGAAACTGCTGCGTTCATGCTGTCTAGCTCGGAGGGTGGGCGGGGCAGGAACTGAGATAACGAATGATTTTAATCCAATCGTGTGTTTTCGTATACCAATCGCTAAATGAATAAGCGACAGGTCTAGCAGAGACACGGGCTGCTAGACAACAAAATTGATAAAATTTGTGATATCGCGAGTCTTTAAGACTAATCACAGCCTAGAGAAACCTGACCGATATCATACTAAAGACTGAGATTTTTAATCAACCTTAGGGTAGTTATAAATACATTTATGCCTATTCTATCAATGGAACCAGGGTTCTCAACACGAATTCTGGAGGGTGAGCCGGATATCGACACGTGAGAATCACGGACTGGTTTTTGAATCGCTCGGAAATTAAGTTGGAATTTCTGCCTCTCTGATGAGGGTACGATCGGGCTGCTCGTCTAGCTTGAGGTCATCGACCTTTAGAAAAATGATGAGATGAGCTACCCTCAAGCACCCTGGACACTGAAGGGGTTTGCGTTTCAAACGCTGCATTTAATTGACCTCTTGACCGCATCGCTGTTTATTCCGCCGGAGTTAGCGATCGTATTGGCTGCTCCTGGCAAAACCTTGGGAGGAGTCTATCTGGCGCAATATGGGGCTGGCTCTAGTTTGGAATATAACGAGTTAATTGTGGTAGCTGGTGTTGTGAGACGAGAGCAAACGATCGGGGCTTGGGTGTCTCATATTTATGTAGACAATCCCGATTCGGTAGCGGGTGGTCGAGAGATTTGGGGAATGCCCAAGGAACTCGCTACGTTTGACTGGCAATCAGGAGCGCGGCGAGTTGTGGTTCAGCAGAACGATCGGGTGCTGTGTTCGTTGAGTTCTAGCTGGCGGGTGAGCCTTTTGAGGCAGACGATTACTTTTCCAGCCTACAGTTTGTTAAATTCTGACTTTCTGCGATTTGATGCGACGGCTTCGGCTAACTTTGGTTTAATTGGAGCCGAATTAGAGGTTCCCAATACCTCTCCGTTTGAAAGATTGATAGATACGGTGCCGATTTCTGCATTTGGTGCAGACTCGTTAGAGCTAAGAGTTGATACGCCGAGGGTCGTTGCTCAAAGAGTTTCAGATATTCCCTAAGCGATTTGCGTAACAATAGAATCCTCTGCTACCGTCATCCGCAGGTTTCGCTTAACCTACTAAATCTGTGACGAGAGCTAAACGAAGTCGAAGCTCGATCGGTTAAGACTCAATTAAACGGCACTTTCTCAAGCGATCGTAGGCTCTCCTAGCCATTTTTCCAAGGGGTAATCTGCCCGTTTTTCTGATGCTGATTACTTCGAGACTTCGGCATTCTAAAGTGAATGCGTCTTGGGGTAAGCATGATGACTCCTTCTGATAATCCCGGTGTGTTGCTGGACTTTTCTAATCAATTAGCAGACACCGTAGAGCGATCGCGCGATCGATCAGCGCTGTGAATGCCTGTCGAAAGATGTCTTCCACCGGAGTCTATTGGCGATCGGGAATCATCGTCACGGCAGATCACACAGTGCTGTAAGCAACTCGGTTATTTCAGCGCAAAGAGATGCTCGTAGATGCGATCGATGCGAAACTCTAGAACCGTCTGTTGATTTGCCCAGGTTAACTGGATGATCACCACATCTGCATGGGCGCGCCAAGCATCATCCACAAGCTGAAGCGGAACGTCGATCGGAAAAATGCGATACCCTGATTTTTGCGCTTTATGAACTGCATTGAGTTCCAACGGTGATGGAAATTCCACACCATTGAGCTTCACAATGCTATTTACTTGACAAGGCATTCCCATAGATCACCGTAGATTTGCAACCGCGAATTTTGCGAATAGTAACCTCTGTCGGCGTTGCTGAATGCAAGTAGGAACTGCCCTCCTCACGAAGCAACCCTTCTCCCCAAGAACAAGAGGCTAAAGATCTTGTCCCCTCCCCTCTTGGGAGAGGGCTAGGGTGAGGGTCAATCTAGAAATTCATACATCAATTCAGCAATGCCTCTCTGTCTTCACCCGGTTGACCGCTGGGCGGGTGTTTTGAGCATCTCAGTCACCAGTCTAGGAATCTCAGAGGGACGATCGGCAACCGGAATTTTGGCGCGCTTAAACGCATTGACTTTGCTGTCGGCACTGCCAATATCAGAACCAAAATCGGCGACTTGTGAATCAATAATGGCTCCTGCGTGTCCCATTCGCCTGCCTCTCGGAGCGCTTCGCCCCGCAATATAGGCAACCACAGGCTTGTCGATTGCCTCCTCAATATAATGGGCTGCTGCTTCCTCGCTGTCTCCGCCAACCTCACCGACCAAGACGATTACCTCAGTTCGGTCGTCTTCGTCAAGAATCTGTAACCACTGAGGAAATGAGGAGCCAACGATCATGTCGCTACCCACGCTCACCCCGATCGATTGTCCTAATCCTGCCTGAGTAAGTGTCCAAGCGACTTCATAAGTCAGCGTGCCACTGCGACTAATCAAACCCACTGACCCAGGCGTATAGAGGTCGGGGGGATGAATGCCCAGCAAAATCTGCCCTGGCACAATAATTCCAGGACTGTTAGGTCCGACTAGCAGCGTCTCAGTCGCTTCGGCTTTGCGGATCAGATGCACCATATCTA
The DNA here is from genome assembly GCA_038208945.1 of Leptolyngbyales cyanobacterium. Classification (GTDB taxonomy): domain Bacteria; phylum Cyanobacteriota; class Cyanobacteriia; order Leptolyngbyales; family Leptolyngbyaceae; genus Phormidesmis_A. The sequence goes on along the minus strand of JBBQYE010000210.1, from coordinate 1,828 downwards.
AAGGCGGAATGCCCTGACTGATCAAAATCACCTGCCGAATGCCTACGGCGATCGCTTCTAATGCCGCATCTAGAGCAGCATAAGGCGAGGTGCAAATGACCGCTGCATCCACAGATCCGATGAGCGGAAGCGCCTGCTCTAACATATCAAAAACGGGAATTCCCTTCAGCGTTTGCCCCCCAGATCCGGGACTGATGCCAGCGACCACCTGCGTTCCATACTCCTTCATAAGCGGCGCACACGTCACCCCCAGCGGCTCCATAATGCCTTGCACGATCACTTTGCTAGTTGGAGTAAAAATCATAGAGGTTTAAGAGGTAGCTGCTCAAAGAGATCGACGATCGACCAATCAGTCAAAATGTTTTGGGACAGGAGAGGCGACAAGGACTGACTATAAACGTTCCGTCATAGAGTCGCAAGACAGGAGAATTTCAGGGCGTAGGGTTAAAGTGCTAGAGTTTCTAAGGATTGAAGTAGAAAGAGTGTTAATACCAACTGAATTTGAGCTTTCATAGAATTAATCCCTGCACATAACAAGGGGCTCAAGCCCCTTGTTATGTGCAATCTCATAGAGAATTGATATAACTTACCAGAGCGACAGAAACGAGGGCAGTGATTGATAGCATAGAGGATACAAAAATATAGTTCTGCTGAGTCAATTACAAAATGGGAGATTCCGCCCAATCTCCTAACCACCACTCAAAACTAGATGAGAAGTTCCGTAAAAACACGGGACAGTCCAGAAGTTAAGAAACAGTTAATAGTTGGTTAAGTCGGTTTTTTGGTCTGTTTTGTGAAGCTCACCGCTTGAGAAACCGCGATCTCTAAGTCATCAACTATCAAGGCTTGAGTCGTCGATAATCGTTCTTTTGCCTCTGCTAGGTGAGAGCCAACCAGTCTAATGACCAGTTGAGGAGTGCGAGCTACTCGACTGACCAGACCGTCCTCTCTAGCTTCGCTAATGCTTCGCACTTTACGACTTTGGTGTTGCAGAAAGCGCACGATCGCATCCGCAATTTGATCACATGACACCGTTCCACTGACTAAATTGATCAATACCACTCTCACCTGCTTGTTTTGAGCGATCGCTTCTAGCCCATTTTCTAGCTGTTCACTCAGAATTTCAGGCATACAGCTATAGTGAGTTTCGCTGCCAATGTCCAAGAAGTTGGCGGGCTTGCCTCCTGATTGACAGACGAGATCCATCGTTGCCATCGTTAGCCCTGCACCGTTGCACAGAATCCCAATTTGCCCATCGGAGTTTAAATTAGAGACCACTTCTGGGGTATGGGCAGTTTGTGGAGTCAACTCATCTAGAGTATGAAGCGGATTGGCGGGTGCTTTTGGGTTGAGTGCGGCGAGGGCGGGATGACGGGCAAGCGCATCGTCGTTCACCGTTACTTTGCCATCAAGTGCCATCACTTCTCCCGTTGGGCTGACTCCGAGAGGATTGATCTCCACCAGATCAAGATCATTGTCGAGAAACAGCCGATACATTTTTTCGACGATTGTGCTGACTGAGTTGATCAGTGCTCCCTGCAATCCCATTTTCAGCATCAGGCGACGGGCAAAGAATGGCGAAAACTCTTGATCGACAACCACGTATTTCATTTCGTCAATCGCTGCTCGCACATCTACGCCGCCCTTTAAAGAACCCAGCAGCACAGGTCTGCGAATCGATCGGTTTAGCGCCACTGCCAAATAGAGTTCTTGCTGCACGTCATATTTTGCTTCTGCCAGCAGCACTTTTGGGTATTCGCCCATAATCGGCAAATTGAAGATGGTTTGAGCCGCCGCCACCGCATCGATCGTATTCTCAGCAAACCGA
>JBBQYE010000209.1:0-5996 GCA_038208945.1 Leptolyngbyales cyanobacterium | reverse complement strand
CTCGTCGTCCTCAGCCACATTCTTTGGAATACGGGACAAGTTTTGCCATTAGCGGCGATCGTGTCTGCCTGTCAAGCTTATCCCAGTCACCATCCCGTTAGAATTCTCGTCGATGCCGCTCAATCGGTGGGCGTGTTGCCCCTCAATCTCACCGACTTGAGAGCCGACTTCTACGCGTTCACGGGTCATAAGTGGTGGTGCGGTCCGGCAGGAGTCGGTGGACTTTATGTGCGTCCAGAAGCGCGAGAAAGTTTGGCTCCGACTTTTATCGGCTGGCGCAGCATCACCACTAATTCGTCTGGCACACCGATCGGATGGCAACCCGACGGACGACGCTATGAGATTGCAACATCAGCCGTGTCCCTTTATGCCGGATTAAGAGACGCGATCGCCCTTCAGTCAACCTATGGCACTATTGCGGAACGCTATCAGCAAGTGTGCGATCGCAGCGCCAATTTGTGGCAGCGTTTGAGAGACGTGCCGACGGTGAAATGTCTGCGATCGACCCCTCCAGAAGCGGGTTTAGTCTCATTTCAATTAGAGAGCGGCAACCATAACTCACTCGTTCAGACACTGGAAAGAAAAGGAATTTTTGTGCGTACCATTCTTGATCCCGACTGCGTTCGCGCTTGCGTTCACTATTTTACTACCGAAGCTGAGATCAATCGATTAGTAGAAGCGATTAAGGAGCTTTAAAGAGAATTCAGGTGAGCAGCCTACAATAAAGTTAGTTGATGTCTAGATCGTGATTAATCTCCTATGGTTTTCATCAGCCCTAAAACTGACTTCGCCTTCAAAAAGATCTTTGGCTCTAAGCGCAGTAAAGATATTTTGATTAGCTTTCTTAACGCTGTTCTATACGATGGACAGGACATTCTTCAAGATTTAGAGATTCTAGATCCCTACCAAGCTCCTCGAATTAAAGGAGTCAAAGATTCTTATCTAGATGTCAAAGCAATCACCGCAGATCACAAAACAGTAATCATTGAGATGCAAGTTCTCAACGCATTAGGATTTGAGAAACGAGTTTTATACAACGCTGCCAAAGCATTTTCGATTCAGCTTGAGGTAGGTGAGAGTTATAGCCTATTGAACCCAGTGATTGCACTAACGATCACAGATTTTGAAATGTTTCCGAATAGCACAAAGGTGATCTCTCGCTATCGACTCAAAGAAACCGACGAATTGACAGACTACGCTAGTGGCATTGAATTAGTCTTCATCGAATTACCCAAATTTAACAAGTCGCTAGAAGAGCTAGAAACCCTAACTGACAAGTGGGTTTACTTTTTGAAATCTGCAAATAAACTGCCGTCAGTGCCCCCCACGATGGAAAAGATTCCTGCCCTTAACAAGGCGTTTAAAGTGGCAAGAGAAAGCAAGCTGACGAAGCGAGAGATAGAAGTGCTAGAAAAGCAGGCAATGTTTATGCATGATGGGCAAAATGCGATTCTTTATGCTGAACAAAAAGGCATGGAAAAAGGCATGGAAAAAGGAAAAAAGGATGCCTCGATCGCCATCGCCCGCGAATTACTCGATCTTCTAGATGCCGAAACGATTAGCAAAAAAACAGGTCTGAGCGTTGCTGAAATTCAAGCTTTAAGTTAACCCCTCACCCTTTTCTATGCCTCAACCTATTCTTTACATCGCAATCACCAATCACGGATTTGGACACGCCACTCGCGCCGCTTCGGTTGCCGCCAAAATTCAAGAACTGTGCCCCGAAATTTTGCTGATTTTGGCGACGACTGCGCCCAGATCTCTCCTAGAAGCATACATTCCCGGTGATTTTATTCACCGTCCGCGTAGGCTTGATGTGGGCGTGGTGCAGTCTGACAGCCTGACGATGGATAAAGCCGCAACGCTAGAGAAACTGAGAGACATTAAAGCCAATCAACGATCGCTAATTGCCTCTGAGGTCAACTGTATCAAACAAAATCGCGTTGGATTAGTTTTGGCAGACATTCCGCCATTGGCGGCTCCGATCGCCAAAGCCGCAGGAGTTCCCGGCTGGATGATGGGCAACTTTGGCTGGGATTTCATTTACCGAGCCTGGGGCGGCGAATTTATCGAGATGGCAGACTGGATCGGCGAGTGTTTTGGTCAGTGCGATCGCTTATTTCGGTTGCCCTTTCACGAGCCGATGGGGGCGTTTTCGACGATCGTTGAGACTGGGCTAACGGGGGTAAATCCTCGATTTGATTTGGCAGAACTCAAGGCAAAATTTAACCTCACCGAGACTCCCAAAGACAACATTGCGCTAATGACCTTTGGCGGATTGGGACTCGATCGCATTCCTTACGAAAACGTGCAAAAATTTCCTGATTGGGTGTTTATCTGCTTTGATTTGAGTGCGCCTGAGTTGCCAAATCTGCTGCGAATCGATGATCGCTTCTACCGTCCCATAGACTTTATGCCTCTGTGCGGTCGCTTGATCTCCAAGCCGGGATACAGCACTTTTTCGGAAGCGTGTCGGCTCGATTTACCGATCGTGTCTCTGACTCGCGAAGGCTTTGCCGAGGCTCCCGTTTTGCTCGAAGGCATTCAAAACTACGCCCATCACCAAATTCTTTCTCCGGCTGACTTCTTCCAGGGAGACTGGGAGTTTTTACGGCAACCGCTTCATCAGCCTCGTTTGTTTGCGTCACTGGCTAAAGATGGCAATCACACTATTGCTCAAGCCGCGATCGATTATCTGATGCCAAACCATTAAGGTCAGCGCAACGTAAAAAATCCTTGCTGTCACCTTGAGAGAAACCGAAGAGTTGTCAGACATTGCAGTTTGGTGATTAGCATAGAGTTGAACGTGAATTGATGCCCAAATCGCTCCTATGGCCCAATACCAAAAAACTCTCACCATTCCCACATCTGGCAAAGCGCTGCTGAGAATTACTCAAAAGATTCAAGCGATCGTTGCCGAGTCAGGCATCAAAACAGGCATCTGTCATTTATTTCTGCGTCACACCTCGGCTAGTCTAATCATTCAGGAAAACGCCGACCCCGACGTGTTGAAAGACTTAGAGAACTTTTTCTCTAAACTGGTTCCAGAATGGGAATCTTATATTCACAGCGCTGAAGGTGACGACGATATGCCTGCCCACATTCGCACTGTGCTCACGCACACGTCTGAGCAGATTCCGATCGCGCAAGGTCGTTTGCTGTTGGGCACCTGGCAAGGCATCTATGTTTGGGAACACCGGCAACGCAGTCATCACCGCGAATTAGTCGTGCATATCACCGGAGAATAAGGCAAACGTGACCCAGCTATCGTTTCGATCCAATATGCAAAATTCAAATAAAATCATCTGGGTTGTCTTCGCTGCCAGTCTCAGCCTCGGTGGTTGCAGCGTTGAAAAAGCGCGGGCACTTCAAGGAGCCGCTGTGCAGTTTAGAACCGAATCTCTGGCAGCGATCGATGCCATTGACCAGATGCGACAGCGAGAATTAGAAGCGCCTCCGCGATCGCAAGCTGAGATTCGTCAAGGATTTATCTCACGGTTGCTCAATTCTAAAGTCGATCTCAACAGTGCTGTGATCGATCTGGCGATCGACCCGTTTAAGCCGCCCAATGTTGCCGAGTGGGATGATTTTATCGTCGATTTGCGGAGTCAATACGAAGGCTTTGCTTCGATTTTTGACAAGCTGAACAGCGGCACGTTAGTCAGCCAAGCTGAAGCTAAACAGTCAGCCGAATATGCAAGAACGCTCACCGTGCAAATGGCACTGCTAGCGGACGCGATTGCTAAGAATCCGCCAGTTCTAGGACAATATCGATCGAGAACGATCGTCAAACTCAAAAAAGTTCGGCAAGATTATCAAACGCTGCTGACTCGCCTCAGAGCTAGAGAAGCCGGAAACTCAGACGGGAATGAAACGCTGCAGCAGATGAACCAACGCAAATCAGATCTCGAAAATCAAGCGGGAGAACTGATGAATGAATGGCAGCAGATCAAACAGGAGGAACAAAAACTGCTCGAAACGACCGTTGCCCAATGTACGAAAGCTGCCACGATCGGCAAAGAAGTCGTCGAAGTCGCCAATCACTACGACGATTTAGAGATCGGTCAACTCAACGCCCTGATTCCTAGAATTCTCACGACAGCGGCTGCATTTACAGGTCGCGATTACAGCATGGTGAAAGTCAAAGCAACGAATTTGGTGTCTCAAATCCAGTCTGATCCCTTGTGGAGTGGCGTAACAAAAACGCTGCTCGATCGTGCCAACACTGCCGCCGCCAGTCGCACTCAGATACAAGTCAGTTTGCCTGTGTCGCTCCCGCCCACTAGCCGAAATTAGCAAAATTCCCTTCTATGTCTGACTCTAATCACCTGTTTCTGCAACAAGCGTCTGACTTAATGAATGATTTCAACGTCCGCTACATGGAGGCGGAATTTGATGATCAGGTGCAGCTTAAAGATCAGCTCGATCGGGCAATGAGTGATTTTTCTAAAGCAAAACTAGCCATTCTCAAAAACAGCATTATCTGCACCTCAGACGATGTGAAACAAATGCAGCAGCTTCGACAGCGACTCTCAAACGCTCCTGATGTGCAGAAGATTTTGGCGACGGTCGTTAGTTTCGTGAGCTTTGTGCGGTTGCGGTTTCTCTAACCAGGCTGAACATCCAATTGTAGATGGATCAATGATTACGATCGAGCACATTGACCAACTTCTCAATGACTGGAAGCATAAAGTCAATTCGGTGAGTCAAAACCTGATTGACCTCCAAGACTTGCCCACCTATCAACGATTATCGGGTGCGCCTGGAGTCTCAAACACCCATTTAACCGGAATCACTGCAACGCAAGTCACCCCAGCCTTAGAGACGATCAATGATCTGTTTCAGCAGTTTGATTTGTTGATTAAACCGATCGAGCAAGCTAATTACCTTCGCAAACAGATGTCTCGATTTTTGGGGGCAGAAAAAGCGCTGCAAGAAATTGAGACTCTGCTGACGGGCGCTTCGATTCAGCTATCGGTGGTGCAAACGCCCTTCGCTCACCGAGATTTACTCACTGCCGCCGAAACCACGACGACGATCGCGCCTACTCAATTGCTGTCGATGATGACGCAGAGGTTTCAAGCCGCGAGAGACGTGGTGTTAGCCGTCGATGCCGCGTGGTTAACACTGGACTCGATGCTGAGCGATGCCGAGACAGAGATGCGATCGCTTCAGCAGTCTGCCGATTTGATCGACCAGGGTTCTTTACGAGAATTGGTGCAGGCGCATCATGTGATCGTTGCCTTACACGATCGCATTCAGTCCGATCCGTTAGGGGTGAGAGCAGAGTTTGAACAGACCATTCAGCCGTTGATTGCACGAGCTAGAAATGCGGTTCAGCAAGGAGTTCAGCAACAGGGGCAGGTGCGAGCAAGATTGACGATCGCCCATACGTTATTCAATCAGTTGCAAGCACTTCACCAACAAAATTTAGCAGCTTTTGCGGAAAGTCAGGAAAAAGTCGTGGATCACTCTTTGCTACAGAATCCGATCGCGCCAGAGCATCTCGCGGCTCTCAGCCAATGGCTCACCCGCCTCGAAGCCAAATCGACCGAAGGACTCGTCAACCCCGTGTTGATTGGTCTAGAGAATTGGATGACCCAACTACGATCGTCTCTGGCAGCCGAAAAACGGGCATACTCAGCCAATCTTAAACCTCTCGCAACTCGACGTGAGTTACGCGGGCGATTGGATGCCCTCAAAGCCAAAGCTCTTGCACGAGGACTCTCTGAAGATGCCACTCTGGTCGAACTTGCCGCTCAAGCCAAACAGCTTCTCTACACCCGTCCCACACCGTTAGATGCCGCGATCGCAGTAGTATCCCACTATGAAAAACGTCTCAATGGTCATTAGCTTTCTACTTACAGGAGTTTTTAGATGAACGGCGAGCGCTGCACTCGAAATCACTGCACGGGCACTCTCGAAGATGGTTACTGCAACGTTTGCGGATTGGCAGCGCTTGCAGCATCCGGCACGCGCCCTCAACCCAGTGCAAG
>JBBQYE010000208.1:0-6023 GCA_038208945.1 Leptolyngbyales cyanobacterium | reverse complement strand
GCCTATAAGTATAAAACCCTTGAGCACCCGGACAGTCAACTAGCACCTCAACCCAGCGATTTTGTGGCGGCTCGATCGCATAACTTACCTGCGGTTCAGCGACGGAAGCAATGACGGTGCTAGACAGAGACTCAAACATATCAAAATACTTTGGACGTAAGAACCTGGATGGATGAGCAGCGGTAGAAACTCTGGAGGGCGATCGCGGCTCTCACCGCAATTCTTAGCGCTTGGTATAGCGGTTGCCAGTCAGGTTAGAACAAAGGGCTTAAGCTCCTTGTTCAGACGGCAGTATTTTACGTGCAGCCATGTCCTAATTCAGTTGGCTATGGCTATAACTCAGGACACAGCCCTGATTTTAATTAGCTCAATTGAACCGATTTATCGATCTTAGCCTGAGACTAAAACAGACAGGAAGCCCTGTATTGATGAGATGAATAAGATTACCAGACAAATGCAGAAAAACGCAGTCAACTTTCTCACTAACGATAGAGATGCAAATCCGATCGGGTGTGGGAGTCTGTAGGTGCAGTCCAAGGGTCACAGAGTTAATTTCCGATGCATTTTGTTTTAAAGCTTACGGAAAGTTCTGCTACCACCGTTAGGAGCTAACCAAACTAGAGCCAAACGGAGCCGCGTTCACCGATCAGAACTATTGAAGATTTGCTAACAGCAGAATTCTTCAATTTGAATGAGGTTATTGATCTCCAGTAGCCTGATCGATGTTCAACAAAGTCATCCATAACACTCATTAAAACCACCCGATTTGAGGAGGGCATCGAATCCAGGATTTAGAGTCTAAATCAGAGTATTTCTTCATCCATAGTCTCACTTCACCTGACAGTCTCAAGTTTATAAACTGCAAGTTAGGCAAACCTAGAAGTCTTTTACTAAACGGCTTTGGGGCTTGTATCTGCTACTGATTCCTTCCCTGAAAATCATAGGAACTCTGTGGTTTTTCATCGAACCTTTCTGCTTCAGACACGTTGAGTAAAACTACCTCGCTATAGTATTGATATGAACGAACAAAGCAACAGTTCTAACACAGGAATTCTCGCCGATCGTGAACTGGACTTTGCAATAGACGTTGCTGAGTTAGAGTCAGTTGACTCCCTGCAACTAGCCCCCGACCTTGACCTTGAGGGTGCCCCCATCGTTGAAATAGAAGAACCTGATCTCGAAGGCTTGGAAGATGTCGCTGCTGAAATGGCGAATGTCGACCAGTCTACTGAGGAGGCTGAAGTCGATCAGATTGCTACAGCGCGATCAGCAGGATATAGCAAAACGATCTCTGATGATGCGGTCGGGGCATTTTTTAAAGAAATGGCGCGCTATCCGCTCCTCAAGCCCGATGAAGAGGTAGAACTCGCCCGACGAGTGCAATATCTAGTTGAGATGGAGGAACTCAATCGCCAGGTTTATCAAGAACTAGGGCGCGTTCCAACGAAAGTTGAGCTAGCTGCAAAAATCGGACTCAATGAGCGTCAGTTAGAGCATCGCTTGCACCGCAGTCGAGTCGCCAAGCGGAAGATGATTCGATCGAACCTGCGGCTCGTGGTGTCGATCGCCAAACGATACCTCAATCGCGGCGTTCCGTTTCTAGATTTGATTCAAGAAGGTGCGCTCGGGCTAAACCGAGCGACTGAGAAGTTTGACCCTGATAAAGGATATAAATTTTCGACCTACGCCTATTGGTGGATTCGGCAGGGGATCACGCGGACGATCGCCAATGATGCCCGCACCATTCGCCTCCCGATTCACATTGTCGAAAAGCTTAACAAGCTCAAAAAGGCACACCGCGACCTCAAGCGAGACCTCAACCGCAATCCCACTGAGGCAGAACTCGCTGGGTCGCTAGAACTGAACGTTGAGCAGTTGCAGCATCTTCAACAGGTGCGTCGCCAGTCTCTCTCGCTCAATCACCGAGTCGGCAAGGGTGAAGACACCGAACTGATGGACTTGCTAGAAGACGGCGACACCCAATCGCCCGAATCGCAGATGAGCGAGACTATGCTGCGTCAAGAAATCTGGGAGGTCTTGGGCAATGTGCTAACTCAGCGTGAGAAAGACATTATTTCTTTGCGTTATGGTCTAACTACCAGCAAGCCCTGCACTCTAGAAGAGGTTGGCGGAATCTTTAATCTATCGCGCGAACGCGTGCGGCAGATTCAAAGCAAAGCGATGCGGAAGCTGCGGAGACCTCAAATCGCAGAACGGCTGAAGGGCTGGTTGGGATAGACGAAACCTCGCAATTTAACCATTTTGGATTTCAGATTTTGGGGTTTGGATTGCAGTTCAATCTAGAATCTAAAGTCTGGAGTCCAACTTTTACTATGAATCCATTCACCATTCGGTCTGTTACTCGTGCTGATGTCCCGACGCTATTTTCTTTGATTCAGGCGTTAGCAGACTATGAGAAATTATCGGATGCCGTTACGGGTAGCCCAGATCAGCTTGAAGAGCATTTATTTGGCGATCGACCTTATATCGAAGCGATCGCCGCAGACCACGCCGGACAGGTCGTTGGATTCGCGCTTTTCTTCTATAGCTACTCAACTTTTCTGACCAAGCCAGGAATTTATCTAGAAGACTTATTTGTGTTGCCTGACTATCGGGGGCAGCGCATCGGCAAAGCTTTGCTCACTTATCTGGCTCAACTTGCGGTCGATCGCGGCTGTGGTCGCTTAGAGTGGAGTGTCTTAGACTGGAATGAACCCGCGATCGGATTCTACAAACGCATGGGAGCTACCGTTCTTCCCGATTGGCAAACCTGTCGTGTCACGGGTGATGCTTTGACCGCAATGGCACAGCACAGCCAGAATAATTAAAACACTACGGCTAATTTTGGGAGAGTGCCCTCAAACCTGTAAAACAGGAGATCTAGTTGGAAAGTGAGGCAACGATCGTGGCTATCTGGGTAAACGAACAAGTCGATCCGTCTGGGCTTCTCTATGCCTGCATTGCGTGCTGTGATGAAACTCAGGCGCAAGAATGTCACGTCGCCTTTGAAGAAAATCTCACCGCTACTCAAAAATCAGAAGGCTGGGTTGCGCGCATCCGCACTGTCAATTCCTGGGAAGACGTTCCTGCCAGCGCCCTAAAGTTGAACTAGAGAGAATCTGTCATGTATGTATTGATTGGGGGCGCGGGACTCATTGGACTCAATCTGGCGCAGCGACTCGTCGATTTGGGGCACACTGTGGCGATCATCGACATCAACCCTGCCGCCTGCCGCTATGCCCGTGAGCAGTTGGGAGTGATTGCCTTTGAGGGCAGTGCCGTCAGCACCGAAATTCTCATCGAAGCTGGAATTCGCAAAGCAGATGCGATGGCTGCGGTTTTGCGAGACGACGCGCTGAATCTAGCAATGGTGACACTCGCAAACCATTACGGGGTGCCTCACATCGTGGTGCGGATGCGACATCGAGATTTTGCCGAACCCTATCGATTTGCGGGGGCGACTCATGTGATTAACGCGATCGAGCTTGCCGTCTCCACAATGGTCAATGTGATTGAATATCCTGAAGTGGAATCGACGATGCACTTTGAGCAAGGTCAAATTGAAGTCGTTAAGTTGGCGATTTCTGCCCACTGCAACGTGGTGGGGCGCAGTGTCGCAGAAGTTGCTCAAGATCCTAAGTTTCCGACGGGTTCTCTGATTATCGGCTATCAGCCTCACGCTCACATGGATCTGACGATCCCCAACGGCAGCACCGTTTTAGAACCCGAATCAACCGTGCTGATTGCCACAAAACCAGGGGTGATGCATCAAATGATTAATTTCATTCAAAAGTGCGTTTAATCGTCTTCTAATCCTAGAATCTGCTCGTCGATCGCTTTCAGCCGAGATCGGACTACTTCCTCCGACAGAATGCGCTTGCGGAGTGCATCGTTGAGAGCGTTCTTTTCAGCTAACAGCAATCGCCGACGCACCGCTTCAAAGTGAGAATGATGGATGCTGGTTTGCTTGTCCGATCGACGATTATAAAAGTCTCGCAGCGATCGCTCCGCCGCTGCCACTCTAATTTGATAGCTCGATCGCATCTCCTCGTAAATCGATTTGGGCACGACTCCTCCTTTTAGCAAGGTGTCGAGTTCGTCCTGTGCCGCTTTTGCCGTCATCAGTTGAGACTGCAATCCCTCAATCCACTGCTGCGACTCAGAGGTGTGAGACAGCTTTAACCGTCTGACCAACCAGGGGAGGCTGACTCCCTGTCCAACCAGTGAGATCAGCACGGTTCCAAACACTAATGCAATCAGCCCCTCGCGCCCTGCAAGACTCGGCGGCAAGCTCAACGCCAGCGCCATCGACAGCGATCCCTTAATGTTGCCGAGAAAGAGAACGTGCTGCCACCGAAAAGGAATTGAGCGATCGAACTTGCCCACGATCGCCAGCAGCGGATAAACCGAGAGAAACCGCCCCGTTTGATAGGCAAGCACTGCCAAAATCACGGCAGGCAGCGTCTTACCCAGCGTCGGCAGATCAATTTCTAGCCCGATTAGCAGAAAAATAAACGTGTTTACGCCAAAGCCTGCATATTCCCAAAAGCTCAAAACTGTGATGCGACTAGATGCGGAGACACTGCGAGAGAGTTCTAAGTTACCGACGACTAACCCTGCAACCACAACAGCGACGACTCCTGAGACGCTCAAAAATTGACCAATTTGAAAGGCACTTAGGGCGATCGCGACGGTTAACAAAATACTGCTGAGGGGATCATCTTCTGAGCGTACATACAGCCCGATCCCCAGATATCCCAGCACCAATCCCACAATCAAACCGCCCACAATCACCACAAATAGTTCCTTTAAGCCGCCGCCCACTGTGACCGATCCCGTGCTGTAAAACTTCAGCACCAGACTGAACAGAACCAGCGCGATCCCGTCGTTAAAAAGGCTTTCTCCCTCGACGATCGTGATCAGTCGCGACGGCACCGACACTTCTTTAAACACCGCAATCACCGAAACCGTGTCTGTGATCGCCAAAATCACGCCGACTAATAAAGCGGGCACCCAGTCGAGACTCAGCCCAAACTTCAGCCCGATCGCCGTCACGCCACACGAGATCACAACTCCAGGTCCCGCCAACAGCAGAATTGGCTTGAGCGTGCTTCGTAATCGGCTGATATCGGTATTAATCGCCGCCTCAAACAACAGGATCGGCAGGAACAAATTAATGATCAGCGAAGAATCTAGTCCGATGCGACGCGGCAAAAGTTCGGCGATCGCCAACCCCGCCAAAACCAGCCCCGAAACATAAGGCACCCGGAGCCGACGAGACAGCAACGCGACGATCGTTGCCACCAGCAGCAAAATAATCAGAACCGTCACCAGTTCTGCAAAGTGCCCCCGATCGCCGCTCACTAATGCAAAGACTCGCATCATCACCCTTAAACCTCGCAGCATGACGATCAATAAAGCTCTATCGTTAGATGGACAGAACTAACTGTAATGTGCTTAACCCGCTCAACGCTCACAGAACTTTTGCGGGTTAAGCGCAGCCGAAACCCACTCACACAGGCTGACTTTAATTGAGCCTGTCTACTTAAACAATAGTTTGGATAGATTTAAGCAGCGATCAGACCGTAATCACAAAGGATGGATAAGTTGGTATTTAATCACACTCGGCTCCATAGCAATCCTTAATCAGTTGTAAACTCGGTCTGCCCTCATCCCAAAGGAGAAGGGAGCTAGAAAGTCAAAGTCCTTCTCCTTGAGGAGAGGGATTTAGAGTGAGGGTAGAATCTCTGCATCTCACAGGTTGATTAGGATTGCTCTAGGGGCACAGCCATTCCAAAACGGGATTGCATAACTGTTTATATCAAAGGTCAGCAATAGGATCTAATGAACGATTGAACTTGAAACCCAACGATTGTGACTGTCTTCCCTGAATTACTCGATGAATTGCTCAAAGACGATGAGAACCCTGAAGACTTGCTCGGCAGGGGCGGTATTTTCAAACAACTGCCCGCAGCTTTAGTTGCCCGTCGTTTGACTGCGGAAATGGCACATCAGTGAGAGGA
>JBBQYE010000207.1:0-6046 GCA_038208945.1 Leptolyngbyales cyanobacterium | reverse complement strand
GGGTTCATTGAGTTTGTTAGCAGATGCGCTGCACAGTCTGACCGATAGCGCAAGTAACGTTTTGGGACTCGTTGCCAGTCGGTTTTCGTCGCCGATGCCCGATCGCGATCATCCCTATGGGCACCAAAAATTTGAGGCTGTAAGCGCACTGGGGATCGCTGCATTTTTGGGGATCGCCTGTTTTGAAATTTTGCAGGGGGCGATCGAGCGACTGATGGGCACAGGCAAGCCGATTCACATTTCAGCCGGGGAACTGTGGCTGCTGCTGATTGTGTTGGGAATCAATATCTTCGTCACTTACTATGAACGAGCGGAAGGTCAGCGTGTGGGCAGTCCGATTTTGATTGCAGATGCTCAACACACGATGAGCGATGTCTGGGTGACGATCAGCGTTCTCGCAGGTTTGGTTGGCGTTTGGGCGTTTAACTGGCAGTGGCTAGATCTGGCGCTGTCGTTTCCGGTCGCGCTGATGGTTTTTAGCAGCGGGTGGTCAGTGCTGAAGCAAAATCTGCCCTCGCTGGTCGATGAGATGGCGATCGCGCCAGAAGCCATTTATGAAGTGGCGATGCAGGTGCCCGGTGTGCTCAACTGTCACGATATTGCGTCGCGGGGCGTGGTCGGTCGGCAGTCTTTTATTGAGATGCACCTAATCGTAGAGCCGCGTGATGTGCAAACGGCTCATGAAGTGACTGAAGAAGTGGAAGCCCGCCTCGCTGAAAAATACAGCCCTGTGAGGGTGATGATTCATGTAGAACCACCGACCTACAAATCTGATCAGATCAGCTATGGCTCGCCAGTAGAAAAATAGGTTTTCCACAGTTGATTAAAGTTTTCCACAGAATTTGGGCAGTTTTCCACAGCTTATCCACTCTTGAGACTTAGAGAACCAGTTCATGCACTCGATGGACTAAACGAACGTGCCAGAACGATCTGACAGGGCTTAAAATCCAAATCACACGCCTTGTATAGCTCAATTATGACGACTAACCCACCTGACAGGCTCGATCGGATCGAAGCGATCGTTGAATCGACCGCGATCGCTCTCCGAAATATACAGGTCAAACAAGACCGGATGCAAGAACAGCAAGACCGGATGCAGCAAAACTTTGACCGGATGCAAGAACAGCAAGACCGCACTCAACAACATCTTGACCAAGTAGGCAGGTTTGTTGCAGACCTCTCAAACGACGTGGCGCAAGTCTCAGCTAATCAGGAACAGCAAGACGTTCGCATGGCTCAACTGACTGCCAACGTTGAGAGCTTGGTCAGCGCCTTACAAAATCGCTTCACCAGCAACGGCGGCGCATAGCCCAAAAAACGCCCCGGCTCTCACCAGGGGACTCACCAGCACGATCGAGACTCGTTCTAAAACATCTCTGTCGGGTCGATATTTTCAACGATCAACTTCCTACCAGGTTGCGACGCTTCGGCTTAAGCAAGAACGATAAGTTTCTTCATTCAGTCTGACCAGAAACGTTCGACTCAACGTACCCAAAGTCAAAAAGCGATCGCCGTTTCTGGTCAAAGAGGATTAGCGAACGGGTTCCCCGCAGCGAAGCTGTTCGCTTTTCTGCCCATTATCTCAAGGGCACCTCAATTCCCACCTACTCTACTTATTCCCACTCGATCGTGCCAGGTGGTTTAGAGGTGATGTCATACACTACGCGATTGACTCCGCGCACTTCATTGACGATGCGATTAGAAATCGTTTCTAGCAAGTCGTAAGGAACCCGTGCCCAGTCTGCGGTCATGCCGTCTTCACTCGCGACAAAGCGCAGCACGATCGGATAGGCATAGGTACGCTGATCTCCCATCACTCCGACGCTGCGAATCGGCAACAACACCGCAAACGCTTGCCAGAGTTCGTGATACATTCCCGCTCGATTGATCTCTTGACGGACAATCAAATCAGCATCACGCAGGATATTGAGCCGTTCGCTGGTGACTTCTCCCAAAATTCGGATCGCCAAACCGGGACCTGGAAATGGCTGACGGTTGACGATTTCTTCGGGTAGCCCGATCGAGCGTCCCACCTTTCGCACTTCGTCTTTAAACAATTTGCGGAGCGGCTCGACGAGTTTGAATCGCAAATCTTTGGGCAATCCTCCCACGTTGTGATGGCTCTTGATTTTGACCGCGACTCGTTCACCCGATTGGGGGTCAACATTCGTGTCAGCAGACTCGATCACATCGGGGTAGAGCGTGCCCTGGGCGAGATAGTCAAACGGACCGAGCCGCCTCGATTCTGACTCAAACACGCTAATGAACTCGTGCCCGATGCGCTTGCGTTTTTCTTCGGGATCGGTGATGCCTTTTACCGAGTTGATGAAGCGATCGCGGGCATTCACATAGACCACTGAAATGTGAAACTGTTCAGCAAATAGTTTCACTAATCGCTCTGGCTCTAGCTTTCGCATAAACCCCTGGTCGATGAACATGCAGGTGAGCTGATCTCCGATCGCCCGATGCAGCAAAAACGCCAGCGTTGAAGAATCGACTCCGCCCGACAGCGCCAGCAGCACCCGCTTATCACCGACCCGTGCCCGAATTTCTCGCACCGCTTCTTCGACAAACGCTGCCGTTGTCCAGGTCGGCTCACACTTGCAAATGTGATAGACAAAATTTCGGATCAGTGCCTGTCCGCCTTTTGAGTGCACCACTTCGGGGTGAAACTGAACGCCATAGAGTTTGCGATCGTGGTCGGCGATCGCTGCACAAGGCGTATTTGCCGTATGCGCCAATCGCTCAAAACCAGTCGGAAGATTCGTCACCGAGTCTCCGTGGCTCATCCACATCGTTGTGTTGTCGTCAACGTTGGTCAGCAGATCGGTAGGATCGTCAATTTCTAGACTCGCCTTGCCATACTCGCCCCGATCGGACTTCTCAACGCCGCCGCCGAGTTGCTGCACCATCAACTGCATCCCATAGCAAACCCCCAAAACGGGAATGCCCAAATTCCAAATCTCAGGATCACTTTGAGGAGCGCCCTGATCGTAGACAGAACTGGGACCACCCGAAAAAATGATGCCTTTAGGATTAAGTTGTTTGAGATGGTCTGCCGAGGTGCGATAGGAGAGCACCTCCGAATAAACTTGAGTTTCGCGAATGCGCCGTGCAATCAACTCAGAATATTGTGAGCCAAAGTCGAGAATGACGATCATCTGTCGATTGACTACATTCAAATCGGTGTCTGAAGTAGATGCAGAAGACGATGGGAGAGCAGCCTGTTCAGTCTGGGGAGTCACGGAGATAACCTATAGAATCCTAAAAGTGGACAGATAAATATCTGAAAAAGATAGTTTGCAGGGAAGTTAATAAATTCGAACTTTTGGGTATTCTGGCTATTTTAATCACATTAACAAACTTGACTCAAGTAATGCAGTGACAGTTTTGCTTCTCCTAGAGATTTAGCGGTGGCGAACGATTCTCAAAAATGTCATCTCAGCCGATCGTGATAGCGATCGACCGTTTTAGGGCATTTTTATTTCACGCTAGAGGAAATAAAAATCTCGATTGCTTCACGCTTATTTATGTCAAAACGCTAATTGGGGAATGACCTATGGAGATTTCTAATCACGTTGCTGAACTTTCAATCGTTGATGATATCGAATCGTTGAGCGAGTCGCCTAAAACAGTGGTTTTGCAACCTCATGGAGCGCTTTCAGGTGAGGCAGGAGTCACGTTTCAGAGCAGTTTAAATCAGGCGATCGTAGACGCGGCGGCGGTCATTGTCGATTTGCTGTGGATAAACCGTGTGGATGATCAGGGCATTGCAATTTTGCTAGCAGGCATGAAGCGTGCTCAAGCATCTGGCAAATCTCTGACTTTTTTGGCAATGGATGGGGCGACTCGCGCCGCGTTAGATGCCATCTGGGAGAAGCAACGAAAAGCCAAAGCATCTCCAAAAACCGATCGGTTCACGCCCAATTTTGAGCAATTTTTAGACGATTACAAAAGCACGAAAGTCTAAGCGATCGCCAACCAATTTACCCACCACCGTAGAGACGTTTTGGCGGAACGTTTCTCTTCCTGTTTTTTTGCAATCACGAATTCATCAATTCTGCTTTTTGAGCGCCAACGTTAACCCATCGGCGATCGGCAGCAAACTCAAAACCACTCGATCGTCCTTCACCAACTTCTGATTAAACGCCCGAATCGTTTGGGTAATTTTGTCATGATCATCGGGATCAGCCACTCGTCCTGACCAAAGCACATTGTCGATCGCGATCAGTCCACCAGGGCGGATGAGTTGAAAGGCACGATCATAATAATTCTCATAGTTGCCTTTGTCAGCATCAATAAACGCAAAATCAAAGGTTTCGGCTTGGTCTTCCAGCAGGCGATCGAGCGTCTCTAAAGCAGGAGCGATGTGCAGATCGATTTTGTCAGTCACTCCAGCCGCTTGCCAATAGCGACGAGCGATCGAAGTGTATTCATCGCTGACATCACAGGCGACGAGCTTGCCATCCGCAGGCAGCGCTAACGCCACCGAAAGAGAACTATAGCCTGTGAAAACGCCCACTTCGAGCGTTTTTTTAGCTCTCATCAACTGCACGAGCAGCCCCATAAACTGACCTTGCTCAGGTGAAATCTGCATTCTGGCTTGAGGATGATTCACGGTTTCTTGGCGCAGTTTAGCGAGAATATCAGGCTCGGTCAGCGAGTTCGTCAAGATATAGCGGTAGAGGTCATCGCTGACTCCAAAAGATTTTTTGTACATCGTGTCCCTAAGTCACTTTCAGGCTGATCGTATCGCTGATACTCTAAGAGTGGGCTTTGAGGAAACTAACGTGCGGCGATCGATTCAAATCCTTTTGGCGGTGATCTTAGCGAGTCTAATTACAGCGTGTAGCGCAAGCAATCTGACTCCGAGCACTCAGATCGTGCGACGAGCGATCGCGCTACAAGTCACTCAAATCCAGCAAGAATTGAGCCAGCAGTTGCGGTTAGAATCACCCAATCTGAAGGTCGATCGAGTCAAGGTGACGAGCCAAGAACCTCTGACGATTCAAGATTTGCGAGCTTATCGGGTGCAGGGCAGCTACGATTACACGCTTAAACTTTCTAAACGGACGGTGACTCAAAAAGACAATCCGTTTGAGGTTTATTTGCAGCGACAGAGTGAAGGAAAAACGTGGCGACTCGCCCAACAACAGCGTGAAGAGAATGGCTCGAATTGGGTGACGCAGTTGGTAGAGTAGAAATTTTGGGGGATGAGTTTTGAAGCTAGACACAACCCATCCCTTATTTTTAGACATTGGTGCGATCGGTCAAAATCTCATAGCCCTCTTCGGTCACCAGAACTGTATGTTCAAACTGGGCAGAGAGAGAATTGTCTAACGTCACCGCCGTCCAGCGATCGGGCAACACGCGAGTATTTTTGGTGCCTGCGTTGACGATCGGCTCGATCGCCAGCGTCATTCCTGCCCGAAGTTTGACGTTGGGCATCTCGTAAGTGCGAAAGTTAAAGACAGAAGGCTCTTCGTGCAGATTGCGACCCACCCCATGCCCCGTGAAATCTTCTACGACTTTAAAGCCGTTTGCCTCGACATAATCTTGAATGGCTCCCGCTAGATCGAGCAAGAAAGCCCCGGCTCGAACTTGCTCAATGCCTTTATAGAGTGCCTGTTCTGCAACGTGAATGAGTTTAGCCGCATCGGGCGTAACTTGACCGATGGCGATCGTAATGCACGAGTCGCCGTGATAACCCTCAAAGAACGCACCCGTATCGACTTTCAGCACATCCCCCGTCCGAATCACCTTTTTGCGACTGGGAATGCCGTGAACCACTTCATGGTTAATGCTGGAGCAAATCGAGGCAGGAAAGCCGTGATAACCTTTGAAACTAGGCGTGGCTCCCATTTCTCGAATGCGTTTTTCGGCATGGGCATCGAGGTCAGCCGTGGTCATTCCGGGTTCGACCATTTCTGAGATTTCTTTGAGCACGATGGCTACGATTTTTGCCGCTTGCCGCATGATCTCGATTTCGCGCTGAGACTTGATTTCAACGCCTCGGCGCTTTTTAGGAGAGGACTGAGGAAGAAGA
>JBBQYE010000206.1:0-6055 GCA_038208945.1 Leptolyngbyales cyanobacterium | reverse complement strand
CAAAGACTTCGACCCAGACTATCGCGATCACTTTGATGGTCAAGATATTAAAGAATTAGATCTCTATTCTGGCGATCAAAGAATTGGCTCAGTGAACGATGCTTTAGTTGATGACGATGGAAAGTTTCGCTATCTAATCATTAATACAGGGGCATGGATCTTTGGCAAAAAAGTTATGCTCCCGATCGGACGGGCACGCATCGACTACAACGCTCATCACGTCTATGCAGATGGCTTGACCAAGCAGCAAGTCGAAGCACTGCCAGAATTTACCGACGATCTCAAGGTTGACTACGACAAAGAAGAAGAAGTGCGGAACGTCTATCGTCCTTCAGCCGCAGATGCGGCGATGGGTGCTATGGGCGCAATGGGTGCTACCTCTCTCGACGCTTCTGGTACCTTGAATACTCCGATGCCGGTTGAAGGCGCTGCCTATACCGGATCTTCAATGGGTGCAGGTGCGATCGAGACCAATGCGGATATGGGTATGGCTCGTCCAACCTACGATCGTGATACCTACGATTACGATCTCGATGCCGACCTATACGATATCAAAGAAAGCACAAACCCCAGTCTCAAACTTTATCAAGAGCGTCTGATTGCCAACAAAACTCGCCAAAAAACGGGTGAAGTGGCAGTTGGTAAGCGCGTCGAAACCGAGACGGCTAGAGTGTCTGTGCCTATTGAGAAAGAGCGCGTCGTCATTGAGCGCACTACCCCAACTGGCAGCACGGCTGTGACTCCTGGCAGCGAGGCATTTCACGAAGGCGAAGTCGCACGCATGGAAGTCTATGAAGAAACGCCTGACATTCACAAAGAAGCGTTTGTGCGGGAAGAAGTGCGGGTGACGAAAGTCGTCGATCAAGACACCGTAACCGCTGAAGAGCAACTTCGTCGTGAAGAATTGGATGTTGATACTCAAGGTCGTCCTGTAATCGATGGCGATACTAAGTCGCGCGTCTAAGCGATCGTCTAAACCTTTTTAGATATTCTCTGAGACAGTCGGTTAGACGTTTAATCTTTTCGCTTTGAGCGCTTGACGCGAGGTGGGCAGGGCTATTTAGTGGCTCTGCCCATGCCTTTACAAAAAATCAGCTAACCTCATTAGATTTATGAATCGTGACATTTCTGCCAAGGCGAGTCTAGGTGACCACTCAGCAACGGGTCAGTTAGGGCAAAGACTAGACCAGCTAAAAAACAAACTACAAGGCTTTGCGGTCATTGATCCAGATAGGCGTTTTGTGGGCGAGGTTAACGACATCGTGCTCAACGATCAACAGCGTTTGCACTTGGTCGTTTCTCAGCCAGACGTAAATAACGGGCAGCGTTTTTTCTTAATTCCTAGCCGCGTTGTGAGTTGGGTACGATCGCGATCGCATACTCTCTCTATCACATTGACTCAAGCCACGATTAGAAACCTCCCAAACCATCAACCGTCTATGCACTCTTCAACCGAGCCAGATAACCAAACTCAAGAGATCGAGCTGACCTCTCTCGAAGGGTTAGAAAATCAGCCGATTCCTGCCGAGGCTCAAGAACTGCTGGGTCCTACAGCACTTCCAAAAGCGATGTCAGGAGAAGTCGTGCAAGAAGAGAGCATTCGACTTTTAGAAGAACGATTAGCGGTCTCTTATAACAAACATAAAGTTGGAGAAGTTGTTGTCCGCAAAGAGATTGAAACTTATATGATTCAAGTTCCTGTCCGGCGTGAGAAATTGATTGTCGAGCAAATTAGTCCAGACTATAAACAACTCGCAGAAATCGATTTAGGACACGGCGAAATTGAGGGTTTAGAACTCAGAGGCTATCAATTAAACGATTCACAAACTAATCCAAATTTAAAGATTAGCGGGGAGTTTTCTTCACCTAAAACGGCTGCTTGGTTGCTTGACTCGATCGCCCATCAAGCCCAACCGGGTTGCAAAAAGATTCGGATTGAAATCGAATTAGACGATCAGAGTCACCTTGAGTTATATCAAGGTTGGTTCGATCGCTGCTCAATTCGCAAAGAACCGTAGAATTAGCCGCTGATTTCACTAAATTTTGGACGACTTCCAATCCACGGTTGCGCCGCTTCAATTTGTGCTGCTAACGAGAGAATTGTCACTTCATCGGCGGGGCGACCGACTAGCTGAATTCCGATCGGGAGACCCTTTGAATCAAACCCGGCAGGCAGCGAAATGGCGGGTTGTCCGCTCACGTTAAAAGCTGGGCAGGGTGCAATCCATTGAATGATGTGCTCGATCGTCTTTGCCGGACTTAACTTTGCCCACTCACCGACTCGAATAGTTGGGTGCAAATAAGTGGGCGTGAGCAACACATCAAACGGCTCGATTAACTGAACGACTTGGCGAGCAAATCGCTGAAGTTGATGGAGCGATCGCGTATATTGCCCTCCTGTCGTAAAACGTGCTCGAAGCCACAGCCATCGATTGACTCGCTCTAAGAAAAACGGGGGAATGCCAACATCGGTTTGAGTGCGCCAAATGGTGATAAAAGGCTCGATCAAATCACCAAAATTTGGGGTGACTGATTCGATGTTGTGACCCAACCCTTCGAGCAGGTGCGCCATTTTTTGCACCGCATTGCAACAGATTGGATCGGCATCTCCGATCGGCAAAAATGACGTAATGCAGCCGATTCTCAATTTGCCTGGAGTAGTTTGAGTTGCCGCTAAAAAAGACGGCTCAGGATTGGGAAGCCAATAAGGATCGCCTGTCACATACCCGGATGTGACATCTAAAAACGCGGCAACATCTGCAACCGTATGAGCGATCGGTCCGTTGACTGCACAGCCTCCCAAATAATCGCCCACAGGCGCATTTGAGATTCTGCCTCGCGAAGGTTTTAGCCCAACCAACCCACAGCAAGCTGCCGGACCGCGAATCGAGCCGCCGCCGTCAGACCCTTGAGCGATCGCACAAAATCCTGCGGCAACGGCTGCGGCTGACCCGCCACTTGACCCGCCAGGCGTATAGTCTAAATTCCAGGGATTGCGGGCAGGAGGAAACCCAGGTGGCTCTGTGTAAGGAAACGAACCGAGTTGAGAGGTTGCCGTTTTGCCTAAGATCACAAATCCGGCTTGCCTAATTTTTGTCACGACTAAATCATCATGTTTGGCAATGTTTTTCTGAAGGGCAATCTTCACCCCAGCTGAATGCGGCACCTCTGCAACCGGATTGAGATCTTTAATGGCGATCGGAACGCCAAAAAAAGGTGGTAACTCTGAAACATCCCTGGTTAGCTGGTCGGTTTTGAGAGTGGCATCGGCGATCGCTCGATCGCTCATCACGGTGAAAAAACTGCCCAACTGCGAGTCTAGCTGCTGAATGCGCTGTAGATAGAGTTGGGTGAGTTCGAGGGGAGAGATTTCTTTAGTGCGGATCAGCCGAGCTTGATCCAACGCTGAAGTAAATACTAAATCAGCTAAATCCATGCCGTGATTTTAGAAAAAAGAGCAGAGAGACCTGTTGACGATCACACTCTCAGTTTAGAAGACTGCCCAACCAAATTATTCTTATTGATTCTCATTTTTTTGCGGTTTAATAAAAGAGTGAACGTATCTTTTTATACAGTAGAGCCGCTATGGTTTTGATGAAATCTCGATCGCGTCTTCAGTCCGCTTTGAGCCGTGTCTCGATCACCCTTGGAGTTTGTTGTTTTACAGTCTCTCCAGCACAGTCGCAGACAGTTTCTAGCAAATCCAATCAGCCTTTGCTGCTTGCCCAAGCGATTCCAAACTACTGCCGCAAAAGTGAGAGCACCTTTTTGACAATGGAAACCAAAAGCTATTGGGTGAGCATCTGCGGCGGAGATAATCCCAATTCTTATGTAGGAGTCAGCAAAAAAGACCGTCGGCAAAGCATTCGTGTGCCTCTCAAAGACTTCGATCCACGAGGCAATTACTTTTATGCGGTTAACAAAGATGTTGAATACATTCTGGCTAAAACGCCTAAAGGAAACTTTCTCACCGTCACCAGAGGCACTCGTGAACTGCTGAGAGAACCTGTGTTAAAAGGATGGTAGTGTTTGAGGCAAATCATGAGTGACCCGATCGTGTGGACTAGCGAAGCAGAAGCGAAACTGAAAGAAATTCCGTTTTTTGTGCGCCCAGCCGCCCGTAAGAAAATTGAGAAGTTTGCCCTAGAAGCAGGCGCGACCCAAATCACGATCGAGGTTTATGAGCAAGCCAAGAAAAAGTTTGGTTAACCGTGCAGAGACAGGTGAGAAATCCTTCAAAAGGAGAGGTTGCAAACCTTGAGAACTTCTTAAGCTTAGATGGGCGATCGCGTTAGACTTTGTTGGAGAAACGAAGTCGCACGCCGTCTGTCTTAAAACTCAGAGGTACGCAGTGGATTTAGGGACGATAGAAACGCTCACTCACCTGTCTCAAGGGTCTCCAGAACCGATTACTGGAACCGAATCTCTATTTCCCTCAGCAACCGAGCCAGATTCTAAAATCCCCAAAGATGCGCTGCGGTCTAGTTTGAGAGCTTCGACGATCGATGGAGTTTTCGCGACGATTTTCTCCAACATCGTCGGCGGTGTGCTGCTCAGTAACTTTTTGGTAGAGCTGCACGCCAGTCCAGTCGAGATTGGACTATCGGCATCGATTCCGATGGTGGCAAACTTGATTCAGCCATTGGGTGCCTACTGGAGCGATCGGACTCGCAGCCGCCACATGTACTGCTATTGGATTTATACTCCGGCTCGTTTGATCTGGTTGCTGCTAGTCGCTGGCATCGCGATCGCTAGCTGGAAACACCTAGACTCGCATCTGCTGGTGCAGTGGACGCTGCTGATCGTCTGTGCCACCCACCTTTTAGGAGCACTGGGGAGCGCTGCCTGGTTAAGCTGGCTGGCAGTGCTGGTGCCTAGGCGACTGCGAGGACGCTATTTTGGAATTCGCAACAGTGCCGCAAGCTTGACGTGCTTGATCGCAGTGCCGATCGCGGGAGTCATTGTGTCGGTTTATCCGCGTGGCACGATCGAGGGCTATGGGTTTGTCGTGTTTTTAGGAATCATTGCGGGGCTGGTGAGTCTGAACTATCAGTGGTTCATGGTCGATGTAGATCCGCAAGAGCAAAAAGCGGCAGCGAAGGTCATTGATGAGGAATTGGCAAGCGCTGCGAATCCCCAACCTGTAACTTCTAGAATCAAGTCTGTTACTACTTCACCCATCTTGCAAGACGGCAACTTTCTGCGGTTCTTGCTCTATTTCGGCGTATGGATGTTTGCTGTTAATCTCAGTGCGCCTTTCTTTAACCTTTATATGCTGGATAACCTGGCGATCGACGTGACTTGGGTAACGCTTTATAACAGTCTGACGGCTGGCGCAAACCTGATAATGCTGATCTTTTGGGGCAAACTTGTCGATCGGGTGGGCAATCGATCGCTGCTCTTGCTCGTCGGAGTTTTGGTTGCTGTCACGCCGCTCCTGTGGTTAGGAACCGGAGCAAACGCCCTCTCACTCTGGCTGTGGCTGCCATTACTGCACATTCTCGGCGGCGGAACCTGGGCAGCGATCGACCTGTGCAACAACAATATTCAACTGGGGATCGCTCCGGTCAAACATCAGGCGAGTTATTTTGCGGTGGCAGCCGCGATCGCGGGTGTGAGCGGTGCATTAGGAACAACGGCTGGGGGATATCTTGCCCAGTTCACAAATTACGGCGGCTTACCCGGAATGTTTGCCCTTTCTAGCGTCGTGCGATTAGTGGCGCTGTTGCCGCTGGTGTTTGTGCATGAAGCCCCAGGATACTCAATCCGACAGGTGATCAAATCATTGCTGCCATCAAAGACGCAGCCCGTAAATCTGCAACTCTCTGAAGAACCTTAGTGTTAACTACTTGCTGAAGTTGATTTTGGGTGAAACGATCGAGTCTTTCTTAAGAGCATCGTTACCGAAATGACTTCTAGGTTATCTGAGAACTTAGTTTCTTATGAACAGGTAGACATCATTTTTCTGATAGTTTAGCTGGAACTGATTGCTATTGCTTAATTGGTTTACTAGATCAGCAGCGATCTGTTTACTGCTCATCCAACCAGGGTGACG
>JBBQYE010000205.1:0-6060 GCA_038208945.1 Leptolyngbyales cyanobacterium | reverse complement strand
TGTCTCACGGTCAATTCCGTAAACCGCCATCAAAGTGTCCATGACTTCACACAGGTCAGCTAACTCTGCAACCAACTCTGTAGAAGCTGCTGTCGATGCTTCTTGGGCTTCTTCCACCAGTTTTGCCCGTAGCGCTTGGTGAAATTCTTCCTCAGTCATCGTCTCTATCGCGTACTCTTGCCCTGCTGCCTGAATGATGTCGGGGATGCGATTGCGTACTAGCTTCTTAAAGACCTTTTTCACCGAAACCTCCGTAGAATCACTTCAACACCTCTTGTAAGTATTGCGGCAGATGGTTTCCATTCTTGCGCTAGAGGCAAATTTCCCTTGTTCCGGCACACTTGGAACAGCTAAATGCGGTAGTCAGAGTGCAATAGATAGCAGTCATTGACGTAATTTCTGAAGTTTGAGTTTCATCACGTTACTTTTCGAGGTGCTTTCTCACTGCAATACTCCGGACAAAATTTGAGCAGATTTTAGACCTCAAACCCTGATTCAGCCGTGGGCTTGATCTTTTTTTCAAAGTCAGGGGTGGAGCTAATGCTGAAAAAATGTCCTGAAGTCGCAAGCCCTGAAAACCTTGAAGAAATTCAACACAGAGCGGGTCAGATTTTGGCGAATGTTACTTTACCAGAATTAAAGCATTCGCAGCCAACACCAAATAAAAGTAAGCAGAAGCGCCAATCATCCTCCGATATTGATCGCAGATTTACCGAGCGAGTACAGGCGTTGGAAGTGATGTCTCAATCTGCTTAATCGAAATGATTTGGAAAGCATTTCTTTTCTTGCGAATACAGCCTTGGTTTTAGACCTTTTGAAGCTTCACTTCTGACACTTTCGGATTAGGCTGCTCAACTATTCCCACCACTCTGCACTGGTATATTCTTCTATCGCTGCATAGAACTGATGTACTATTTGTCAAGGTGAACATAGTGCAATCTAGGAAAACGATCGCGCCATTGCCTAACCCATTACCTCTCACCCTAAGATTCCTCGGAGCTACCCATGAGCATGATCACGATTCACTGCCGTCTGGTCGCCAATGAAGACACTCACCGCCAACTCTGGTCTCTGATGGCGGGAAAGTACACACCGCTAATTAATGCACGCCTGGAAAAAATTGCTAAACACGACAGCTTTGACGACTGGTGCCAAACGGGAAGCATTTCACTAGCAGTAGTTAAAGAATGCTGTAAGGAATTGAGGGGAGAGGAGCGATTCGCAGGGCAACCAGGGCGCTTTTATGCCTCTGCAACTGCGATCGTTCATCGTATCTATAAATCCTGGTTAGCCCTCCAAAAGCGTCTTAAACAAAAGATTGCGGGGCAAACTCGATGGCTTGCCATTCTCCAGAGTGACGAGGAGCTAACAGTTGCCCTGCAAAGCGATCTGAGTACCCTACAGGCTAAAGCCAGCGAACTTTTGGCTCAAATCAGTCTTCCAGCAGCAGCGGACAATGAACCTCAACCGAGACAGGCTTGCAGTAGGAAACAAGCTACGCCAAACAACAAGCAGCAGAGAGGCAGTATTACCAGTGTGCTCTTCAAGCTGTATGAGCAAGCAGAGGAAGTGCCAACTGGGTGTGCGATCGTCTATCTACTGAAAAACGGCTGTAGAGTACCTGAGCGTCCAGAAGACCACAAAAAATTTGTCAAGCGCCGTCGTAAGGTCGAAATTCGGTTAGAACGGCTTATGACGCAGTTCCAGAACAGCCGCCTTCCGCATGGTCGAGATCTCTCTGATCAGACCTGGTTGGAGTCCTTAGCCCTGGCGACGACTCAAATGCCTGAAGATGAGACGCAAGCAGCAGACTGGCAAGCAAGCCTCCTGACTGAAGCCAAGCCCTTACCGTTTCCAGTGGGCTATGAGACAAACGAAGACCTGCACTGGTCTCTGAATGCTAAAGGGCGACTTTGTGTCAGCTTTAATGGCATCAGTGAACACAGTTTTGAGATCTACTGTGGTAATCGACAGCTTCATTGGTTCAAACGATTCCTGGAAGATCAGAAAATTAAACGTGCCAGCAAAGGGCAGCACTCTAGTGAGCTTTTTGCTCTCCGCTCTGGACGCCTTGCCTGGAGAATGGGTCTTGGCGAAGGAGAACCCTGGAATCAGCATGACCTTGCCTTGTTCTGTGCAGTTGATACGCGCCTTTGGACAGCCGAAGGAACGGCTCAGGTTTGTCAGGAAAAAGTCACGACGATTAACAAGATTGTTAAGGGCACAAGAGTCAAGGGTAATTTAAATCAAGCCCAGGAAGCCTTTTTGCAACGCCGAGAAACGACCTTGGCTTTACTCAATAACCCTTTTCCCCGTCCTAATCATCCACTTTATCGAGGTGATGCCAACAGATTGCTAGGGGTGAGCTTTGGTTTGGATAAACCTGCGACTGTCGCCATCATTGACGGAGCGACTGGGAAAGTGATTACCTATCGCAGTATTCGCCAGCTTTTAGGAGAAAATTACCGGCTACTCAACCGCTATCGCTTGCGCCAGCCGCGTATCGCGCACAAACGGCATAATAGCCAGCGTAAAGCGGCTCCTAACCGACAGTCAGAAGGTGGTTTAGGAGAGTATATCGATCAGTTATTGGCTAAAGCGATTGTTGCGATCGCGAAAGAGTTCCAAGTAGGCAGCCTGGTTTTACCGGACGTTGGGGATGTTCGAGAGAGCATCCAAAGTGAGGTTCAGGCGAGAGCAGAGCAAGAATACCTCGCGATCGAACTACAGCGGCAATATGCGCTCCAATATCGGGTGAGTGTTCATCGCTGGAGCTATGCTCGACTCAGTCAAAATATTCAGAGTCAAGCTGTCCAGTTCGGCATTTCGATTGAGACAGCCAAACAACCTTTGACAGGAACGCCTCAAGAGAAAGCAAAAGGACTGGCGATCGCAGCCTACCAAGCTCGGAAGTAAAAGCCACTTGCAATTAGAGCGTTTGTACTGTATAAAGTAATTGCGCCGTAGTTCATGCCAGCAATGGTCTCTGTGCTATCTGCCAATTACGAGCTAGTTTGACTATTGGAAGATGGTCTTGCTTTCTGGCTCTAGTGACTGTCCACCTCGAAGTTGGGTGCGCTACCAACAAAAGGGTGCGGGTCTACCGCAGTGATGGTTACTGTCTTCACCTCCGAGTAAGGAGGAATTCACCCTAGCCCTTAAAATCTGGCAAACCTAAGCGGAGGCAAAATCCTCAGGGCTTTTGCCAAAACGCTAAACTTGCCTCTCAATCAACTTCTTAGAAGCCGTTGATGAATTCAGAGCGATTCTCGACAAGCTTAAAACTCGCTTGAGAGCAAGGTTTGCCAAAAGCTTCGCTGGAAGGCTCACTGCAACTATGTTGCGGTGGCTTGAGTCGCGATCGTCTTTTTAGGACAG
Organism: Leptolyngbyales cyanobacterium; assembly: GCA_038208945.1. GTDB lineage: Bacteria > Cyanobacteriota > Cyanobacteriia > Leptolyngbyales > Leptolyngbyaceae > Phormidesmis_A. The sequence goes on along the minus strand of JBBQYE010000205.1, from coordinate 2,682 downwards.
GGCAGATTGAAAGATTTATCCCGGCCATCCCTTGGTGCTGGCATTTGTGTCGCGATCGCCTTTTTAAGACAGGGCGGATTGAAAGGACTCATTAAAGCACATGATGAACTCTTGATCCTTGTGGAAATGCGATCTCTTCAGTCTTGCAAAGAGTATGCTGAAAGCCCCTCACCACAAGAGCTTATTGCCTTGCAGTGAGGGGCTTTCAATAATCATAGATCTGACTCCTAAGATGTCCGTTATTCTTGTATTAGGGTGAATTGAAAGGCGCACTTCCTTTACACTTGTGCTTATTGAGCGACAGTTAATTCGTTAGCGACCGAAAAGTCAACGCTCAACGACACAACTGTGTTAAAGCGACATGAAAACGTTAACGACGACAACCAAAGTGTTATTCGAAAAGTGAAGTTAACGGGGATGGGCGATACTGGACTCGAACCAGTGACCCCTTCCGTGTGAAGGAAGTGCGCTACCACTGTGCTAATCGCCCGAAGATGTGAATCTATAGACCTTAAGTTAAAGTCTACTTCTGCACAGACATAATTGTATCACTCTCAGACTGGTGTTCTGCACAAAAATCTCAGTGAATCTCCAACCCAATTAGTTGACACCCTCTCTCAATTCTCATATAGTACCTGTGTACTAACTGGGTAAGTCTGAACGCAAACGGGGACATATCGTCGCAGCCCTTCACGCATCAGTATAGAGGAAAAACCAATGACCAGTGTAGAAACCAGACAGTCAAAAGCTAAAAAAGAACCCACGATCGCGCATCCAGATCCTATTGCAACCAGTCCGCAGATGCCTGCTGCCCCAACTCGATCGCTGGCACTCGATGGCGGAAATTATGACTTAAAGTTTTGGGATGGAACGGGGATTCCGAAGGCAATTCGGTCGATTCGATTTCAGGTGCCTCAGGGTCGCGATGCCGTACGCTATTCTGACAGTTCTCCTCTGGTTGAGTTACCCGATGGCACTCGTTATCACTTTGGCACCCAGGCATACAAATATCGCAGACAGCAACAGACAGTCGTTGAAAATAAAGTTGACTTAGCGCGGCTGCATCTCTATGCCTGTTTAGAAGCAGACCGAACCGCAGAAGCTCTGTGCCAATTCAATCTTCAGCTTCATGTCTCAACGCCAGAACCCGCTAGAAGTCAAGAGTCTCTCAGGTCACAATTGATGGGAGTGCACGAGTTTAAGCGCAACGGCATTCCGTTTCGGGTAACGGTCGATCGCGTTGAGGTTGAGCGAGAAGGATTGGGTTCTTATCGCTACGCGCAACGGTTGGGGCTAATCGCTGAAAACGGCTACACGATCGTGGTTGATATTGGTGGTGGCACCTGGATTACACGCTTAATGGATGCTGAAGGTGACGTGATTGATGAAAACGTGATGGATCGCGGCGGAGCTTATGAATTAGCAACCGCAATCAGTTTTGATAAGCGATTATCCAATCTTTTAGGAACGACGGCTGACCCGGCGATCGTCATGGATGGCTTTAAAACGGGACACAATTACGCCGACACGGGATTGTCTTGGTCGCTGTGGTTAGATGACTATCTCGACCCGTGGTTTAAGGGCATTTTTCAGACGATCAAGGCTCAATACACTCCTTACATGGCGCGGGTGACGCGATTTTTGGTGACGGGTGGAAGCTCTCATTTGATTACCGAACGGTTGGCGGGTCGCAAGTTATTTGCGGTGATGCCCGAACCTCAATTTGCCAATGTGCGCGGTTTATTTCCCATTAACGAAGGATTGCAGCTATGTATGACAACAAAGTGAGACTCAGCGAAGACGTGTTAGAGAAAGCAGAGATGATTGCCTCAGAATGGGGCTTGAAAAATGCACGAGCCGCGATCGAAGCCGTCTTTCGTAAATATGCCGATGATTATTTATATGGGCGCAGTTTTGGAGGCGGGGAAACGATCGTTCCCTTCAGGCAGGTTAATCCGTCAAACGCTTGTGAAGCTCTAGACGAACTTGATGAGCTGTTGGGGATTTAGCAGTTTCAGGCTTCAGATGATTTGCTGAAACCTGCTAATCTCCCTGGGGCAGTTCGCTCCAGAGTGAAGTCGTTTGACGCAGGCTGAGATGATTTCCGTTGCCTAAGATCAGGTGGTCTAGCAGCGGAATTCCTAAAAATTGGGCACCTGCGAGGAGTTGACGAGTCAGAGAAATATCTTCAGGGCTGGGTTCGACGTTGCCCGATGGATGATTGTGAGCCACGATCACACGAGTTGCCGCTTGACGAATCACTTCGCGAAAAATGTCGCGGGGGTGAGCCAGCGTTTCGGTGGCGGTTCCGATCGTGATAATCTGCGTCCCGATCAAGCGGTGTTTGACATCGAGCAGCAGCACGGCAAATCGTTCTTGCGTTTGCCACATCAGATCGTTGCTCAAGGCTGCTGCTGCGACTGCGGGGTCATCAATGATCGTTTTTTCGGGAGGGCGAGACTGATAGGCGCGTTTGCCAAGCTCGATCGCTGCTAAAATGGATGTTGCTTTCGCTGGACCGACTCCCGAAATTTTGGTCAATTCTTGAATGCTCACCTCTCGCAAAACGCCGAGAGGATCACGCTGATGCTGGCTAAGAGTCTGCAATATCAATTGTCCTAACCCGACTGCTGAAAGCTTTCCCAGGTCCTTGCCCCGTGCCGAGTAAGATCGCGATTAACT
>JBBQYE010000204.1:0-6074 GCA_038208945.1 Leptolyngbyales cyanobacterium | reverse complement strand
ATTTTTTACCGTTGCGGCTGGCTTTTTTGAGCTGATGTTAGCGACTCCACCAACCAATCAAGTCAGCAATTGGGGTTTAGATGCCAAGTCAACGCTGTTGCTGCATGGATTGGGAGGCATTTTATTGCTGGCGGTGATCGTTGGAATGGCGGCATGGCGGGGATTACAGCGCTACCGCTGGCGTAAAGATCGTCCTAGAGAGGTGCAATGGAGTTATTTACTGGTGGGCGTTGTTCTATTAGGAGCGCTCTACCTGCATGGCACGCTGGGAGCACAATTGGGCGATGAATTTGGTATTCACAATACGACAGTTCAGGAGTTGAGACAGGGGGGAAGTTAAGATAGCGTCCTGACTGAAGAATACTACGAACCGTTTGAAGAGCTGATATTAGCATTATCAAGGTCACATTGAAATAATCAATTTAGTGCGCTCATAGCCGATTAGTCCTTTACCTGCTTCAACCACCTCGCAGTCCCCTTCCAACATTCAAAATGATCCCACTGTTGATCATGGTGGACAATTGACTATTTACGTTGGGCTTTTTCTACGTGTTGTCAGTATCACAGCGATCGTCGGGTTGAACATGCTCTCATCACTGCATCAGCTTTAAGTTTGTGCTTAGTATCGTTGGTTGCTTTCGCAAGATGATGATAGTTGGGATGTTGAAGTCATGGCAACATTTTTCTATTCACGACGGTTAGATTGATGATGAGGAGTAGGTTTATCCAGATAAGCGTAAGCTATTTCAAGGATGCGATCGCTGTCACTTGCTTGAGCCAGTACATCCTGACTTGCAGACGTGAGAATGAAACCGAACCCAACTTTAGCGCATAGATCGAGAATCGCATAGCAGGCAGTTTCAGTTTCAACACTGAGCACTCGGAATCCTTCCGCACCCAAAATCCAGGCGATCGGATAGCAAAACCACAGGGTTTTTGCCTGGAGTCCACGCATCTCAAAGACCGAGACCGATTGAAGAAGCTCATCGCACTCCTGACCTTAGCGTTCTGTTAGGCACATCGCGTTGGGCAGTGGTGCGTGGAACATAAGTCCCTCAAAATTAAAAAGCATGGACGCAAAGCCAGAAGTATTTTTCGCACTGGCTTTGATGTTCTCCGGCAGATTTTCCTGAATCTGTACAGCCAAAACTAGCAGTATCGACAAGTCCTAAATCTTTTGTCCTGTATTTAGAGGTGAGTCACACTTTTTTTCATATCTTTCCAAGTTCTTGACTTTCAGTGCCTACAGTGAAATAGCAAACCAATCTTAGGTAGATTTGACTCAATGAAAACTTCAACAAAACTCATTTTGACTCTTGCTGCGATCGGTACACTCGGACTTGGTGGTTTAGCCAAGCTGGTCAACGCTGCTCAAACTCAATCTCCGGTCGCCGTTATGCCCGCTACTCAAGTGACCGAAAAGAGCGATGGAGATGGTGAAACCAATGATGATGCAAAGGGAACCCAGGAAGCTCAAACGCTGAAATCCTTTGCTAAAATCACGCCTCAACAAGCTCAGCGATCGGCGGAAACGGCTGCAAAAGGAACTGCCAGCAGTGTGAAACTGGAAAATGAAAACGGTAGTTTAGTTTATGCTGTCGCGATCGGGCAGAACGAAGTCATTGTGGATGCAGGCAACGGTACTGTCCTCGGTACAAGTACTCCAAACAGCGAGAGTGACGAGAAGACGCAGCCCCGCAGCAGCGTTCAAGTTCCTCAATCAGCAGGCGATGGAGATGGCGAAACCAATGATGGTTAGTCTGATTTAGTTATAGTGTTGAAGGCTCCTAGATGGTCTTACTGGGAGCCTTCAACAGTTGACCGATTCTATTCATAGAACATCATTGGAGCATCAATCATGAATAAACCGTTAAATCGGGTTCCAGAAATTACGATTTATTTTTGGATCATTAAGGTTCTAGCAACCACAGTGGGCGAGACCGCAGCAGACTTTTTATCCACTACGTTAGGGTTTGGTTTAGCGACGACTTCATACATCATGAGCGGCGTATTGCTGATAGTACTACTCAATCAGTTTCGGCTAAAACGCTATGTTCCAGTCAGCTACTGGCTTGCGGTTGTTCTTGCCAGCATTGTGGGTACGCTGATCACTGACAGACTCGTGGATAAGCTGGGTGTGAGTTTAGTGACAACAAATATCATTTTTGGGATTTCCTTAGCGATCGTGTTTGCCATCTGGTATGCCAATGAAAAGACTTTAGCAATGCACTCGATTCACACGGCAAAGCGAGAACTGTTTTACTGGATTGCGATTTTACTGGCGTTTGCAATGGGGACTGCTACCGGGGACTATCTCGCAGAGGCGTTGAACTTGGGCTATTTTCAAGCTTTACTGCTATTTGGGGCTGCGATCTCGTTGACAGCGTTCAGCTACTATTACTTGAGACTGAATGAAGTTCTAGCATTTTGGATTGCCTACATTTTGACTCGTCCTTTAGGAGCATCACTAGGCGATTTGCTGACGCAACCTCGGTCAAATGGCGGCTTTGGTTATGGTGCAACAAACACTAGCATCCTTTTCTTCTGTGTTATTTCAAGCTTAGTGATCTACTTGAGCCTAAAGCAAAAGCGGGCTAAAGCAAGCATCTCTGACATTTAATGATGAGCATGATGACTACGCTGTTCATGCTTTTTGGTAGGATGATTCATCATCCGCAGTACATCAGGTTCTCCTGTTTTGAAAAAGTGAGTCACGAGGATAACAGCCAGAACCAAGAAAACGATGCTGAGAATCGTTGTGTAGTTAAAACTAATGCCTGCATCTAAAACTTGAGCATTGCGATCGCTGGGCACCAGATGTAATAACTGAAACAACAGTTCAATGATGAATGCTGCGCCTGCCATTGCTGCGTAAAAGGTCGCCAGCAGAAAGGCACTCATTTTGCCTGCGGTACGAGCTTTGGCTTCAGAAAAGCGCGAAAGAGCACCAGTAAACGGCATCAGCACTTCTTTTCCGCGTCCGACTCCGTTGTTTTTAGCCCAGTTGTCTTGAATCTGTTTGAAGGTGATTTCTTCGCCTTGGCGCTTCCCCAGCCACAGCACAAAAGGGACGAGTTGAGGGGTTCCCTTGCGCCGCTGCATCCGGGACGATCGCGGACGGCGATGCAGACAGATACTGATGGGAATCGCGATCGTACCCCGCATAGTTTTTCATCTGGGGCATCGCATACCAGAACTGTCCATTGCGCCACGCTCGTTTTACTGCGGATTCTGGGTCAAAGGGCGTGGACATGGGGTTCTCTTTAATTTTTACCCCTGCTTGTCTTCTTTGTCTCCTTTTTGTGCTCTCTCTGATTCAATCCACCGCACGAACGAACGACCACACGAATCAAGATTAGTAATGAATATGAAGCGCTCGATTACTCACATGAACCACAAGGTACTTCTATGATATCGCTGCCGTCAGAACCTGTGGAGCCAGACAATATCGAACTATCCGCCGCTGCTTGATCCCTCGCTGATGCCTTTGAAGGCGTGGTGAGCGACGAGGCGGTACATCTCGTTACCCGTCCTCGATCGGTTCATCCTATTAGTGAACTAGACCCCATCCAGACTCCTGATCAATCTCCCCAATTTATCAAACTCGACCTCTTCAGAAAGGAGGGAGTCGTGGAACCAGAACAAATCTCGCTACACCAACTCCGCCACTGGTACGCTATCGCCCAGGCACTCGTTCGCTCACCTCACCGATTGAACCACATTCAGACGCTCGGTCTACGCTTTAAGCAATCCTCGCATATGCCACCCTAGAACATCTCTGGACTGGATGGGATGACTCGGACTATGACCAATGACAGAGTATTTGGGTGTGTCGAGCCTTCAGAACCTTACAGAAAAAGCGTGCATCTGCCCTCCCGTCGCGCTTTGCACTCATCCTGAAATCCAGCGTGTTTCCTGCTGTATCTCTTGAATTCGAGGTTATCACCTGTAGAGTGTGTTGAGCGTTACGAAACGCACCACAATCGCTTGAAGTCAGTGCGTTTCGTAAGCCATACTACTGTTGTGATCACGGGGATGAGCGATTACGCAATTCCACTACCGCCCGTCACCCCATAGACTTCTCCCGTAATATAGCTGCCTTCCTGCGATGCCAGCAGCACATAGACAGGCGCAATTTCTACAGGCTGTCCGGGTCGTCCGATCGGCACTTCCGAGCCAAACTTCTCAATTTTGTCCTGAGTCTGTCCCCCACTCGGCTGGAGGGGTGTCCAAAACGGACCGGGCGCAACCGCGTTCACGCGGACTCCTTTTTCAATCATCTGTTTAGCGAGAGCTTTGCTAAAATCTGCAATTCCTGCTTTGGTCAAAGCATAGTCTAGAAGAGAGGCTGAAGGTTGGTACGCTTGAATAGAGGTCGTGTTGATGATGGCGGCTCCGGGTTTTAGATGAGGCACGGCGGCTTTTGTAATCCAGAACAAGGCATAGAGGTTTGTCTTCATCACTTTGTCAAAATGCTCAGTCGGAATATCGCTGATGGAGGGATACGACTTTTGCACTCCCGCATTGTTGACGAGAATGTCTAGTCCGCCTAGAGATGACACAGCATCGACGACAAGCTTTTGGCAAAACGTCTCATCGGAGATGTCGCCCGGAAGCGCGATCGCGTTGCGTCCAGATTGCTCAATTAATTTGACGACCTCTTGGGCATCGGCTTCTTCGCTAGGAAGATAACCAATCGCCACATCTGCACCTTCCCGCGCAAAGGCGATCGCAACAGCACGCCCGATGCCAGAATCGCCCCCTGTGATGAGTGCCTTTCGACCTTTGAGCTTTCCACTTCCGATGTAGCTGTTTTCGCCGTGATCTGGTTTCGGTTGCATCTCCTGAGCCAGTCCAGGAACAGACTGCGGCTGACGGGGGAAGGGGGGAATGGGATACTGGTGACGTGGATCTTGCATCGTTAAGCGATCGGCTTGCATTTGCGGTTCTCCTGGGTAAGGATTCGTTGTTTCATGTCCGATCATGCTACTTCTGTCGATTGATTGCGAGTTTCGTTAGGCTGAATTTGGATGAATCTAAGGCGGAATAGTGGTTTCTCAAAGGAGGTAATAAAGTGTTTCTCTACCCTGACAATCGTCGTCAAACAAGCAGAGTTGCGGCGCTCATCAATCTAGTTAAATTTTTTAACGAGGCTTGGATAGCGCTTGTAACTCTTCCCAGGCATAGTGAGCGGGCAATTCAGGTTCTTTAGTATCAGCACCCAAGCCTAAGCTGAGGGAGGGTTTTGTTTCCTGAAGCAACTCTTCTGTGAACTCTGCGATCGCGCCTCCAGCCATACCACCTGCGATCGCGCCAGCCACAGTGCCAATGGCTGCACCCACTTTACCTGCAATGGCATTTCCAATCGCAGCACCCGCAGCGCTACCCACTGCCGCTCCTACACCTGTGGCGATCGGATGATGGGTCGGTGATTCAGACTGATTTTGGGTTGATTCCATTGATTGATCTGGCTCATTCATTGCTGCTGCCTCCTAAAATTGTTGTGTTCTGTTTGTCATGGATCACGATCCCAATCGTGCCATCAAGTGATTTCCCACTCGCAGCGCATTTGCCATAATTGTGAGCGTTGGATTGACCCCTGAGTTTGACGGGAAAAAACTACCATCCACTACATACAGATTATCCACATCATGGGTGCGGCAGTTCAAATCTAAGACTGAGGTTTGAGGATCTGAACCAAAGCGGCACGTTCCGCATTGATGACCCACTGCCTGTACAGGGACATGAGTACGAGGATAGATGCTGAACGGCAACACGTGCATAGCTTTGCGCTCAAGGGATTTGAGTACCGAAGTCCAGCGATGGGTCAGGCGATCGCGCGCTTCCGTATTGTTGGGTGTGTAATTCAAGTGAACCTGATCATCAACGACTTGAACGCGATTATTCGGATCAGGTAAATCTTCGGTTTGCAGCCACCAGCCTGTGGTTCGTTCGGCAAGCAAATGGCGTTCAAATTTAGGAATCAGTTTGACAAAGGGAGCCATCAGCGGCGGCGCTTCTGCTGGAAGCATATCTGCCAAAACATTCCCCGTATTTTGCACCATCCCCATCGG
>JBBQYE010000203.1:0-6090 GCA_038208945.1 Leptolyngbyales cyanobacterium | reverse complement strand
CGATGCTGTCATGAATGGATTTTTTCCTCCGAGTAGTGTTCGGAATGCACATAAAAACCTGCCTAGCTGTGAGCAGGTCGTCTACCAGCGAATGGATTGTGACGCTCTCAGCCCTAAGGTGGACAAATTTTTCAGAAATCTATCCTTTGCTAGGGATGATGCGGTGCTGTTTGTAACAAAACCTTAATCGTTATATCATAATTCCATAACGCTCTAGCGAAAATTTGTGAAGTCAAGGTGCAATCACCGATACAAGCCTAATTGACACTGAGCCATTATCGTTTTATCCAAGGAATTAACGGATCTTTTGCAATGTGGTTAGACACCGCAAATGCCCCATATCGATTGAGGTGACTGGGGTCAGCGAAAAAATCGTTCTCCACTCTCCATTCTTCCCCTAAGTTGCGATAAGTAAACCCCAACTCAGCAGAGGCACGTAGCATATATTGCTGAAATGCCTGCTCATGCGCTTGGCGCACCGAGTCAAGATATTCCCCTGACAGCGGCAGATTGATGAACACGAGAGGAATCTTTCGGGACTGAGTAAATTTTGCGAGAGACGCGATCGCCTCAGCCTGTCCGCCCTCTAATCGAAAATCGGCATAGTCACCGTCACTGTTGCCCGCCACTCTAGAATATTTCTGATAATAGGTTGCTGGGTTGAATCGATTTGAGATCGGCAAAAAGCCATTGACATCAATCAATCCCTGTCCGTCTTGAGCGATCGTCAGATCAGCGTCGTGATCAGCACCCGGAGTCGATTTAAGCCCAGATGCGACCTCGTGCTGAAAGAGCGTTTTGAGTGCTTCTCGCTGATTATAAGTGCTAGAAAGATTTGCCAGCGACTGATTTAGCCAAGTGTTGACTGCTTGATAGCTGTCTGCCACAACAGAATTAGTGGATGAAATCGTTCCTAATGACTGAGTTAAAGAGGATTCGGGAACGGGAGTCGGAACCGCTAAGATCGCGGGCGGAGAGGGATCATTCGGGAGTTTCTTAAAGCCCTGGGAGACGGCGATCGCGTTGTAGGTGACATCGATACGTCCGCTGTTGACTGCTCGTGAACCATCTGCCCAGATGATCATTTTGGGCATTTTTTCGGCAGGTAAGATGCGGCGCACAATTAAATCAATAACCTGGGCGGTCGCTCCATTCACCCCAAAATTAAAAACCTTTAAGCCAGAGTAGCCCTGAGTTGCTAACGCTTGCTGCAACGCAGTCGGATCGATGCCTCGCATGGCTCTAGAACTGCCCATAATCAGCACATCTGGCGCACCCGATTTTTCAACATATTGGCGATAGAGAACCAGCTTTTCATCCAGTTGACGGGCGTTGAAGGTGGGATAGGGCGATCGAGCCGCATCCACCACAGCTTTTTGCTGAAGTTGAGCAGCCGCAAGCGCTTTAGCGATCGGAGCCTCGGCGATCGAGTTTAGCGATGGGCTGCGATCGTCCGTAGAGAGAACGGTTTGCCCTGACTGAGTAAAGCCAGACCCATTAAAGGCTTCTCCGCGACCAATACCAGGTTTTTGTAGGGACAATTGAGGCAACTTGATTTCATCTGAGACGTTAGGAGACGGAGAAACCACTGCGATCGGAGTCGGTTTCATTGGCTCGACGTTTGGCTTAAGGAGTTGTCCTAAAATCCAATCAGACTGCACTGTGAGCAAGAGACCGAGCGTTCCCCACACAAAAGCAAGTTTTGTAGGGTGAGAAATCTCCGGTTTTGCGTCTAACGTCCGGTTACTAGAAGTTGAAACGACAAATAGCTGCGATCGAGTCAACAGCCCCTGCACCGATTCGAGCAGCCGACTGAGAGCAACTTGCAGATCATTGGAGGTTAAGTCCAATCGGCGCGTCAGTTCACCCGATTCGGTCAGCAAGTCACCCACATATTCGTCTGAGGCAGCAAATTCTGGAGTGGCGGCGGGCACTAAGCGATCGCGAACCCCAAAATCAGATCCATAGCTCCAGGCGGGGCGCACCTGTCCAGATCTGCGTCCATAGATTCTCACCCCTGCAACCCCTGGAATATCGAGCGGTTTGAGAAACTGAGCGATCGCCGTTCCGACCCGATTTTGAGGAGGGCACAGCGGCGCGTCTGCCATGATGTGCAGCAGATCTTCTTTTTGCCGGACTTGAATGCGAATGCCTCCGGTGGCAAGTTGGCGATCGAGATCGGGGTTAAGCAATCGAGTTAACAGATACGCGATCGCCGGGATGTCTCCTTTTTCTGCCAGCCAGTGAGTTGAGTCAGACAATGCCGTGTGAATAGAGGCAGGTAGATTCAGCCACTCGACCCATGCGGGGGTGTCATCTGGGACTGTTTTATCTCCTTGTCCGGTGGCTCCGTAGACCGTGGCAGACTGAATGCCTTGAGGGGCGATCGCGTCGAGTAACGGCTGGATGACCGCGATCGCTCGTTTCTGATCAGGAGCAGGCGATCCCGTGCAGGAAATGTGAAGCGTCCTATCTTTAAGTGTTGCAGAAGCGCAAATAGTTTCGTCACAGGTGAGATCGAGCAGCCGAGAAATCGCTTCAGTGTCTCCCCAGCGCGCCCATTCTTTGAGCATCTCATCGGGAGGAGTCAGATCTACGCGCAGCGTCCATTCGGGCTGGGGTTCTCCGTGAACTTGGCTGAAGACGATCGCGTCTTGAAAGCCTGACAACTCTAAATCACGCAGCTTTTGCGCGATCGATTCTGCCATCAGAGACGCATCGGGGCTGTAGATAGACTCGCACATCACCCAGAGCCGCGAGTGGTCGGGCGTGCCTTGTCGCGACGGCACCATTTTTACAGTCGCCCGAACTGCGACCCCTAACGCGTTGAGAAACTCACTCAGATAACGAGCGATCGCATCCGGTCGCCCCTGTTTGGCGAGTCGAATATTGGCGATCACCAGCGAAGAGATTGGAGTGTCATCGGTTAGAACCGACCTTGTATTCGATGCTCGTCTTTGCAGCTTTTCTAGGTGGCGATCGAGTTGATTGAGATAAATCACGTCTGCCCATGCGGGGCGCGCCTGACCCAGCGATCGCCCATAGAGCAAAACCTGATAGACTTGAGGCTGACTCTTAGGAACAAATCGCTCTAGATTCGTCTCGGCAAGAGCGCGAACGACCCGAAGCAACAGCAGCGATCGGAGTGGGCACTCCTGACCTTCGCACAGAATATATAAGTTATTGCCCCGCAAGCGTACCTGCACTCGCACCTGCGGTAAGTCAATGACCTGATCAAGCCATTGAACTAGAGTCGTAGGTCTGTTTTTTACAGGTCTCGTCGAGGAGGGCGGGCGCTTAGGTACGTTCAACATCAGAAGCGGAATTCCTTATGGTGGGTCAGACGGCTCATTTTGCTCTTCGAGACTTGCACACCCGGCTCTACTTTTTCACACTGATTTTCGTTTTCACCGAGCTTTTCTTTGATATGGTAAGCAAAAGTTAATCAATTCACGCAATAACGAGCTAGGGATTCAGACCGTAAATCTGTAAACTTGCTAGGCTAAACACAATGCATCAACAAACGGATAGATCTACGACGGGTTGAAGCGTTGAGAAGCAACTCGACTCCTTTAGTTTCGGTCTCTCATGATACCGTCCCAGATTTAGATTTAAGATCTGGTTGCTCGAGTCATCCTCAGGCTGAAATCTTAGAAATTCTAGTCTAAAAATCAATAATCTCAACTATTTTTTGAGAAATTGAAGCCAGATCCCGTCATTTCGCCCCTTACTTAAGAGATCCCGATGGAATCGTCTGACCAAAAATCTTTCCCGATCGACTCGCAGACCCGCCTCACCTCAATAATCGATCCCGAAATTCTAGTTGGGCTAGCAGTGGTGCCTGTATTGATAGGCATGGTTGGAGTTCGAGCGATCGTCGATGGGCTACAGGAACTTGGATCGCTGAGTGAAGAGATTTTTAGAGGCGATCGACTACCTGTTTTAGACGTTTCAAATTCACAGCCCCCGAAGGTTCTCTAAGACAAACTCAGAATAATTGAATGGTTCGCGACTATTAGAATCAAATATTTCCTCGTAGAATTGTTGAATATCTCTGCCGGAACCGCTTTATGAGTTCGACCCGTCCCTCTCCCGAAGAGTCCTCTTTCGGAATCGCTACAGAAGCTAACGCAGTGCCAAATATATCGTTTGGTGATGGAGGGGTCATCACCTCCGACCTTTTTCTTCGCCATCGCATCAAAATTGTCGAAGACTTGTGGGAAGCGGTTTTGCAACAGGAATGCGGTCAAGAACTGGTCGATTTGCTCAACCAGTTGCGTGAGATGTGTTCGCCCGAAGGTCAAGCAACGACGTTTGCCGAGTCAGACGTGCTGCAAATTGTTGAAAGGCTCGACCTCAATGAAGCAATTCGGGCGGCTCGTGCCTTTGCGCTCTACTTTCAGTTGATCAACATTGTCGAGCAGCACTACGAGCAGCGAGATCAACAGCAGCAATATCGGGCGGCTCGTGAAGCATTGCCTGCGCCATCTGCCGACAAGCATGACTATGGGCAGTTGCCTGAGACGACCTCTAGCCTAGAAGCTGACTTGCTCGAAAAGAGTATGCACGACAGCAATCTACGGCGAGAAGTCGGGACGTTTCACTGGCTGTTTCCCAAGTTAAAGCGGCTCAACGTTCCGCCCCAGCAGATTCAACGGCTGATTGATCAGTTAGATGTCTGGCTCGTGTTTACGGCGCACCCGACTGAGATCGTCCGTCACACGATTCGCGACAAACAGCGACGCATTGCCAAGGTTTTGCGAGAACTCGATCGCGTCGAAGACAACCTCAAATCGATGGGTCTCTCGTCCTCATGGGAAGCCGACTCGCTGCGAGACCAACTCACCGAGGAAATTCGGCTCTGGTGGCGCACCGACGAACTGCACCAGTTCAAGCCTACCGTTCTCGATGAAGTCGATTACACCCTGCACTACTTTCAGGAAGTGCTGTTTGATGCGATCCCCCATCTCTATCAGCGCTTAAAGCAAGGCTTGCACTCGTCCTTTCCAGGGATGCAGATGCCCCGCTATAACTTCTGTCAGTTTGGCTCGTGGGTGGGGTCCGATCGCGATGGCAACCCTTCGGTTACGCCCTATGTCACCTGGCAAACCGCCTGCTATCAGCGGCGAATGGTGCTAGAGAAATATATTCAGTCGCTCGATCGCTTGATTGATTTGCTGAGTTTATCGCTGCACTGGAGCGACGTATTGCCCGATTTGCTGGAATCGCTAGAGCAAGACCAGCAGCGAATGCCCGATGTGTACGATCAACTCTCTGTTCGCTATCGTCAAGAACCCTATCGCTTAAAGCTGTCCTACATTCAAAAGCGGCTGAGAAACACGCTGGCTCGCAATGAGCAGATGTATAACAGTGATCCCCTGCCTCAAGAGATTCCTGATTATGACGAAGCGACGGTTTACCGCTCTGGCAAAGACTTTCTAGCAGAACTGCACCTGATTCAGCGCAACTTGGGTGAAACAGGGTTAACCTGCCGAGATTTAGAGCACCTGATCTGTCAAGTCGAAATCTTTGGCTTTAATCTCGCCCACCTTGACATTCGCCAAGAAAGCACGCGCCACGCCGATACGCTCAACGAGATTGCCGACTATCTCCAGGTGTTGCCCAAGCCCTATAACGAGATGTCAGAGTCAGAAAAAACCATCTGGCTGGCAACCGAGCTTCAGACCCGCAGACCGCTGATCCCCGGTGAGTTGCCCTTCTCAGAAAAAGCGCGGGAAACGATCGCCACGTTCCGCATGATTCGTAAACTTCAGCAGGAGTTTGGACTTGACATCTGCCGCACCTATATCATCAGCATGAGCCACGAGGTCAGCGACATGCTAGAGGTCTTGCTGCTGGCAAAAGAAGCCGGACTCTACGATCCCGCAACCGGAATCAGCACGATACAAGTGGTGCCTCTCTTTGAGACGGTAGAAGATCTGCTGAAAGCGCCTTCTGTTTTGACCGACATTTTTCAGCTTCCTTTCTATCGGGCAATGCTATCGGGAGGCTTTGCTAAAAGTGCAGGAGAGGCGATCGACGCACCCCAAGATTCGTCTGCCCTTTTACACAACGCGTCGCTGCAAGAAG
>JBBQYE010000202.1:0-6094 GCA_038208945.1 Leptolyngbyales cyanobacterium | reverse complement strand
AAAAAAGACCTGTGAGTTTTGTTGTCTTAATTTGAGGCGAAGAATTTCTTCGACCGCCGAATGACTTAGGTGAATCATAAGGTCGAGCTTTTAGCACAAGTGATGCCGATTGTATCGTGCAACGCCTCGATCAAACACTCTTAAAAATTCACAAAAAATTGTGAGACAGCCCGGAAAACGACTGCCTCACTCAACGACGTTAAATTTATGAATCCGCTAACGTTAATTGCTGGAACCCGCACGAGAATAATCATCTTGGAAGCGGATAATGTCATCTTCACCCAAATACTCGCCGTTTTGAACTTCGATCAGGATGAGAGGAATCACACCGGGGTTTTCTAAGCGATGAGCCGTACATTGAGGAACATAAGTTGATTGATTGCTGCTGAGTACGAGGTCTTCCTCGCCACAGGTGACTTTAGCCGTTCCTGAAACCACGATCCAATGCTCACTGCGATGGTGGTGCATTTGGAGGCTGAGACGGTGTCCTGGTCTCACCTCAATGCGCTTGATTTTATACCCCTGCCCTTCTTCAAGAGTAGTGAATGAACCCCAAGGGCGAAGTTCGGTCGCTGCGGCTCCTTTGAGCGGAGATTTCGATAGATTCAATGTTGGAGTTTGCATCATTTCTTGTTGAGCCACCGTTTCCTCTCCATTTATCACACTGAGTTAAGTTAATGATCAGACTGCACGATCGCTGGATTTAGAGGTTTCCACTTCGCACGATTATTTAAAATCTGCAAACTGGAACAACCGACAAGGCTAACAAAGAGTTTTCAACGACACCACCCCGAATGGGGTAATTCAGAAGAATTTCACTAACTCTTCATCGGAGCGATCTCAAGCGTGAGGCGGACTTAAGCTTGCGTTGCTATGGATTTGGTTGGAGAAAAACACCGATGCCATTATAGACACGGGCAGAACTGCGAGAGGGACGATCGAGAACTTGTCCTCCTAAGTAGAGAGTTGTTGAGCTTCCACCATCCAGGTTTAGAGCGTTAACTGCGCCTAGCTGACTCATGACTTGCGCCATTTCTGCCAAGGTTGCCCCCTTCCCGCCGATGCGATCGTGAACAGTCACCATTAAGATCATGCCATCAGCAGTTTGCCCGATCGCGCTACGAGCCGCTAGTTCTTGAATAAAAGCAGTACTAAATTGTTCAGCTTTTGCATCTAGAACAATTTGACCGTTTTGAATCAAAAGCGGTCCCGCGCCGACGATATTGGGGTAGAGATTGAGATCAGACGGAGATGTAGTGCTTTCAAGCTGAAGCGATGTGCCGATCGAGAGAGACGTAGCGATCGCAGAGTTGGAACGGATAACCAGCAAATATCCACTAGAAGGAATTGGGAAGAGACTTCCAGGGGCTGCCCCGAACCGTCGCTCTGTCACCAAATTGTTCTGCACAGTGAGTAGAACTTCGTTTTGCGACAGCGTGGCATAAGCTGAGCCCCAAGCAGAGGTATAGCGAGCTACACCTGGTTGAGCATAGCCACTATTTAACGCCGTTAGAAGAAGTTGCTGTCCGGTGGATGTCACGATCGTTTCTTGCAACGTTAAGCGATCGACCCTAACTTCTCCCTGGTCATTCCAGGCAAACACGCCCCGGTTGAGAATTGGGCTAGATAACCATTCGTCACTGCGACGAATCGCCCCTAGAGGTAGCTGATTTTTGCGATTGAAGAATCCGCCGTTGATAGCAGCGCTTGCCTGAGACTGTCGAGCCGTTTGAATCAAAGGTGCGATGCTAGGAACGGTGGCTGGGTTAGGAAGAATCGGTCGCAGCCGTAGCCCAGGCTGACGAGGATCTGCCTCTAACCAAACGATGGGAAATTGAGAGGTTCCAGAAGTTAAGTAGCGCTGCCGCCAGCGTAGCCCTGGTGCCCAGAGAATATCTTGATCGACCAAATAATCAGGTCGAATATCAAGAATAATCCGACTGGGGTTAGACAAAGTTGAAATTCGAGGACGCAGAGCGATCGGGATGCCGATGCGGAGAAGGGTTCGATCTGCGATCGTCTCGACTCTAAGGGACTTAATTTGCTTTCCTGGCTTGGCTTTAAAGCTCTGGACCAAGGCTGGATCAGTTCGGGCATCAAGGGTAATAATCAGTTCTTGGCTTTGAGGATCGACCTGATAGGGAGTGGGACGATCGAGGTCAATGACCAGCCGTTCTCCATTCAACTGCTGCACCTGTCGAATTCCTAGAACTTTTGCAGATGGGGTAGAAATTTGCAGCGTGTTGCCTTGAGGCTGAATTTGCCACCCTAGCTGTTGAGCGAGATTTGTGATGTCAAGATAGCGAAAAGGAGCCGCTAACCGAGTGGAAAGGGAAAGCGTTGCAGAGGCAAACCAGTCGATCGGCTGGGTCGTCACAGTTGAGGTATTGAGTAATTGCGCTCCAAATAGCTGCACGAGAGCGGCATCACTCACCCCGATACGAGTCATTCCGGCGGTCTGCCACTGGCTCCAAGGTAGGGTAAAGACGCGACCATTGAGAGAGATTTGACTGGTCTGTTGAACGGGTGGAGCCTGGGCAACGGGAGTCAGAGGGGCTTCAGTTTTAGAAGGAGTGGCGATCGCTTGAACGCTGATCAATCCTACGATCGAGGTGACTGAGATTGGAATGAGGATTTTTAAGAAACGATGCCAGCTTGAACGGGAATCTGGCGATCGAGACGAGCTAAGAGTTTGAGATTCAACCACAGATTTTTGATAACTTCAAGCAAGTGTTTAGAAGCAATGACTGAGCAAAGGCAAAATTTGTTCGCAGCGTGTTTTACTGGTGGCTCTAGAATTTTTGACGTTGGCTGTCTGAATCTATCAGAAAACCCTGACTTTCCGGTTCAGGCTGCTTTGAAATGCCCCTAACTTTGAGTAAAGCTGAGTAGGATGGATCTATCGGCACTAGATGCTAGAAGTATGCGTAGCGACAGTCATAGACTTGGAGAGATGAAAGATTCAGCAATACGAGCAGTTGATGGGGATTGTCAGAAAAGCAAACTTTTTATACTATGCATTACTCAACGCTCTTTAGAGCAGCACTTAGCGAGGGTTAAGTCTTCACGCAGCAGAGCGATCGCTCTGTCCAGATTACAGGGGACTTTAAACAGTGGTTTGCATAGAAGCTGCGACATCAGCAGAATGACCGAGTTCTGCTAGGCTTCTGTCTAAATTAAATGACCAGCAGACTTGACTAACAAAAATCTTTACTCGATTGTGTGATCTGTGTCAGTTGTATTCATAGCTTCTTCATAAAGTTTCTAATAGATGACCGATCGGTAGCCGATGCCAAAAGCGGGCAGACATGACCCGATCGCATTGCAGTCCATTTTTCCTAGACCCATTCTCGTGTTGGCAATGAATGAAATGAGCGATTCCATGATCAAAGCAAGTGCAGGTTTAGACAATCACCTCCCTCAAGAGACCGATGCTGGGTATCCAGGGCAACCTTGGCTTGTGGAGGAGCGGGATGCTTGTGGCGTGGGCTTCATCGCCGATCAGCAAGGGAGGGAGAGCCACGATTTGGTCGTGAAAGCGCTGTCTGCACTGACTTGCTTAGAGCATCGGGGTGGCTGTAGCGCTGACCGAGATTCTGGAGACGGAGCGGGCTTGATGACGGCAATCCCGTGGGAGATTCTTGACGAGTGGGCAGATTCTAGTGGGCTTCGATCCCTACAAGCCGCACAGACTGGCGTGGGCATGGTCTTTTTGCCTCAAAATTCTGCTGCTGCCGCTACAGCACGAGAGATTTCAGAACAGGTTTTATCGGAAGAAGGGCTGACCGTTTTAGGGTGGCGAGTGGTTCCCGTAAAGCCGAATTTGTTGGGAATTCAGGCGCGAGAGAATCAGCCACAAATCGAGCAGATTTTGGTGCATTCCGAGCAGCTTCAGGGCGAAGATTTAGAGCGGCGGCTCTATCTGGCTCGCAAACGGATCTTGAGAGTGCTGTCTGAGAATAGCGATCGAGCGCTGGCAGAGTTTTATGTGTGTTCGTTCTCAAATCGCACGATCGTCTATAAAGGCATGGTGCGATCGGCGGTTCTAGGCGAATTCTACGAAGATCTCAAAAATTCTGCCTATAAGAGCACGTTCGCGGTTTATCACCGTCGCTTTAGCACTAACACTTTGCCAAAATGGCCGCTTGCACAGCCAATGCGATTATTGGGGCACAACGGCGAAATCAATACGCTGCTCGGCAACGTCAACTGGATGAGAGCGCGAGAAGCAGACATCGCTCACGCGAATTGGGGCGATCGTATCTCTGAGCTAACCCCCAGTGTCAACTCTGACAATAGCGACTCGGCAAACTTAGATAACGTCATGGAGTTGTTGGTGCGCTCTGGACGCAGCCCGATGGAAGCGCTAATGATCATGGTGCCAGAGGCGTATAAAAATCAGCCTGATCTGACAGACCATCCAGAAATCGTTGATTTTTACGAGTATTACAGTGGCATTCAAGAGCCTTGGGATGGTCCGGCATTGCTGGTATTTAGTGATGGTAAACGCGTTGGGGCAACGCTCGATCGCAATGGTTTGCGTCCCGCTCGCTATACCATCACGCGCGATGGCTATCTGATCGTGGCATCTGAAGCGGGAGTGGTGGATGTTCCTGAATCTGAGATTCTCGAAAAAGGTCGTCTCGGTCCGGGGCAAATGATTGCCTTTGACCTGGAGACTCATGAAGTCTTGAAAAACTGGGAGCTAAAGCAGCGCGTCGCCTCGGCTCACCCTTATGGCGAGTGGCTGCGGCAAAATCGTCGTGATCTACAAACCCAGCCCGCGGCTGAAGCGCCTGTGATGGACGCTCAAGCACTATTAGGCTATCAGACCGCGTTTGGCTACACTTCTGAAGACGTGGAAATGATCATTCAGGAGATGGCGGCACAGGGCAAAGAGCCGACCTTTTGTATGGGAGATGACATTCCGTTAGCGGTGCTGTCTGAGAAGCCTCACCTGCTCTACGACTATTTTAAGCAGCGATTTGCTCAGGTGACTAATCCGGCGATCGACCCTCTGCGAGAAAAGCTGGTAATGTCGCTCACTATGCAGCTTGGAGAGCGAGGAAACCTGCTAGAAGCCAAGCCTGAATATGCAAAAATGCTGAAGCTGGAATCCCCAATTCTGGACGAGGGAGACTTAGATCAGTTTAGAAATTCTGGGTTTGAAGCGGCAGATCTCTCGACGCTATTTGAGATTGCGGCAGGACCTGAAGGACTCAGACGAGCGGTCACTGATCTGTGTCAAAAGGCGACAGAAGCAGTCCGGGCTGGCAAAAAGATTCTGATTTTGAGCGATCGCCTCGATGCGACAGGCAAATTCAGCAATCTCAGCGCCGATCACAGCTACATTCCGCCTCTGCTTGCGGTAGGAGCCGTTCATCATCATCTAATCCGTCAGGGATTGCGAATGAAGGCTTCGATCGTCGTCGATACGGCTCAAGCGTGGAGCACGCATCATTTTGCCTGCTTGATTGGCTATGGCGCGAGTGCGGTGTGTCCTTATCTGGCGTTAGAAACCGTTCGTCAGTGGTGGGGCGATTCTAGAACCAAGAGTTTGATGGAGCGGGGCAAGATAAAATCGGCAAGCTTGGCTGCGGTTCAGGCAAATTTCTGTAAGGCGATCGAAGATGGGCTGTTAAAAATTCTCTCAAAGATGGGGATTTCGCTGCTGGCGAGCTATCAAGGCGCGCAGATTTTTGAAGCGATCGGAATCGGGGCTGACTTGCTCAATCTCGGTTTTTACGGAACGGCTTCTCGGTTAGGCGGCTTGACGGTGACTGAACTCGCACAAGAAGTTTTGTCGTTTCACTGCCGCGCTTTTCCTGAACTCGTGGGCAAAAAACTTGAGAACTACGGATTTGTGCAATACCGTCCGGGTGGCGAATATCACATGAACAGCCCAGAGATGGCGAAGCATCTGCACAAAGCGGTTGCAACCAAGAGTTTTGATCACTACGAGCTTTATCAAAAACATCTGCAAGGTCGTCCTCTGACTGCGCTGCGAGATTTACTTGATTTCAAGAGCGATCGTCCCTCAATTCCGCTTGAGGAGGTTGAGGCTGTGACTGAAATCGTCAAGCGATTCTGTACG
>JBBQYE010000201.1:0-6099 GCA_038208945.1 Leptolyngbyales cyanobacterium | reverse complement strand
AACCAACCAATGCCTAAATCTCCTGGACCTCGACGGTAAAATGGGTGGAGAATAAAATCTAAATTTGCGATCACCGCTTCGGGTGGGGTGGGCATCACATCATGATTAAAACTCGCCACTGCCCACCAGACTGCAATCACTCCCAGAAAGCCGAGAATCGGTAACACAACAGCATCCCGCGAGATCACAGGACGCATCTTTCGCCAAATAGACTGAGCTGCGATTGCCAAAATCGCAGCCAAATTTAGCTGAAGAATCATATCAATGCCCCAACAAATAAGTAACCTGGGAAGAGGCACTGATGAGTCTAAAACACGAATGAATGCTGACTCTTCAGTCCTCCCTCAATGCTGACGGAGTTAGCTGACGGGCGAGGGCTGAGAGATGCCCCTCTTCGGATCATTCAGACCCTGAACTCACGAAGATAAGCCCCAATAATTTGGTTCCTCCGCTTCAGCAATCTGAGGGCAGCTAACCACTCAGAAAAAGCTGAATTAAGCTGACTTACTATCTAACTTTCTACAAAATGTAGCACCGAACTAAAGCGATCGCCAATCTTTCTCACGATCGAGCTAATTTATACGTGAGATTCCACCGTCTTGTTGATGGACTGCATCAGTTTTACTCAATAAACAGGTCGGCAACCCATCAATGCTGACTTGATTCTTGTCTTGCCAATATTGCTGAAGTCCGTCTTCCCCTTTTTTCTCAGCCCAACGAATCATGGTTTCTCGCTCTCCTTGATAGTCATAAAATGGCACGCCATGACCACAAGACGTTTGAGCGGACTCGATCGTCAATTTGATGATTTGTCGAGCGCCTGCAATAGGAGAGAACACGCCGTCGAACTCTCGCCACTCAGCATCTCTCGGACGAATCACACTGCCCTGACCATAGAGACGCAAAATTAAGGGCTGTTGCGTGAAACTGCAAAACATGATCGTCATCCGTACATTTTCGATCAGATGGGCGCTGGTTTCGTTGCCGCTTCCGGTCAGGTCGAGATAGGCGACGGTGTGAGAGTCGAGACAGCGAAAGGTATCAATTCCTTTAGGTGAAAGGTTGATGCGCCCATGAGTCGGGGCAGATGCCGTAAAAAACATCTGCTGTTCAGCGATAAATGTTTGCAGCGATTCAGTGAGTTCGCGATAAAACTTTGCCACAGTGAGAAACGATGAAGAGCAACGCGATCGGACGATCGCTAAACCTACTTTACTCTTCACGTAGCGCGATCGTCCGCATTTTTTAGCTCTCGGTTACTTTGTACCCAGATGCAGTAATCAATTGCTTAAAAGTCTCCTCAGAGGCTTGGGCTTCGATCGTGACCGTTTCTTGTTCTGCATCAGTATCTACTTTGGCATTCGGTTCAGCCGT
Source organism: Leptolyngbyales cyanobacterium (assembly GCA_038208945.1). Taxonomy (GTDB): domain Bacteria; phylum Cyanobacteriota; class Cyanobacteriia; order Leptolyngbyales; family Leptolyngbyaceae; genus Phormidesmis_A. Next base: position 4,725 of record JBBQYE010000201.1, on the reverse strand, counting down.
CAGAATGGTTTCTTTAATTGCTTTTGCAATCGCAGAGTTATCAAGAGTCGGAACGTGCAGCTTTAACGCCATCAGACTTACCGTGAATGATTTTTCACTGTGAGCCTTTAACGAGCGGAGTACCCTTCGTTAGAAATGCGAGAAACACAAGGTTTGATTCTACGCCAATGTCCTAAAGTTGAGACAATGCTCTGACCGCATAAACCGATTGGTAATGTTCTAGAAGTGTGGATCGATAGCTAGATAGGTAAGCCAAATTCATAACGGTTGATGAACAGCCCGATGACTACATCATGCAACCAGGTTGATTTGGAAAGGCAAATAGTTTTGCGAGCCAGTCGCTTGATTCGTGTACGTAAGGTCAGATGTTTGCGCTCAATGATTTGAGTATTCGTTTTACCAACGGCATGAAACACGGGTTCAAGATGCCGTTCGTTGGCTCCCTAACTGTCTGTGTAGAACTGGGTGATCCCAAAGGGTGCCAACAGCGCTTTGAGTTCTAAAAAGGCTGAATCTTTGTGTCTGACAAAACATCAGCCAACACCTCACCCGTATCGTGGTCAAGAGCGTGCCATAGCCAACCTTGCTGCCGCTTCGATTGAACAAAACTCCACATCTCGTCGAGTTCAGCTTCGACCTCCTGCCATTGACACAACTGCACGATGGTTTGAGTGGGTTCAATCTCGGCTAAACGGGCTTCATTAATCGCCTTCAGGTGACGATCTTTTTTTTAATGCTTCGATGACGGTAGTCGGACTGATTCTGAGCACTCGTGCTGTATCGCGAATCCCACTCCCATTGAGTGCCATCTCAGCAATTTGCTGTTTGACTTCAGGCAAATAGCCTCGATAGCCATACGCTTGAATGAAGGTGCTCCGATGGCACTCGCTATTTCGACATTTGTAACGTTGTTTGCCTGCTCCAGAACGACCATGCTTCACCACGTCATCACTGCCACAATCTGGGCAAAGAACAGGCTCCAACACCATAGACTAAATTGAGGAAAAACTACTTATATCATTCTCCCTCGTTTCCACACGTCTAGAACACTACCTCTGGTTTTGAAGGGCGATCGCTTCACTCTGAACTGCGATTGTTTCACCTCAAAGAGCGATTGTTTGACTTCTGAAGTCGATTGTTTGACTTCAAAAGTCGATTGTCTGACTTCAAAAGTCAATTGTTCCACTTCAAAGGTCGATCGTTTGACTTCAGAAGTCGATTGTTCCGCTTCAAAGGTCGATCGTTGCCTAAAAAAGTAAGAACGTTCCTACTTCAGATGGGAAATTTCTGGTTTTGAAGAGCGATCGAGGAAGATTATCTCAGACTGCGTAGCGCACAATCTCGACATCAGTCCCGTTGTTTGCCGAGACTTCTGCTCGGTGCAGGACCTGTTCTGTCACTGAGTCACTGAGATAGTATTCCCCACAATTCTCACAGACTTCTGCGGGAACGCCTTTGAGAATGACGATACAGTTTTCGCGCTCTAGGGTCACGGTGACGATTCCAGGATGGGTTTGTCCCTGTTTGCAAATGACGCATTGCATAAAGTTATCGCTTGGTTTTAACGTCGGGTTGCCAAAGAGCAGGATCGGGAATATATGCGATGAGAACGCATCCAGTGCTTGTTTCTTGATCGTAGGAGAAGACTACCTGAATGGGTCTGTTGCCAACAAAATGAAGCAGGAGACAGCTAGGGAAGAGCTGATCACTGAGGTATTCACTAATAATCTCACCCTGATCAGTAACGGTTTTCACATATTCCTGGGTGATTTGCCTCAAGAACATCATTTTAATCGCATGACCTGAAAAGCTAAGAGTCTGATACTCCACACGCTGACCTACGAAGTCTTTTGTAGATCATGATTCTACGATCGCTGCGCTTCAAAGTGCGATCGTAGAATCTCCAAAGAGCGATTGTTTAACTTCAGGGCGTTGCTGAATACAGAGATGAAATACTTCCTCGCGAAGTGGAGCGACTTTGCCCAACCCTTCTCCCTAGGGAGAAAGGAGCCAGAAATCTTGTCCCCTCTCCTTTTGGGTGAGGGTAGAATCTGTAGTTCACAGATCGATTCAGCAACGCCGACTTCAGAAGTTGATCGTTGCACCTCAACAACACCTCTCCGCTCTGGTGCGGCTCTGGCATAGGCGATCCCAAGCAGTTGAGCTTAGGTGAGATATTTATTTTCACCTAAGCTCAACGTCCCATAAATGGCCCAAATTGCCATTGCTCTGAGATAGTGACTCGCCCGAAACGTTCCGGTGGCAGTAATCGCTTCTGGGGTGCGAAACTGCAAGCCGTGATCATAAATTTGGCGCACGACTGCTTCCGTCAGCGTCATCGCTTCAGTTCTCATTCCCATTTGCACTAAGAACGCTGCCAGCCCGAAGTTGATGCCTGTCCAGACTTCGAGCGGGTGCGTCGCGTTAGGATTTTCGGGAGATCCATCGGGACGAACGCCGTTTGCAGCCCCAATTACAGAAGAGGTATGCTGGTTAAATCGAACAAAACAAGCATCAAAGACCGTTTTGAGAGCAGACTCCGTGCAGTCTTGCGAAACCACATCGGGTAAATCGAGCAGTCTCGCATAAAACTGTCCGCAAAGCTGATCTGCCATCACCACATCAGACCCGCTGTTGCTGTCGAGACGATAATATTGACCATTCCAGAGTTTTGATTGGTAAATGGGACGAGATTGACTCAACCAAGTTGAAAAAATCTCAATGGATTCTGTAACGGATGAATGATTAGGATTGGTAGTGAGAATCTGCCCAATCGCGATCGCTGCCTCCAACGCTGCAATCCACAATCCTCCACAGTAAGCACTCACTCCCTGCAATCGCCAATCATCAAAGGTTTGGTCCGGCGCACCCGAATTTTCAGGATTGCCATCGTTATCGAGATCAAACGCTTTTAGATAATGCATCGTCTCAACCACGGCATCCCAACATTCACTCAAAAACTCCACATCCGCTGCACCTGTAAGCACATAATCGCGATAAACCTGCAACACAAAATCTGATCCCAAATCTTTCCAAAGATTGCAGTCTTGATAACTGGTGTAATTCGCTTTCTCCCACACATGCTCATTCGGTTCGCCCAAATCGTGAGGAGTGGCACCCGCGACTTTGCGAATCGCCACCGGACTCTCTGCGCCAATGGTGTAGTAATAGCCAATTACCCGCGTTCTCTGATCGCTGGTTGGAATCGATCGAGCAAATGCCCGTATCACCGATTTCTCTAACTTAGACCACAGCATTAACAACCCGAACGAGCCATATAGTCTGACATCCAGACTTTCATACCAGCGATAATCAAGACACTCTAGCACCGCAAATTGACCGACCGGATCGCGTTCATCGGCGGCACTCCACAACGCTCCGCCATCGGTGAGAATATAAAGCTCGTTAAACAACGCCATTTTGAACCAGTCAGACAAATCGTCACGATCGAGGATCGGCTGCTGCCAAGCCAGAATTTTTTCCTGCCAGGTTCGATAATGCTTCAGAGCCGTGCGCGCGATCGTCCAGGCATTCAATCCGGTGCGCCCAAAAAAATCGGTATAGCGTCGAAAATAATTGACCCCGGCTGCAAACTCCGTCACCGGAAAATCCCAACTGAGGACAAACGGAATTTTGAGGGTTTGCCCCGGCTTGAGAGTGAATCGAACGGCGATCGCGCTCCCAATTTGCTCTCCGGCTTTTGCGGGAGTTTCGTTGTCTCGATCGGGCAACGACCCATCCTGTGAAAACGCCTGCCATACATCGCTTCCATCCCCAACTGGATTCCAGCGAGTGTGATAAGAAACTTCCCAAAGATACGGGTTGAGCAGCGTCCCGATTGCCCATTGCCCATCGCCTTCTAAGGGATCGTCTCCCTCACCTTTTCCCATAACGATACCAATTCTCTGTTCATCTCCGATGAGAGAATTGAAATTCCCCGCGCTTTCTCCGATCCGAGGCTGATAGTCATAAAACGGGCTGCCATCATCGCGCATCTGCACCTCTGGCGACTTCAGCGAATTGGTAAACCAGCCCGTCATATTTTCCCACGTCAGCATGACACTGAGAGTAATCGGCTGATCAGTAGGATTGCGTGCAGTCCACTCAAAGACAGCGATCGGGTAGCTTGTCTCTTGATAGTTGTCCGCGATAATCGGCGAAAATTGTTCACACGTCAGTTCAGCTTGAAAAACATTTTCATAGACAAACCAACTCCGAGGATACAGTGCCGAATAGGTTCCGGTGGTCTGTCCGGCTTGACTTGCAGGATACCGACTCCAGGTTTTTAAGCGATCGTCATTCTCAGTGCTCAACGCATACGCCTGAGTCTGAGTGCCGACCTGCTCAAACACACTAAACTGACATCCTGGAATGGTCTGAAAAACGTGTTCACCGCCATCAATGTGCCAGAGATTAAAATCGCCTCGCGACGATCGCCCAATGCACCCTGCTCCAAATCCGCCCAACGGCATCCCGTGCCACGGACCATCATCTAAATTGCTGGCATAGCGGACGGTGTAAGGCTTTTCCCACCCCAGCCCGATCGGACGGCTCCAGGCACACGCGGGAATGTTGACGGACGGCTGCTGTTTTTTCATCTCACGATTTTACGGGAAATGGGAGACGGTGCAATCGGCTGATAAAAAACATCCTCAACGGTATACGATCGAGTCTCATACCAAGTCGCCAACGGGTTAAAAAATGGGACTTAAAATTATTGAAAAC
>JBBQYE010000200.1:0-6164 GCA_038208945.1 Leptolyngbyales cyanobacterium | reverse complement strand
AGAGGTCAGGCGTTGTTGACCATCGAGAATCAGTTGTTCGGTATCTTCAGGTTTGATTTGGGTTGTATCCAGCCCTTCGACAGGACGAACTTTAAAGCGCGTGTCGCCGCCTGCTTCTAGCATCATGACGGCTCCGATCGGAAAGGCACGAGCAATGCTCACTAACAACGATTGGATGCCTTCATCTTTCCAGACCCAGCCTCGCTGAAAATCAGGTAGTTGAATTTTGCCAGAAACGATGTCCCGGAGCAAATCAGCGAGTCGTTCTTGGGTGGAGTTGAAGTTGGGCATTCCGCTTTCCTGTGCTTGTGTGTCAGCTTTCTTGCTTGATGGCTTTGGTAGAGTGCCCTCGACGCTTGCTGAAACCTAACTTACAAGTCTTTGGATTGTCAGGTGGTAAATGGCTGAGGTTGCTCTCGTCCTAAATCACTGAATGCTGGTACAAATGCCTGGGATTTGCCTCCTAGAACAATCCAGATTCCACAGAAGTTTTTCGAGGAGGTGAGATTGTGACTGGCTCACCTCCTCGAATTCGTTCGTGAGTCTCTCGGACTCGTTCGTGAGTCTCTCGGACTCGTTCGTGAGTCTCTGGAAGTCGTTCATAAGTCTCCAGGACTCGTTCATGAGTCTCTCGAATTCGTTCGTGAGTCTCTCGAATTCGTTCGTGAGTCTCTCAAAGTCGTTCATGAGTGTCTAGAACTCGTTCGTGATTCCCTGGAACTCGTTCATGGGTCTCTGGAACTCGTTTATAAGTCTCTGGAAGTCGTTCGTGAGTTTCTCGATCGAGTTTATTGACCTGTCGATGTGAATTACGCCAAAGGCAGTTGGGGCAATTCTTACCTAGATTTAGCAACGCCCATCGGTTTCTCAAACCTCCAATTCTTTGATCACCAGCACCCGCAGTTCCGTCACTCGTTTCAATTCAGCATCGTTCGTTAAAAACGCATCGCAGTTTGATCCGATCGCCGTTGCTATCTGCAACGCATCTGGCAGTTTCAAGCCATGCCTCACCCGTAATGCAGCAGCTCGTTGTCCTACTGCTGCCCCGATGGCAACAAAATCAATTCCCTCTGTATTGGTCAGCAATTCTAAAAAACTCTGCTGCAACACCACGTTTCCCAATCGGAGCGGCACAACCAAACATTCAGCCAACGTCACCGGGGACGCGATCGCCCTCAAATCATCCGCCTCGATTCGTTGAAATATTACATTCACAATCTGAAGCTGATCGGCGGCTTCCTGCACATAGTAGATAACCGGAGCCGTATCTAGGTAAAGTCTAGATACACCTTGGAGTGCCGCTTCAACCTTCATAAACCATCTCTCAGCCCTTGTCGCCCTTCCCACTCATCTCGCAATTCATTTACCCACTCTTGGGCATCCTGCCCCTCTAACAAACTGGGTGCAATTCCTCGAAACTCAGACAACTTTCGTTTCGGCTGATGAGACCGCTCAGTCTCTTGCAGTCGTGACGCTAATCGTTGAGAGAGTTGCCTCTGCTCGTCAGGAGCAAGCTGTTCTATCTCTCGTAGAATCTGCTCCATCAATGGATTCATACTCCCAACCTCCTAAGATTTCCTCGAATCCCTAACTCCGGTTTAGAACTCTCCTTAAACTGATTAGACCTCCTGTGCGAATCCTTCGCCCTCACCCTAGCTCTCTCCCTAAGGAGAGGGAACAAGAGTTCTGGCTCTCTTCTTCCCAGGGAGAAGGGTTGGCGAGGGCTTGCCCCACTTCGTGAGGAGGGCTGTCCAGATTCACGCAGGAGGTCTATTCTCTAAAGTTATGTCAATCGCTGCACCTTTCCTCAAACAGCTCATTTCGTCCTCAAGCTAACTCTCGCTTAATCTGAGCGATCGGGCAACCACTCAGTTCTGCTCAACGTCTCGATCGGGGTATTAACTTTTTGCTCAATGGCATTCAAAGTCTGCTATTCTGCCAGACTGCAAGGGCAACCTCTTCAACCTGCACTTTATGATCGACGTTGAACATCTCAGCAAGGTTTATGGCTCCACCTCCGCGATCGCCGATGTGACGTTTTCGGTCGAGCCAGGTGAAATTCTGGGCTTTCTAGGACCCAATGGAGCCGGAAAAACGACGACGATGCGAATCCTGGCGGGCTATCTGCCTGCAACCAGTGGGACAGCGAAAGTCGCCGGATTTGAGGTGCATAAAGACTCAATGGCAGTGCGACAGCGCATCGGCTATCTGCCCGAATCACCGCCGCTCTACCCGGATATGACCGTTGAGGGATATCTCAGTTTTGTGGCTCAAATTAAGGGTGTCAATGCGGGCGATCGTCCCCAGCGAATTCAGTCAGCTTTGACACGCTGCAATCTGCTCGAAAAACGCAAAACAATTATTCGCAAACTGTCCAAAGGGTTTCGGCAACGAGTCGGCATTGCTCAAGCGATCGTCCACGATCCCCCCGTCATTATTTTGGATGAACCAACCGTCGGACTCGATCCGCGACAAATCATTGAGGTGCGAAATTTAATCAAAAACCTGGCGGGAGATCACACTGTGATTCTCTCGACGCACATTTTGCCCGAAGTCAGCATGACGTGTAGCCGCGTTGCGATTATCAATCATGGTCAAGTAGTAGCAACCAACACGCCCGAACGTTTGATGACTCAGTTGATGGGCGGGTCGGGCTATGAGCTAGAAGTCGAGGGAGATTTTGAGTCAGTGCAGCGATGCTTGCAAGCCGTGTCAGGAGTGACTGCGATCGAGCCAATGTCCACCGATTTACTGCCTCAAAATCGCCTCAAAATCAAAGTCGTCTCTGGGTCTGAAACGGAGCTAGGCTCAGAGATCGCGACGGCGCTCGTCAGTCATCAGTTAGGACTGTATGAGATGCGGCGAGTGCAGGCAAGTTTAGAAACCGTGTTTTTGCAGCTTACGACCGAAGAAACGCCTGTCGAGAATGCATCTGAAGTCGAGCCGTCTGATGAAGCAATCGAGGAGACACCCTAAATGAAAATGCTGGCGTACAACGTTTTGGCAATTTATCGACGCGAGTTGCAAAGCTATTTTGCGTCCCCGTTGGCGTATGCGATCGCGACTATTTACTGGATCTTGGCTGGCATTCTGTTCAAAGCCGCTTTTGATGGCGTAATCGATCAAGGCAACTATGTCGATTTGCAAGCTCAGTCTGGGGTTCCGATTTCTCCGATCGACGTTCCTTATGAGTTGCTTCGCACGTATTTGGGGGTGATGGGTTCGCTGTCGCTGTTCGTGTTGCCGATTTTATCGATGGGGCTTTACGCCGACGAACGCAAACGTGGCACTCTCGAATTATTAGCAACGTCTCCGATTACAAACTGGGCAGTCGCGATCGGAAAATTATTAGGAGTATTGACCTTCTTCATTACCATGTCGCTGCCGTTGCTGTTATATGAAGCGATCGCGCTCAATGGCGTAGATCCTCCCGTTCCACTCAGCGTCATTCTTTTGGGTCACGCAGGGCTAATCTTACTGGCTGCCTCGGTGCTCTCGCTCGGAATGTTTGTGTCATCGCTAACAGACAGCACAATTTTGGCGGCGATTCTCACGTTTGCGCTAGTCCTCTGTTTGTGGATTATTAGTGAATTAGCCAAAAACTTTGGTGGCATCGTAGGAGATGCGCTATTTAACTTATCTCTGCTAAAGCATTACACAAACTTAGTTCAAGGCGTAGTTGATACGAGTAGTTTAGTGTTGTTTGCTAGTTATATTTTTCTCGGAATCTTTCTGACTGCCCAATCGATCGACGCATTGCGATTCCAACGTTCTTAGGATCGTGAATTAAATTAAGATCGGTAATTGCAAAGTGGGTTTGCCCTCACCCCCAGCCCCTCTCCCAAACTGGGAGAGGGGAAAGAGTCCGGTTCCCCTTCTCCCAGCTTGGGAGAAGGGGTTAGGCGAGGGCTTCGCCCCACTTCGTGAGGAGGGCGAAGATCTCGACATTAATAAATCCGCATTCCTTAGTGATTTTTATGAAGACCTCGCAGCCTCGTCCCGCATTCCTTAAATACTGGAGATATCTGTTTTGGTCAGGTCCCCTTCTGACGATTATGGGCATCTCAGCCGGGGTCGTTTCAGGCGGCTGGACTTCGATTCCGCTAGGGCTAATCATCAGCGGAATCGTGATTATGGGTCTGTGGGTGGTGTTTTTAGGTCGCGGAGGCGATGTACGGCAACCCCAATTTTGGAGCCGTCGATCGACCCAAGTTAGCACTAATGCTTTGGTCAGCACGATCGCCGTTTTTGTGATTTTGGGGCTGCTCAACTTCTTAGTGAGTCGTCACCCGACGAGAATTGATTTAACCGAAGGGCAACTATTCACCCTCTCGCCGGAGTCTCAGCAAGTGGTGAAAGAGTTGCCCCAAGCGGTGAAGGTGTGGTTTTTTGACAGTCAACAAAATTCTCAAGACCGAGATTTGTTAGAGAACTATCAGCGACAAAACCCGAAGTTTTTGTTTGAGTTTATTGACCCCGAAGCTAATCCCGGCTTGGCAACGTCGTTTGGGATTAAAAACAGTGGCGAAAATCGAGATGTCTATCTAGAGTTGCAGTCGAGTAAACGCAGACAGTTTGTGCAGAGCATCAGCCCTCAGATTCGCCTCTCTGAAAACCGCATCACCAGCGGAATTTTGCAACTCACCCGCGATCGCCAGTCTAAACTCTATTTTCTACAAGGACACGGAGAACGATCGCTCGACGCAGGACAAGGTGCCATTTCCCAGGCTGCTCAAGCGCTCAAAGATAAGAATTTTGTCAGTGAACCCCTCAATTTAGGACTCACCGAAAAAGTTCCGGCAGATGCGGTGGCGGTGATGGTCGTGGGTCCGGTTCGCCCGCTGCCAGAGGCAGAGACAAAGGTGCTGCAAGACTATCTCAATCAGGGTGGAAATCTGCTCGTCGCGGTTGATCCCACGATTAAATCGGGATTGGATAATCTGCTCAATTTGTGGGGCGTTAAATTGGACGATCGAGTCGTGATCAACGCCTCCGATCGTCAAGTTCGCGGTAAGGGTCCGACAGCGGTTGTGATCGCGCAGTATGGTGACCACCCGATCACCAAAGACTTTCGCAACAGCAACTCAATTTATCCACTGGCGCGTCCTTTAGACATCACTCCGGTTCCGGGGGTGCAATCAACACCTCTGTTGTTGACTGATCCCAACAGTTGGGCAGAAAGCAATCTCAAAGAGCAGCCTCTCAAATTAGATGGCGGCGATCGACCGGGACCGATCGCGATCGGCGCAGCATTCACTCGCCAAGTCACGCCCTCTGCTCAACCGAGTCCGTCACCATCGGTTAGCCCGTCTCCTCAAGCGTCAGGATCTCCATCTCCCGCTCCTTCAGCATCTTCAACTCCATCAGTTAGCTCGTCTCCTCAAGCGTCAGTCCGTCCTTCAGGATCTCCGGCTCTGTCTCTCACTCAAGGCACTAAAGAGTCGCGCCTAATCGTCTTTGGCAACTCTACGTTCGCCACCGATGGGCTGTTTAGTCAATATCTGAATGGAGACGTGTTTGTCAACTCGGTAAGCTGGCTGAGTCAGCAAGACCAGCAGCCGTTATCGATTCGCCCTAAAGACTTAAAAAATCGGCGCATTACCCTCACAAACGAACAAGCCAGCGCTTTAGGATTCATTGCACTGGTTGCAGTTCCATTAGTGGGTTTGACGAGCGCCAGCTTTGTTTGGTGGAGGCGACGATAAAATCTGTAGACTCTTTGACACTCAGCGCGATCGCAAGATTTACTTTGCAAAATGAGTGCACAGGTTTTTTAGTCGAGATTCTCGCCGATTTGCTGACCGAGTTGAGCGAAATAGACAGCTATCAAGGCGTGGTGCAAGTGATCTATGAAGCACAGATTTTACCCTCACCCTAGCCCTCTCCCTGGGGAGCTACCGTGTACACACAAGTCTTTCGATCAGTCATTGCTGAGATCCTCGCCCCCTAAATCCCCCAATTTTGGGGGACTTTGAACCCGGAATCTTAGCTTGAAGTCCCCCAGATTGGGGGACTTAGGGGGTTGAAAGACCTGAAACGCAGTCTACGCGGACTTGTGTGTACACGGTAGCCCTGGGGAGAGGGCTAGGGTGAGGGTGAGAAGTTGCACCTTAACAAATCCACGTTCCTTAGGAGATTTATGCAACTCATCCAACTCTAGGCAG
>JBBQYE010000199.1:0-6201 GCA_038208945.1 Leptolyngbyales cyanobacterium | reverse complement strand
TTGACACTGAGGCATATAATCCCGCAGTGGATAAGAGTTTGGCGCAACCCTTTACGATCGAGACCATCGACCAGCGCCTTAAAAACAAGATTGCTCTGCAAGAGGAAGTCGGCTTAGAAGTCAACTCAAAAGCGCTGATGTTGGGCATGGTGTCACGATTAGTCGAGCAAAAAGGATTGGATCTGGTGATTCAAATGCTCGATCGCTTCATGGCTTACAGCGATGCTCAATTCGTTTTCTTAGGAACGGGCGATCGTTATTACGAGACACAAATGTGGCAATTAGCAGGTCGCTATCCCGGAAGAATGGCGGTCTATTTGCTCTATAACGATGCCCTCGCACGACGAATCTATGCGGGAGCCGACACGTTTTTGATGCCCTCGCGATTTGAGCCGTGTGGTATTAGTCAACTGTTAGCGCTGCGCTATGGCTGTGTGCCGATCGTGCGTCGCACTGGCGGATTGGTCGATACGGTCACTCACCACGACCCGATGAACCATGCCGGGACGGGCTATTGCTTCGATCGCTATGAGCCGCTTGACCTCTACACCTGTCTGGTTCGTGCGTGGGAGGCGTTTAGATTTAAACCTCAGTGGCAAGAACTTCAGCAGCGAGGCATGAAAGAAAACTTTAGCTGGGACAAGTCAGCGATCGAGTACGTCAAGCTCTATCGCGACGTGCTGGGATTGCCTCCAGAAGAACCGCAGCCCACAAAGCAAGCAGAACTGGTATCTTAATCAGCAGCTTCAACGCTACATTCGATAGACTTGGGTTGGCTACGAATCGCTAAACTTTGCTGTGCAGAACACGAACGAATCCTATCAGTTTGGTTGGTTTGATTGGGTTTGTCTCTGGTATCCTCCCGGTTGGCTGATTTTGTTTAATCGCCATTGGCAACACTACAAACCCGATCCTGACGGCTGGAACTGGCTGGAATATCTGCTGTTTTTGATTCCGGGTGGGTTTTATTTAGCGTTGCTGATGCGGTGGGCGAGATTGGGATTTCGATCGCCCCAATCAACCTCGATTCAGCCCGACCCGCACTATCAGCAGAGGTTTCGAGACGAGATCTTGACTCCGATCTCGACCCGATTTTTTCGAGCAGAGTTGCATCAGTTAGAAAACTTGCCGGATGCCCCGCCTGCGATCGTGGCGCTTAATCACGCAGGCATGTGCTTCCCGTGGGATTTTTTGTGTTTGGGCGTTCTCTTGAGCCAAAAAAAAGGCTGGTATGTGCAGCCTGTAGCGCATTCAATCTTTTTTGATCATCCCTGGCTGGTGTGGTGGGTGCCGCGAGGATGGGCGCAAGTGTTGGGCGGTGTCAGAGCGGAGAAACAGAGTTTTGAACACGCGATTTCGCAAAAAAACATTCTGCTCTATGCGCCCGAAAGCTGGCGAGGACTCGCGAAAGGATGGCACGATCGCTACGATTTAGCCACGTTTGATCCGAGTTTTATGCGCCTCAGCGTTCGGCATCAGGTGCCGATTTTGCCTGTGATCTGTCTCGGAAATGAATATCTGCATCCCTGGACGTTTAACAGTAAGCGGCTAGCACGCTGGCTCAAAATGCCGTTACTCCCAGTGTCACCGTTGCTGTTGGTGTTTGTGTTGTTTCCATCAATGGGAGTGTGGGCAATGAGAACACGGTTGCGTTATTATTTTCAACCTGTTCAGCATCCCTGGCAGCGTTTGCCTTCGCACAATGAATCGAAGCGATCGTACACCTATCATCAAGCAGAAGACTTGAGATCAGCGATGCAAAAAGAACTCGATCTCCTGCGAGATAAGAGTGATTCTTGAAATCGCTCTAAAACACTGACCCTTCGGATTATTGAATCAATCCTGTTCGCAAAGCGCGCACTGCAACTTGAGTGCGATCGTCGGCTCCCAGCTTGTTTAGAATGTTGCGAACGTGAGTTTTAACCGTGCCTACTGTGATGTAAAGCTGTTTCGCGATCTCGGCATTGCTGCATCCATTTACAATTAATGCTAAGACTTCTAATTCTCTGCCCGTTAATGGATAAGCGGGAATGAATTCGCCATCTTCAGCCGACAACCCTTTAATCGTAATCGTGTTAGGGGTCGCAATCGTGCCTGCATTTGCGTAAGCTTTTTGAGACTGTTGCAGCACAATTCGAGCGATCGCCGGATCGATCCAAGAGTTTCCTTCAGCCGTGACTTTTAGCGCTTCTGCCAGTTGGTCGATCGTGGCATCTTTCATGCAATAAGAATCAGCACCCGCCGCAAACGCTGCTAAAACGGTGTCTTCATTGTCTTGCATGGTCATGATCAAAATCTTGGTGCCAGTTGCTTCTCCCGCTTCTTGAAGGCGTTTGAACTGTTGAGTTAGTTCGATTCCTGTCATGTCGGGCAACCCCACATCGACGATCGCCACATCTGATTGAATTGATCTCAAAAGTGCCAGCCCAGTCTTCGCATCTCTGGCTTCCCCAACGACTTCAAAATCTTCTCGGTGTTGGAGCGCCGATCGTAAGCCAATCCGGGTAAGGTCATGATCTTCAATAATCGAGATACGCAACTTACTCATCACTTAACCTCTAATAACTTGCTGATTGGAAGCTTAAACACTTTAAATAAGGGTCAAATCACTCTTTTGAAGGGTGATCTCTACTTCAGAGAATTTTAAGGGTTGAGTATCCGTTGTCCTGTCTACCTTAAGAAACTATTTTCCTCTATCGCTAGACAGAGATACACTCATCCTATCGATTTCGCTTCAAAATGGGGCTGGGATCGTCTGCAACCCAACCCAGTTTAGAGTTCGATCGGACTTCAAAATGCAAGTGTGGAGCGCTAGAACTGGGAGTTCCTGTTTTGCCAACGGTGCCGATCGGGGTTCCTCGTTTCACCGTTTGTCCGGCTTTGACTTTGATGCTGGCTAACTGTGCGTAACGCGTTTGATAGCCCTGCTGATGATTAATTACCACTAAATTTCCATAGGCACCTTGCTGACCTGCGAAGGCGATCGTGCCGTCTCCAATCGCTAAAACGGGTGTGTCGATCGCTGCCGCCAAATCCATCCCAGTATGGAATACGGGCTGATCGCGTCCGGTCGGGAAATACCAGCCATAACCGAGAAGCAGACTGGTATTCGCAGCCAGTGGATAGCCAGACAACCCGATCGAATTGGCGGGAGCGGCGGGTTGACCGTCTATAGGCGACCAGTTGACACCGGGAACAAACACCACTTTGGGCGCGGTTTGACAGCCGTTGACCTCAAACAACACATCGGGGCGCACTCTATATTGAGCCGCCACCGATCGCCAATTCTGCCCTGCTGCGACTTCAGCGCGGATGCCATTGTAAGGAGGAATAAGAATCTGTGCTCCGATCGGCGCTTTACCCGTTCGCAACACTGGATTCATGCCCATCAGCGTAGCGGGAATGAGGTTGTATTGACGGGCAATTCCCTCCAGAGTTTCGCCAGAGATGACTTTGTGACGAACCAAGCGAGACAGGGCAGGAGCGGGACAAACTCCGATCGGTGCGGCGTTGGTGGAGGCAGCAACCAATCCGCTAAAAAGTAGCCAAATCGCAAACCAGTATCGTGACTTCATCGCGGCTATAAGGGGGTTGAATTTCTGCATTTACTTGATCGCGGCGTACGTTTCCCGGCGTTGCTGAATGCCGACACGAAATGCCCTCATTCCCAGCCCTTCTCCCTGGGGAGAAGGGAGCCAGAACTCTTGTCTCCTCTCCATTAGGGAGAGGGCTAGGGTGAGGGTATCTGTGCTTCATAGATCGATTCAGCAACGCCTCTTTCTCAGTCTACTTGACGTGAAATAGGACTCATTTGCGTCTCAAAAAGGTCACTAATGCGTCGCTGACTTTTTCGTGCCAATCTTCTTGAGGATAGTGTCCGACTTCTTCGAGGGCGACAAACTCGGCGGTTTTGTGCGATCGAGCGATCGTGTGCACAGGCTCGATCGACAGCCACGGGTCCCGAATTCCCCACGCTATCAGCAGAGGCTGATCCCACTGATCTAGCCCGGTCGCAATCTCTGCCATCACTTGCGAAAGCTGCAAATTTTGCAGGGTTGCCATCAGTGCCCGTCCTGCATCAGAACTCTTAATCCAGGGACGACGATAGGTATCCATATCCTGATCTTTGATGCGATAGCCGCCTGCCCCTTCAAGAATGCGATCGACCAGCAGCGGATTTTGGGTCAGCATATCCCCGACTAACGGAATGCTCATTTGCTTGAGCTTCCAGGGAATTAGGACGGTTTGGCTGATTGGCGCAGTTAGAATCGCCAGCCGATCGACCTGTTGAGGATGACGCAACGCATACTGAATGCCGACAGAACCCAAAAAACCCTGAGCCACGAGAGAGAATTTCGTCAGCCCCACGGTGTTAATAAATTCTTCGAGAGCGTTGAGTAAAACTTCTGGCGTATAGGCAAAGTCGCGGCGATCGGGTTTGTCTGAATAGCCGCAGCCAATCCAATCGGGCGCGATCGTCCGAAATCCTTGTTCTGCCAATGCTGGGATGACGTTTCGCCAGCTATAGCTTTGGGAGACCAACCCGTGCAGGAGCAAAACAGGTGTGCGATCGGTGCGCCCGATCGATTCGGCTTCTCGATAGAACCAACCCAGCGAACCTACCTCTGCCCAGTTTTCATTGGTTGCCATGTTTTGTTAGCTTTTGCGATCGTGGTTTCAGTTTAGGAGTTGCATGAAGATAATTTACACCTGGGTGGAGGCAGTAGTCTAAAAGCGATCCATCGAGTTTGAGATTAAGTTAGTTTGATGTTGCTGTAGATTCGTAACCTGATTTTTAGGGAAAGAATGGAAAGGGATTTCATGTGGAAACGAGTAGCCGTAAAAAATAATCAAGCTATTGTCGTTCGAGGTGGGCAAAATCGTCCAGAGGATATTCGGCGTGGCATTGGAACTCATCCCAGCGGCGTGACAGGAATTTCAGTAGAATGTGGAGAAGGATTATCTGTTGAAAAGTTGTCCGCCTCAATTCCGCATAGACAGGTTGGTGTTACAACAGTTGGAGCGGTTCGATCAGCAGGCGGTGATGTTATCCGAACGTCGGGGAGAAGTCTCTACCATGCAACATTAACAGGTTTAACGCCCAATGAGATTAGTCTTCTTCTGACCCCAACGATGCCAAACCCATCCCAGCAAATCTTGTGAATAGGAGGAGTGTATGAGTCTGTCCAGAGTTTTTGTTGATTTTCATAACGCTGATGAGCAAGGGCGTTTGCGTCTTAACTGCATTGGTACGATCGAGGACTTGGCGCAACAACAAACTGAGTTAGAAAACGGTCAGCAGCTAACGCTATATGGCGAGGACTTAGAAGTTGACGGCGTAGTTCAACTTTCGGAGGAAGAGAAGATCTGGGTGGCTGCGATCGAATGGAATCAGATTCGGCAAGTAGCGCAACTCTTGGTTCAAAGCCAAAGCTAGTTGGGGCGCAACTGAAAGTTCGTCCATACAGTATTCAAGCTCAAGTTAGCTTAATTTCATTGGCAAGGAAAAAGACTTACGCTAACCCATGCAGAAGCAAAACGGGTGTGCGATCGGTGCGCCCGATCGGGTTAGCTTCTCGATAGAACCAGCCTAGCGAACCTACGTCTACCCAGTTTTCAGTGGTTGCCATGTCTTAGCCTTGTACAGCACTTCCAGATGAGTAAAATCAAAATTCTTTTTTTAGCAGCCGATCCTAGCGATTCTACTCGATTGCGTTTGGGGCAAGAGCTACGCGATATTCGTGAAAGATTGCAACTTTCTAAGCAACGAGATGGATTTTCACTGGAATCTCGTGAATCTGTGCGCCCAGAGGATTTAACTCAGGCAATTTTTGACGTTGAGCCTCAAATTATCCATTTCTCTGGACACGGCATGACCAATGGAGAACTTTGCTTTGAAAACAGCTTAGGTAGAACGCAACCAGTATCAACTGTTGCACTTACCAATCTATTTGGGTTGGTAGCCAATCAAGTTAGTTGCGTAATCTTAAATGCGTGTTACTCAGAGATCCAAGCAAAAGCGATCGCTGAACATATTCCGTTTGTCATCGGAATGAACCAATCTATCGGAGATAAAGCTGCAATCACTTTTGCAGTCGGCTTCTATAAAGCTTTAGGGGCAGGACGCTCAATTGAAGATGCTTACAAATTTGCTTGTCTAGAGATTCAATTGCAAGGCATTCCGGAACATTCAACCCCTGT
>JBBQYE010000198.1:0-6234 GCA_038208945.1 Leptolyngbyales cyanobacterium | reverse complement strand
ACTTCTTCGACTTCTCGACGCTCGATCGCGATCTGACGTTCATAAAGCTCGCGAGAACTCTGTACCGAGAGCCATTCTCCTAACGCCATTGAGCAAGCCCCTGCCAAAAGTCCCGCCATTCCAGTGACTAAGATCGACTTGCTCGCAAGGTTGGCTCCTGCCACGCCCATCACCAAGCTCAGGTTAGACAGTAACCCATCACTGGCTCCTAGCACGGCGGCGCGGAGAGAATTACCTCCAAGGGTGCGATGTCTTCCTTCGATTTGAGCCAGGGTGTTGCCATCCATTCCGGTGTTGCTGGGCGATGCAATGGCTTGCAGCAGTCGAGCGTGAGAGCGTTCTTCAGTGGGGAGTTGGGTATTGTGGGCATCGGGTTGAGCATCGTAGCTGTGGCTATCGACCTGCTCCATCGCGTTGATAGTTGGCAACACAAACTGAGGGCTAAACCACTGGGCAAAGAGTGCTAGCGATCGGGTGCGCCAACCAATCCGACGTTTGGGAGTGGGATAACCTGCCTGACGCAATTTATCTTCCCAAACTTGGGCATGAGACTGCTCGGTGAGGGCAAGACGACGGTAGACTTCAGCCAGTGCGGGTTTAGGTTCGGCTTTGGCTAACGCCCGATAGAGATAAGCACTCTCAATTTCGTCTTGCCAGTTTTCTAAATGCCGCACAATGTCAGGTTGCTTGCTCATTTTTATCCTTGTAGAGGAGGTTATAAATAGAAGACAATAGCGTTTATGAATTATTCTAGTGAATCGTTAAACTAAGTTTCTATTATTCCTCTCTGATCTTTTGAGTTTCTGTCTCGTACTCATACAAATTGACGCGAAACCACACGCTATGAATCACGGCTGGACGTATCGCGATCGAATTGATAAACTAACAGAAGGCTACACTGTTTTAGAATACTATACTCGACGCTATCAGCATTCTAATCAGGCAGAATGGCAAACTCGAATTGAGACAGGTGAGATATTACTAAACGGATCAGTGACGATCGGGCACACTCTCTTAAAACGAGGCGATCAGCTTCTCTATAATCGTCCGCCTTGGCAAGAGCCAGACGCGCCACTCACCTTTAAGACAATGCTTGAAGATGCTGATGTTTTAGTCGTCTCCAAACCGTCAGGGTTGCCCGTCTTACCCGGCGGCGGATTTCTAGAACACACGTTGTTAGGACAACTTCAACAACGCTATCCCCACGACACGCCGATGCCGATCCATCGTTTAGGTCGCGGCACATCGGGACTGGTGTTATTGGCACGATCGAGCCAAGCCCGCGCATCTCTCAGTCATCAAATGCGAACCCATCAAATGCAAAAAATCTATCGCACGTTGGTGACTGGAAACTCGATGCTCGATCGCTTTACGGTGGGTCACCCGATCGGCAAACTTCCCCATCCCGTTTTAGGCTACATCTATGCCGCCTACGCTGACGGACTAGCTGCCCGAAGTGATTGCCAAGTGCTGCGTCGTGATCCAGATACCGCACTGTTAGAGGTGAATATTCTCACGGGGCGACCGCATCAAATTCGGATTCATTTAGCGGCGGCGGGATATCCTTTAGTCGGAGATCCCTTGTATACGATCGGAGGCATCCCCAAAACGTTTACGCCCTCAGAGAATGGTGAATTACCCGTTCCGGGGGATTGTGGTTATCATCTGCACGCGATGCAGTTGACCTTTAGACACCCGACTACACAGGATTTAGTTGAAGTGACATCGCCGCCACCGGATGTTCTTGCAAATGATTGACGATCGTGCTGATGGATGTCATGGATAATCTTTGGTTGGGTTTTATGGATTTGAAGACGTTCCACCGGAACGTCTCTACGAGGTGGGTTAGGCAAGGATGGCAACGCCCTCGATCGCTTCGTCTGCTGTCTCATATAGTGGCTCAATCTTAAAGCAGTCTCCAAAAAGAAATGCACCCCTAGCAAGAGGTGCACCTTAAATAAACGTTATCTAGCCTTGCTGAGATGCTTTTACCCTATTCCTGAGAAAGCTTCTGACTGCGTTTCCGTAGAAACATGCCGCCCGTTGCCAACAATCCCAACACGATGCCTGGTTCAGGAACCGACTTTGCCTTCAGATTGCCATCAAAATCAAACTTTCCGGTGCCCTGATGGAACGAGTGGTTATCAGATTCAAAACCGCCTCCAACAGTGCTGGATTGAGAAATGACAATCTTGTTAAAGTTGTCTGCGATGCTGTCAGAGTAGAAATGGACGTAGCCATTGCCTTGTCCACCCTGCCACGAGGCGTTAAACAAAGCCTTGTTGTTAAGAAGGTCGGCACTGGTAAAAGACTTGACCAATGCATCGTTGCCATCTTTGACGCTCTGGTAGAAAGAAAACGTGTTGTTCTCACTTACCGCGCCCCAGTCGATTCCAAAATAGTTGAGGGTTTTGTCCAATTTGATGGTTGCGGCATCGCCGTTAAAAACCGCCAGATACTTGGAGCCGTTTTTCTCCCCAGTTGATCCAGCAGGTGCCCACTGGTCAGAACGAACGCTGCTAGAGCCTGTGTTGTTTGCAAACGAGTATTTAGCAAAACCAGTGGTTGGCACGCTGCCTGAGTTGAAGTCGATCGTGGTGGTCTCTTTTAACTTAGAAAATTCAGAGAAGGCACCTTGATTTGTTTCCCCGTTCAAACCGGGAACGCCGCTGGTGATCTTAAACGAGATTGCTTGAGCAGAACTTGAGTAGCCCAGGGCTACGATCGTGCTTACTGCTGCAATGCAAAAGACATTGATAAATTTCATTGTTTCGGATTTTTCCTATGGCTGACCTTTCAACCGCCATTATGAGCGTAACAATAGGGTAAATTCTTTGAGAGAAAATACTGAACTTACTAGCAATCTCGCCTCAATCTTCTTGGCATCAAATTTATAAAAAGCCTCTATAAACTCCGTTAATTTACTTCAGTAATCGTCAATAAAACTCTTCGGTTTACGATAAGTTCAACTATTTCTTTGGAAGCTTTCAAAAAGTTTACGAGTTCTTTAAAGTCTTCTGTGTGACATTACATAATTTTGAGGGTTCTAGTCAAAAGCTGACACCTAGACTTTCTCAGTAGAAGACCCAGGAACTCACCAATTATTCAGAGAATCAGAGGAGACTGGCTTCTTTTTGTTTCAGGAACACGTTGATCGCGAGTCTGCGATCGCTAGCTTTATAGCCACTTGTGTGGAGCCATCTAGCCGCATCTGACAAGTAACTTCGCCATTTTGAACTTCGACGCGTTTACAGCAAAGGGCAATTTCTGGCGCATAATCGCGCTCACCTAATGCAACAAATCGCTGTGCCGTAATGCTAATTACCACCTGTGACTCACAACAAGCGACATCTAAGATAATCGTTGAGTCAGGGTCAGAATATTTCAGCGATCGCCCTAACAAATCAGCCAACACTTCCTCGATTAAGTCTCGATCGGCAATAATAAATGGCAAAACCGCAGGAAATTTACAAATCAAGCGCGGAGTCTGATCTTTAGGGGCAAGAAGATGACGGCTTACACAGTCTAAAAGCAGGCGCAAATCTAGAATTTCTAGCTGGACGCTGACTTTTCCAGCTTCTATTTTTTGCAGCAGGGTGGCATCGGCAAGTAGATCTCCTAACTGATGAAGCTCGGCTGCCATTGATGCAATGTTGATCTGCCACTCAGACGAGTCGTAAAGCAATTGATTGAGTTGGGTCAAATGAGTTTGAATCGAGGTGAGCGATCGCCCGACTCGCCGCTCGATCGCGGTGACTAACTTCTGTTGAGACTTGATTTGATTTCGCAGATTAACCGTTTCTAGGTCTTCTAACGACTGTGAATTTAAAGGAAGTGGGGCGCATTGTTGAAACATGATGCCCAAAAAATAGTTGTTGCTTCAGAGGAGCATTCTACTGCTTCTTTAATAAAGTTAACAAATATTCAAACTATCCTCAAGTTTTTCTCAACGGCGAAATAGTAACATCCCAATAAATATTAGGTCAAACCTCAACAGACATCTTTGGCTCAGCAGCGACTCGCGGTTCCTCTTCAGGTTGTTGCCCTACTGCATCTCGGAGAGTAATCAGTCGGGCACCTCGATTGCGAGTGAAATAATTCCACCCCCACTGAATCATCACAATCAGCTTGCTGTCAAACTCGATTAAAAAGTAGATGTGAGCCACCACCCACACAAACCAGGCAATGATTCCAGAAAAGCGGATGAACCCTAAATCAACGACTGCCGCATTTTGCCCAATCACTGCTAAATTGCCCACCTCAAAATAAGAGAAAGCGGGCATCACTTTTTCTTTTAACCGCTTTTGGATCAGTTTTGCAACATATTTACCCTGCTGCATGGCTACTGGAGCGACCCCTGGTAAGGGTTTTTCAGTTTGGTGAGCAAAGTGCGCCAGATCGCCAATCACAAGAATATTGGGATGGTTTGGCACACTCAAGTCGGGTTCGACGATGACGCGCCCCGATCGATCGAGACTTGCCCCGGCTCGCTTTGCCAACACTTCACCCATCGCAGACGCTTTCACCCCAGCCGCCCAGAGAATCGTTCGAGACGGAATCTGCTCGACTCCGGTTTCGCGCTCGATCGTGACGATGTGATCGGCAATATTGGTGACTTTTGTTTTGGTTTGCACCGTCACGCCGCGCGCGGTTAGCGTTTCTTCTGCTTTTGCTGATAGGTCAGGCGAGTAGGGAGGCAGAACCCGATCGAGTCCTTCAATCAGCAAAATTCGAGCTTCGGTCGTGTCAATGCTGCGGAAGTCTTCTCTGAGCGTCTTGTATGCCAGTTCAGCGATCGCACCCGCCAATTCGACACCTGTTGGACCGCCCCCCACAACCACAAACGTCAGCCAAGCTTTACGCTTTTCGGGTTCCGTCTCCTTTTCGGCAGCTTCAAACGCTAGAAAGATGCGGCGACGCATTTCTAGGGCATCTTCAACGGTTTTTAAGCCTGGTGCGCTGTCTTTCCAATGCTCGTTGCCGAAATAGTGATGGCTGACTCCCGTTGCCACAATCAAGGTGTCGTAAGGCAATTCTTGCTCTCGCAGCGTTACAACTTGGAGATCGGCATCGATATCTGCGACCTCATCCATCAGCACGCTCGTATTTTTGCTGCGGCTGAGAATCGATCGCAATGGCGAGGAAATATCGGCGGGAGAGAGCGTTCCGGTTGCGACCTGGTAGAGAAGCGGCTGAAACAGATGAAAATTGCGTTTGTCAACGAGCGTGACATCAACAGGAGCGTGGCGTAGGGCTTTTGCAGCATAGAGTCCACCAAATCCGCCGCCAATGATCACGACCCGATGCTTCGGTGGCTGTTCAGTTAAGTTATCCATTGGGTGTCTGTGAAAGATTCTGAGCTTAGTAAGGAATGGATCAAGAATTGAGCAGAAGCCGATCGAAAGGAGCCATCGCCTAACCATACTTACTTTTACCAGTTTAATCAGCCTTGTCAGGGATCTGAGTAGCTCTCGTTACGGGGATCAAAGAATTTTTTAGAAAATCTCGATTGTCAGACTTAATCAATCATTTTTTGACTTACTGATGTCAGAAGAATAATGACAGATAACGTGCCAGAGCAGGATAGTGTCTATTTCTAGCGATTTCTACGGAGAGATTTGATACGGTTCTAGAAAGATTTAAAAGAGTCTTTTGCGGCTCAAATTGATCAATCCTTTACCTAGAAAAAGTCATGCAAAAATACGGCACTCATCAAGAGGCTCCAACCAGTGCTTGGATCATTCAAGTCTGGGCTTCCTTCGTGCTTTCAGCCTCAGCAACCACGATTGGAATTCTCAATCTTCCTGCAAATGACTGGGTTAAAGGCTACATGGGAATGGGAGTTTTGTTCTCAGTCGGTTCGACGTTTAGTTTGGCAAAAACGAGCCGCGATGTTTATGAGTCAAAGCGCCTAGTGTCGAGGGTTGATGAAGCCAAACTCGAAAAAATGCTGACCGAGCACGATCCTTTTAACAAGTAGTGTCAGGAATTGGACGCATAAGTGTGAAGTAAACGATCGGTGGACGATCGCGTCCGATTCCAATGATTGACTAGAGTGATTTGTGAGCATCCCGTGAATTTTTACCTGTGCCCTCTCCCCGCATGACTCAGCCGCCCCTTCCGCCCCGCAAATCGCAGACCCTCTTGGGGAGTCTTACCCAAGCGGTGCAAACGCTGACCAAAATCAACTTCTCAAAGCTGCGGCTCAAGCCCAATGCGCGAGTGCCAGAACTT
>JBBQYE010000197.1:0-6255 GCA_038208945.1 Leptolyngbyales cyanobacterium | reverse complement strand
TCGGAACACGCTAGTGCCGCAGCCAGATGGCTCTGTGAAGTCGATAGCAGACCCCAGAATTGAGGTGGCGTTTGTCAATGATATGGTTTTGACGCTGGTTAGCAAAGCACAGATGACTAAAGACGGTCCGGTGTTGGGGGGCGAGAAAGTTAAGGTCGGCACCTCGATCGAGCTAGATGGACCTGCCTACAATTTTACGAGTAGTGTGATTGCAGTTCGAGTTGGCAAGTAGTGACCAACAAAAATAGGGGCAGATTTGATATCTGTCCCTAAACTCTGAAAAGCTAATGCTGCTTAACCTGAAGCCGATTAACGCATAGAATCTCTTGCAGACTCAACTGCATCGCCTGCTTTACCCTCAGCTTTCTCAAGAGATCTTTTCAAGGTTTCCTCGATCGAACCCATGCCTGGAGAATTAGAAGGACGATTCATGTCTTCAATGCCAGCAGTGCCTTGAATTTCGTTGAGTCCGCCATCTTTTGCCCGCTCCTTGATCGCTTTGATGCCTTGAGGACCGCCCTGATCGATCGCATCTTTAGCCGTGCGCTCGTAGGTCTTAGCCGTGTCGCTGGCTTCACCTTTTATGGGTTGATTTTTCATTGGCACAGCAGAAGCCATTTGAGTTGGCATTGCTAACGAAAACATCAGCATTGCACAGAGACAAGCTGCGAGGACAACGCGGACAGTGGATAAAAGAGACTTCATACAAACTTCCTCCAAATGGAAACTAGATTTTTGCGATAGATTCAAATTTAGTCTGCGTCTATCTACTCACAAGTTCTAACTTCGTCGCGTCTGTATCTGGAGTGACATTTTGCTATTTCTCTGCGACTATTTTGTCTATCAAATGATAGATGCGATCGCGGCTATTGCCCTTTAGACATAAACTCCACCCGTGGCAAAAGCGGGTCTTCTACGACTCCAAAGCCTTTAAAGCCCCAGCGATCGAGCACACTCGTGAGCTGCGTTCCAGGAATCGTTTCTACTGAGAAGCGATCGCTGACCCCTGCTGCATGTTTGTTTAGATAGCTCAATGCATCAAAATGTTCACGAAATAAGAGAACATAGCCGTTTTGGGGCGATCGAGCTTTGTCACGATCGTCCTGGTTTGGATAAGCGGCAAGATAACTGCCATCCATTCTGGAGCGGATCAGGTAATAGGTTTCAGACAGCATAAATTAGTTAATATCCACCAAGTTGATTCTGGGATCAACCGCTTTTAGCAGCAGATCAGCGATTAAGTTACCTAAAATCAGCATGACTGCGCCCATCATCAGACTTGCCATCACCAAATATAAATCCTGAACCTGGACGGCTTGCAAAATTAGTCGTCCTAACCCAGGCCAGTTGAAGAAAAACTCAGCGATAAAGGCTCCGCTTAATAGACTGGCGAACTCGAATCCGAGCAGCGTGACGATCGGGTTAATCGCATTTCTCAACGCGTGAACGTAGATGACTCGGTTTTCAGGCAGTCCTTTCGCTCGTGCGGTTTGGATGTAGTCTTGGCGCAACACATCGAGGAGTTGCCCTCGCATGATGCGCTGCAATCCAGCAAAGCTAGTGACACTGAGGGCGATCGTCGGCAAAATCATGTGCCAACCGACATCCAGAATTTTACCCAAGAGCGACAGATCGGCATGATCGATGCTGGTCATGTCTCCCACTGGGAAAAGCGGCGACGTGTTTTGCGCAAAAATCAGCAGCAGCAGAGCCGTAATCAAACTGGGAAACCCTTGTCCTGTATAGCTAAAGACTTGCAGCACCCGATCGACCCAGCGCTGTTGATAAATTGCGGCAGCAATGCCCATTGGAATGGCGATCGCCCACGTTACCACCAGCGACGAAATCGCAATCAGCAGCGTTGCCGGAACCCGCTCGATCAGCAGCGATACCACCGATCGATTATAGGCAAAACTCGTGCCAAAATCGCCCTGAGTGACAATTCGCCACAGCCATAGAAAATATTGCTCAATCCAAGATTTATCTAAGCCAAACTGCTGCCTGAGTTGCTCAATGCGTTCGGGTGAAATCTTAGGATTTTCTCTCAGCGTGTCAAGATAGTCACCGGGCGAGAGTTGAATGATCAAGAAACTCAGAGCCGATGCCAGCAGCAACGTCAGCAAAGCTTGCAGCAAGCGCTTTGCCACAAATATAGCCGTTTCGCTGGTGATTGCATCGGTGAAGCGATCCCAACTCGATCGCAGTCGTCCACGAGCAGATAGAGTCATGTTTGGGTCACAGGTCAGACAGATCTCCTAACATCCTAATACCCAACTAGCGTAATGATAGGAACATCAGGAAGTTGCTGCCGCCCGTTGAGGTTTTTTAGCTCGATCACAAAAGCACATCCGACTAATTCACATCCAGTTTGCTGAATCAATCGTGCCGTTGCTCCGGCAGTTCCTCCGGTAGCGATCAGGTCATCGACAATCAAAATTCGTGAGCCAGAATGCAGCGCGTCTTGATGGATTTCTAAACAATCGGTGCCATATTCCAGTTGATATTCGACTGAGTAAATGGCGGCAGGAAGTTTGCCAGGTTTGCGAACGGGGATGAAGCCGACTCCCATTTTGTACGCCAACGGTGCGCCAAAAATAAAGCCGCGAGACTCCATGCCGATAATGTAATCAGGAGCCAGATCCGCGCACTTTTCAGCCAGAGTGTCGATCGCATACTTCAACCCTTGGGGATTGCTCAACAGCGTTGTAATGTCTTTAAACAAGATGCCGGGTTTAGGAAAATCTGGAATTTCACGAATCAGCGCTTTGAGATCCATAGAGGTTTGAAGGCAAAAGGGTATGAGTTGGGTTATCTCACACCTTGGGTCAATTGTCATCTCGATCGGGTCAGCAAACCCAAAAAATGCTCGCTAAAATCATCTCTAAAGCGTTGCGATCAGAGTGGTATATCCTAAAAGTAGCGATCGGTGAATAAAGCTAACGAACGACAACAATTTTAACTGGAACTTGGATGACTCTTGAAGAGCAAATCAATCAGCAGCGAGTCAAACATATCGTCAGCAGCTATCAGTTAGCCGGAGACGATATTGAAGCGTTTGCTGGCTATTTAGATGAGTTGTTGCAAACTTACGCAATGCCGTTAATTGAATTAGCGTTGGCAGAAACCCTACTAGACAACTGGGTCAATGTGCCGATGAGAACAGGCATTTTATTTTTGCAGCAAACCCACGATCGCCTAAAAAATTGGGAGACCCACTCCATTTCCAGCAGCCTCACGCCTGAAGACTTTCAGCAAATTACAGGGTTAGATCCCAGTCCGATTTTTGGAGCATCTGAGTTTCCACCGACTTCGATCGCGCGTTCTTGCTAAGGATAACTTGGACAGACAAGGGGCTTAAGCCCCTTGTTTAGGACGATCTTTACGTGCGAAATGTTCAACTTACTTTTACTAGCCGCTAAGAGTTCGCTTCGTCTTCCCACAGTCTCGCCTTGGCTACGATCGCGACACCCCGCACTCGGATTCCTTGCTGACGCAGAACCTGAGCCGTCGTTCTGATCGTCGCACCCGTCGTATAAATGTCATCCAACAACAGCACTGGATGTTGAGGTTTCTTTTTTTGAAAGGCTTTTCCAATCTTAAACGCCTGAAGGAGATTGTGTTCTCGTTGAGCGGCAGAAAGACCGAACTGCGCCTCGGTCGATCGGACTCGCTCCAACCCATTCACCTGCATTGAGTGACCTGTAAAGTGACAAAAGCTTTGGGCAATCAATTCCGCCTGGTTATAGCCTCGCTGCTTTTGCTTCTCACCGTGCATGGGAATCGGCACCACAATCACCGGGGAGCGATCGAGGCTAGCATCTAACCAAGACTGCGCCAACCACTGCCCTAAAGGACGAGCAATCTGAGGCTGATGGTCATATTTAAGATGCTTGATCGCTTGCTTGACATTTCCTCCATACCATCCCCAGGCAAATACGGCGGGTTGCTCTTGCCAAAATTGGGCAGGATTCGGGAGTTTATTTTGCTGAAGCTGACGCGTGCAGTTGGCGCAAAACTCAGTTGGGGTGGCACGTTGACAAAGCGGACAAGCCGATTGAAGAAAGAGATTGAGAAACGATCGCACAGGAGCCAACATCGACACTTAACGACTGAAGACCTGGTTAACGTGCCCCAAACCTTTCTGAATTATTCATTCAATCGTGAGCAATCTCAGAGAAGGGGAATCGAGTCCAGAAGTAGTTTACTTTCAGGATTAAAAGCGCAGAGAGTTGGCAGATCTCAGACGTTTGGAGCTTGTTTTTTGGTAGGCTGCGATCGCGAGATTCACCTGCTTTAACGGCACATACAGCGCACTTATCAGAAGAAACGTCACCCCGATCGTCAATAGAGGACGCTTTGCCAACACATCCTCTAAAATTGTCATCGCCAAGGCATCGAGATGCGTCACAATATCCCAACTGTTAAAGCGCAAAAATCGCCCTAAATAAACGCCAACCGCACTCATGGCATGAATCGCCAACTCAGACCTGAGAATGTAGCGACCTAATCCCCGCTGTTTTAGGTAATAGCCTAAGTTAATCAGCGATACAACATATGCCTCAAACCCCGCAAAGATAAAAAACGCATAGAGAGGAATCAACACTAAAGTGATAATCCAAACCGAGTGAGCATATTGACGCACCTCATCAATAAAGTGGATCACGTCGGTCAAAATGTAGGGCGCGTTTGGCAAGAAGGCAATAAAGGTCAAAACGCCCACCCACCAAAGCCACGATCGATGCCTGAGATGAAGCGACAAGGGAGGCACAATCAGAGTTGATGTCCCCAGTTGAGTGCGACGAAACAGCAGCACGCTGAGGATGAGCGGCACGATCGCCAAAAATAAATTCCAACTCATCCAGCGAGCGTTGTCATAGAGAATGACAACCGCATTGAGAAGCACGTATTGAATAGAATAGTCCATAAGTCTAGAGGCACAGTGATTTAGGTTAGGAATGCCTAGCTCACACTCGTTGACTGAGGTTGAGCATCTCAAGCCGTAGTTTAAGGTCGAACCTTGTCATCGGTATGACAACCAAACCACCATTTGAGCAAAAAAATAGGATAAGCAGCGTTTGCCCCTTATCCCAATCGCTCTAAATCTCTTAAAACAAAACCCTTGAGTCGAAATTTCTACCACGTTTTACATATTCAGTCTATTGTCACGACGATATTGGGTATAGGCAGCGACAAACAGCCCCGCCAGAGTAATGGGGACTAGACCCAACACAATGCCTATCAAAATTGGCTCAATCATGGTTGCTCTCCTAAGATTTTAAGGATTTGACCCATTCGATCGGGGTGTCCTCATTTCTTATCTTAGTCGTATCAGTCTCTCAAGTGAAGTCAGCACCTGTCTTAAGCGCCATCTTCCGGTTCAGGAGTGACGAAATTTGTTAAGATCTGCTTAGTAATTGTCTCGTTTAGTTAAGAGTTTTGAACGATCAAACCGTTAAAACCGAAAGCCCTGGGCAGAGAATCGTGTTGATTGCTCTGGTTGTGATGCTAGCGATCACGCTAGCGGTTTTTGGCATTCGACAGTTGTATAAGTCAGATCCATATATCAAAGAAGTGTTGTCGCGATCGGGCGATGCCGTTCAAGGACACGCCATTTTTCAAATGAACTGCGCGGGCTGTCATGGCTTGATGGCAGATGGCAAAGTAGGACCTAGCTTGAAAGGGGTCTCGAATCGCAAGTCTCGCACTCGGTTAATCGATCAAGTGATTAGCGGCAAAACTCCTCCCATGCCTCAATTTCAGCCGAGTCCGCAAGAGATGGCAGATGTATTAAGCTACTTAAAGAGTCTCTAGAGAAGCTTAATCGTTTCACTCTTTGATCCTGAGCAAATAGCCAGAACTCGTCGTCACAATCAAGCCGTTCTCAGTGACCGCAATCCCCGAAGGAATGCCAAACCGAGACTCTAGAAGATTTGCGATCGCAAATCCCCTCCCCAATCGATCTACCTTAATCACAAATCCCAGATTTGTCGTCACAAACGCATTCTCATTCTGCACCGCCACCCCAAACGGAATCCCGAATCCTGCTTTTTGCAAGTCGATGAGCACCGATGTCTTCCCCGCAGGAGTGACGCGCAGCAGTTGCCCCTTAGACTGCGCCACTGCAAAATCGTCGCCCATCGTTGCCACACCAAATGGGTTGCCATCTATCAGATCGGCAATTTTGGTGATCACCCCCGCCGCACTGACTCGCAGCAGCAGCCCCGTAGCCTCAACTACGTCGGTTGACAGGGTTAC
>JBBQYE010000196.1:0-6308 GCA_038208945.1 Leptolyngbyales cyanobacterium | reverse complement strand
AACGTTTCGGTTGAGCAGCTACAAACTTTGCACCTACACTAGAATCTTGCGCTAGTCCGCTATAACTGGGGTGTCATGCCACTGACGTTGTAACTATGCAAGCCTTTGACCAACAATCACAAGCCCACCAGTGATGGGATTTCTTCGGTAAGTAGTTCTCACACCATTCTTGACTTCATCGAAAAATTCTGATGCTTGCTGGTTGTACACAGCCTGATAACCGATAGCTGTGTTGCCAATGTTGAACTGTGTCCCAGATTCATTTTTGAACTCCTGCAAAGCGTTTTGATTTTGGCTGGCTTCATTAGGAGGTGAATTCGTTTCTAATCCCAAAATTGCCGCTTGTTCTGACAAGCGCTTCCACTTCTGCAATAGATCGGTGCTGCACCTTCTAGCATCGCTATCGATCAGCTTCGCACAGTTTTGGCAAAGCCATATTCCGTCATTTTGAGATTTGCGTTTCTCAGGCGATATCGCCGGATCAAAACGCGCTCCGCCAGTAGAAGCCGCAGTAATATGTGCTGCGACACCAATATTGACAGCCTTTACAGTATCTTCTTGTGGACCGCTGGTGTTTTTTCGACAATTTGGATTAGAACAACGATGTCCTACCCGCCGATCAAGTATTTGCTTTGTGGGGTCATTGAAATCATCTCTCATCAATCACTTCCTCGATAAGATTTTCTGTGACAAGAACAATTGTACCTAATTTTATCTAAAAACGGAATTTTACCGACGACCTCTTACTTGATTATGAATGCTTCATTTGACTCAAGAATGCTGAGACTTTGACATAGAATTCAGGCTGAAATTATGGAGTTTTTATCTTCTCATAAACCCGTCCTTTCCAAGCGCCGCCTTTGCCTTGCCAATGACGACGGGCAGAGTCTATCGTCATCAGCGTGTAGAGAAACGCGATCGCGGGCAAACAACCCGACAACCAAATTGGACACCGATAAAACCGCACGATCGGAACGTAAGCCAAGCTCATCAGCAAATAGGCAAATAGACTAGGAATCGCGATCGACCATTGCCCCGCAACGATTCCAAAGACGGCTCCTAGAGGCGGAAGTAGATAGATAAGACTCATGCCAAACACCGTTCCGATCAGCAATAGCGGCGAGTAGTTTAGCTGAGTGAATGCCGTCCGAGCCACCATTGTCCAAATGGTTTCTAGCGAGTCGTAGGGGCGTAAACTGCGAGTCGAATCAGATAAACCAAGCCAAATTCGCTGCGACCCACTCGATTTAATCGCTTCGGCTAGAGCGCAATCGTCAATCAATGCCTGCCGAATTGCCTGAATGCCGCCAATTCGAGTCAGTGCCTCGCGCCGAATCAGACTACATCCTCCTGCCGCACCCGCGATCGAGTTCTCCGGCTCGTTGACCCATCGAAACGGATAAAGCTTTGCAAAGAAGAAGACAAACGCAGGAATCAGCAGTTTTTCCCAAACGCTTTGACAGCGCAATCGCACCATTAGCGAGACGAGTTCTCGATCGTCCCCGACTGCTTTAGCGACCAGTTGAGAGAGGTTAGCGCGATCGTGTTCAATATCGGCATCGGTCAGCAAAATGTAGTCCGGCTCCAGCATCATTGCTTTTTGAACTCCCTGATCGAGTGCCCAAAGTTTCCCCGTCCATCCGAGTGGCAATGGTGCTACCGAGAGAATGTGTAGCTGATCAGATTGGCCTAGCGTCTCAGCCGTTTCTCTGGCAACCTCAGCCGTGCGATCAGTGCTGTGATCATCGACTAGAAACAGATTCAAAGTACCGGAATAGTCTTGCGTGAGCAGCGATCGTAGGGTGATCGGCAACAAATCTGCCTCATTGCGAGCGGGAATAATGATGCAAACAGAAGGGGATTTAGTCAGGGGCAGAAGTTGGGTAGATAATTGCTGGTCAGTACGCCAAAACTGACCGCGAAAGCAGACTAAGTAGACCCAAATCGTTAGGGAGAGTAGCGCTAATCCTGCAAAAATCTCACTCATTATGGTTGTGGAAGGTTAGTTGCTGTCTTGCAAATTCTTGATTGTAGAACGCAAAATACAGAGACTGTGGTTTTTTGGGTGCGTGATGCAACGGAATAAGGTTATGAATTCTCAATTAGATGAGGCGATCGCTGCCAGTCAAGATTATCTGCTTTCGACCCAAGATGCCGATGGATATTGGTGGGCAGAACTCGAATCAAATGTGACGATGACCGCAGAAGTCGTCCTGCTGCATAAAATTTGGGGCACCGATAAAACTCGCCCAATGCACAAGGCGGAGAAGTTTTTACGATCGCAGCAGCGTGCTCACGGCGGTTGGGAATTGTTCTACGGTGATGGCGGCGAACTCAGCGTCACCGTTGAGACTTACATGGCGTTGAAGCTGCTGGGAGTTGCGCTCGACGATCCGGCAATGGCAAACGCACGGGCATTTATTCTGGCGCAGGGTGGTGTGGCAAAAACGCGCGTGTTCACAAAGTTTCATCTGGCGTTGATTGGCTGTTATCCGTGGAGTGGGTTGCCATCAATTCCGCCGGGGTTGATGTTGTTGCCGTCGTTGAAGCTGGAAATTCCGAATCCGTTTGGATCTGAGCCATTGATTTCAACTTCGACGTTTAGCATTTATGAACTGTCTAGCTGGGCAAGAGGCAGCACCGTTCCGTTGATGATTGTGTTCGATCGCAAGCCCGTTTTTCTTGTCGATCGACCCATCACTCTCGACGAACTTTATGTAGACGGAATCACCAACACTAACTTTGATCTGCCTCGCAAATCAGACTGGACAGATGTGTTTGTTGATTTAGATAAGGTCTTCAAATTGGCTGAAAACTTGAATCTGATGCCCTTTCGAGAAGCAGGACTTAAAGCCGCAGAACAATGGATTTTAGAACGACAGGAAGCGTCTGGCGACTGGGGCGGCATCATTCCTGCAATGTTGAATTCAATGTTAGCGTTGCGTTGTTTAGATTACGATGCTGATGATCCGATCGTCGAGCGCGGGTTAAACGCAATTGATCGTTTCTCAAATGAGACCGACCATACGTTTAGCGTTCAGCCCTGCGTTTCACCCGTTTGGGATACGGCATTGGTGATGCGATCGCTGGTTGATTCTGGCATGGCTCCTAATCACTCGGCTCTGGTTCGCGGCGGCGAGTGGCTGCTCGAAAAACAGATTCTAGACTATGGTGATTGGGCGGTCAAAAATCAGCACGGCAAACCGGGAGCCTGGGCGTTTGAGTTTGAGAATCGCTTCTATCCCGATGTAGACGATTCTGCTGTGGTGGTGATGGCGTTGGCAGCGGTGGAGTTGCCCAATGAGCCGTTGAAGGAACGCGCGATCGTCCGCGCCGTTGACTGGATCGTCACCATGCAGTGCAAACCTGGAGGATGGGCAGCGTTCGATCTCGACAACGATCAAGACTGGCTCAATGCTCATCCTTATGGCGATCTCAAAGCCATGATCGATCCCAATACCGCAGACGTGACCGCGCGAGTTCTAGAAATGATCGGACGACTGACAGACACCAGACCTCCACGAATACTTCGCCCTCACCCTAGCCCTCTCCCCAAGGAGAGGGAACAAGAGGTTCTAGCTCCCTTCTCCCTGGGGAGGAGGGTTGGCGAGGGCTTCGCCCCACTTCGTGAGGAGGGCTGTCCAGATTCACGCAGGAGGTCTACTCATCTAGACGCAAATCGCCTCGATCGTGCCCTCTCTTATTTAACGCAAGAACAAGAAAACGATGGCTCTTGGTTTGGGCGTTGGGGCGTGAATTATATCTATGGCACCAGTGGCGTTTTAGCTGCGCTTTCGCTCGTTGCTCCAGTGACGCATCAATCGAGTCTCGATCGCGGCGCAACCTGGTTAGTGAGCTGTCAAAACCCGGATGGTGGCTGGGGCGAAACTTGTGCCAGCTACACTAATCCTTCACTCAAAGGCAAAGGAAACAGTACGGCTTCTCAGACTGCCTGGGCATTGATTGGGCTACTTGCGGCTGGAGACGCGACGAATCAGTTTGCGTGGGATGCGATCGACAATGGCATCACCTACCTGCTCACCACTCAGCGCAAAGACGGCACTTGGAACGAAGACGACTTCACAGGCACAGGCTTTCCGGGTCACTTCTACTTGAAGTATCACCTCTATCAGCAGCACTTTCCCTTAACCGCGCTGGGGCGATACCGGAGAACGCGTCTAAAATCTCAGTCCGACTCCGCCTTGAAGTGAGGCAGCCGCGCCACCTCGCTTATAGGCATCAAACGAGATGATTGCATTGCCAAACAACACGACATTGCTATTTGGCAGTGAATAGTCAATGCCGGGTTGAATGGCAAAACTCGTTTTGTTGCCGATCGGGGTTTCGCCTCCAATCGGAATCGCCACTCCTGCGCCAATATAGGCATCAGTTTGCCAGTTAATGGGAATGTCATAGGAAATCGTCGGCACGATCGCCACATTGCTGCCAACCAATACTTGCGCTCTGGCTGAAATTGGAGCCGTCAAAAACTTATATCGACCAGACACCACGCCTGAAATTTTGCGCTCATCGTCTGCTCCACGAGTCAAGCCAAACGAAGGACCGATGCCCACATAGCTGCCATAAGCGGCTTGTGCCGACGCAGGAGTTTGAGCGCTAAAGGCAAGCCCGACACTCATTGCAGCCCCACTTACGACCGCACTTATTTGCAAAAACGCAGGATTAAACTGTTTCATTCGATGACTCCTCAGTGACCAGACGGGGCTTATTCATCAATGTACGATCGTTGACCTTCGCGAATCAACCAAAAATACTCAAAATCGCTATCTCATGATACTCAACAACCTGAGATGGAATACATTTGTCCCTAATTAGCCTGAGAAACAGGGGCACATGGCGTAGACTTTTGACAGTGAACCGCTTAACGTCTCCCGGTTGAAAAACTGTGCAGCTAAATCAGGTCATCATTATTCATAAATCGGGCGACCCACTCAGTCGGCGATGGGCTGAGAAGTGTTCCCAAGCGTTAGAAAAACGCCACTGTCGAGTGCTGTTAGGTCCAAGCGGACCGAATGACAACCCCTATCCCGTGTTTTTGGCATCAGTAACGCAGCCGATCGACCTGGCGATTGTCCTTGGTGGCGATGGCACTGCTTTATCTGCCGCTAGAAACTTGGCAGCAGACAAGATTCCCATTCTCGCGGTCAACGTCGGCGGACATTTGGGATTTCTCACCGAATCGTCTGAAGATTTCAACACAGAGACCGTGTGGGATCGTTTGTTAGAAGATCGATTTGCCGTGCAGCGCCGCATGATGCTGCAAGCCACCATTTTTGAAGGCAACCGCACCAATCTAGAGCCGATGAGCGATCGCTATCTCGCCCTCAATGAAATGTGCATCAAACCTGCGTCTGCCGATCGCATGATCACCGCGATTTTAGAAATGGAAATCGACGGGGAAGTCGTCGATCAATACCAGGGCGATGGATTGATTGTGGCAACTCCCACAGGTTCGACGTGCTACACCGTGGCGGCAAACGGTCCGATTATTCACCCTGGCATGGACGCGATCGCCGTTACGCCGATCTGCCCTTTAAGTCTGTCGAGTCGCCCGATTGTTTTACCCTCTGGATCGGTGGTGAGCATTTGGCCCCTAGTCGATCGTGACTTAACGACAAAACTCTGGATGGATGGCGTGTTAGCGACTTCAATCTGGCCCGGTCAGCGCGTCGATATTCGCATGGCAGATTGCGATGCTCAATTTATTATCCTCAGAAAAGATTACTCCTATTACCAGACGCTACGCGAAAAATTGCAGTGGGCAGGTGCCAGAATTCACTACAGCAATAATCACCGCAATTAAATTCCTGACAATCAGAAACACAACCCTGTCCGTGACGCGCTAGACAATCTGAAGACTGAAATCAAAGAACTTTGATCATTCTACGAGGCTTGATACGTGAATCTAGTAGAATATCTAGTTGGGGAATCACTCGAAAGTATGAACTATGAAAGATGGGCGATGAATCAGAAGTTCTGCATTCCGAGTTCGTTATTTCCGGTACTCCTCTCTCTGCCCTTATCATCCACTGAGTTTTTATGCCCAAGGTTCTTGTTTCCGATCCCATTGATCAGGTAGGGATTGATATTTTGTCCCAGGTTGCCCAGGTTGATGTCAAGACCGACCTGTCTCCTGAGCAACTGGTCGCGATTATTTCTGACTATGACGCGTTGATGATTCGCTCTGGAACTCGTGTCACCACAGAAGTCATCGAGGCAGGCACTCAACTCAAAATTATCGGACGCGCAGGGGTCGGAGTCGATAACGTAGATGTGACTGCCGCCAC
>JBBQYE010000195.1:0-6309 GCA_038208945.1 Leptolyngbyales cyanobacterium | reverse complement strand
AAAAGTCAGACTCCTTAACAACTCAAGGTTTCCCAAAACTTAAAGGCAAGTATCAAACTCGCCGTACCCAGAGATTCGTTAACTACTGGTTAGATCGCCAATCAATAAATCAATGAGCAATTCAGACGCTTGGTATGTAGTTAAACAAGAAGACGGCTCGTGCAAAGTTGCGCCAGCCGATGAGGTAGTGATTGAGGAGGCATCGACTCAGCGCGAACAGTGGGGTCCTTTTGAGTCACAAGGAGTCGCGATCGCGCGTCGGGTTGGGTTAATTCGAGCAGGCAAGTGCAAACCAGTTTAAGTGAGATTATTTCTTAGCAGAGGTTTGTTGATTTAATACCTGTAGCGCTTTGGCAAACTGCGGATCTTCAGATGTCCCAATCTTGTCGCGATCGCGTCCCAATGCCTGACGCTGTTGATCACTCAACTCAATGACGACATCGGGGTCAATTCCATGCTTATTGATATCGCGACCTTTTGGAGTCAGATACTTCGCGATCGTCACGGCTAACCCTGAGCCATCCTGCAAGCCGCGCACCGATTGCACGAGTCCTTTCCCAAAGGTCTTGGTGCCCACGATCGTGCCTCGGCTGTTGTCTTGCAGTGCCCCTGAGAGAATTTCGCTGGCACTTGCAGAGCCGCCATCGACTAGGACGACTAGAGGTTTATCGGTCAGGGCACGACGATCGGCATTTTCACGATCGGATTCACCCTGGCGATCGACCGTCGAGACAATTCCGCCTTCCTGAATCCACATTCGGGCAATGTCTACACTGGCGTAAAGTAAGCCGCCGGGGTTCGATCGCAGATCTAGGACATATCCCGTCACTTGCTGCTTTTCTAGATTCTGGATTGCCTCTCGCATTTCGGGGGCGGCGTTGGCGCTAAACTGCACCAGTCGAATGTAGCCAACATCGCCCGTGGGAAACTTTTTGAGGCTGTAACGAACGGGATGGATTTCGATTTTGTCGCGTTTGAGCGAGTAGCTAAACTCTTGATTATTGCGGAGAACCGTGAGTTGAACTTGAGAACCTACCGCTCCCCGAATCAGAGTGACGGCTTTGTTGACATCCATGCCATCGGTGCTCGTGTCGTCGATTTTAGTGATGATGTCTTTTGCCAAAATTCCAGCTTTTGCAGCAGGACTCCCTTCGATCGGAGAGATGACCGTCAGTTTCTTGGTCTTTTCGTCCGCTGCAAGCTGAATCCCCACCCCTGTTAGTTCTCCAGAGGTGTCAATCTGCATATTTTTATACTCTTCCGGGTCCATAAATCGGGTGTAGGGATCACCCAACTTCTTCAGCATCTCGCGAATGGCATCGTAAGCGTCTTTCTTGCTGGCGTAGTCACGATTGAGATATTGAGTGCGAACCGCTTTCCAATCGACTTGGTGAAACGTGCCATCGACGAAGCTGCGATCGATAATGTTCCAGACTTCATCAACCACTTCTTTGGGATTTTCACGGAAAAATGCTTGAACCTTCGATCGCTGAATCCCAAAACCTGTAACCGTGACTGCCGTGACTGCGGCTGCTGTTGCGCCGAGAACAAGTGCTTTTTTCGTGATCGCCATACCACTCAACCGCAAGATTATGCTCAATTTAACACAGGCTGAGAAGTGCAATCCGTATTGAACGCTAGAGTTTCGGACTTCTAATGCTCCCCAATACACCGCTCGTTAAAACGGATTACTTTGCCTGGTTTCGCACCTGACGAGCAGCTTCTAGCAAACCTGCCCAGCGCTTTTGCAGTTGTTTAGCAGTCCACTTGAGGGTTTGAGTAATTTCCTGATCGCTTGCGGCGGATCGTTTGAGGGTGAGAAGGCGTTTTTGATCGGCAGACAGTTGAGCTAAAAATGCGTCCCATTCGTGGGGAGGTAATCCTAAATTTTGGTCGAGGTCGGCACCTAGCCACTCGTGGACAAGTTTCC
Organism: Leptolyngbyales cyanobacterium; assembly: GCA_038208945.1. Taxonomy (GTDB): domain Bacteria; phylum Cyanobacteriota; class Cyanobacteriia; order Leptolyngbyales; family Leptolyngbyaceae; genus Phormidesmis_A. The sequence continues at coordinate 4,379 of JBBQYE010000195.1, read as the reverse complement.
AGTTTTGGGAGATGGCGAACTTTTCGACGTGATATTTAAAGCGCTGCTGAAGATAATCGCGCTGACGCGGAGACATATTCAAGATATCATCGATTTCAGGAACGGACAGATCTTGAAGTTTCAGCGTCAAATAGTTTGCACACTCCGTTTGTCCTTGAGATTCGAGATATTGAATCAGTTCATCAACGACTCGATCGCGCAACGCGGTTTCTGATGGGTCAACATTATCGGCGACCATCTGCTCTCGAATCATTTTCAGAATCGGCGATCGCCCATAGGCTTCTGCTTCATCTCCTTTTGCAGATTCCATCGCGGTCTCGATGTCAACGGCGATTTCGTGGGGTTGACGACTCGCAAATCGTTGAGCGCGTAGAATGACTAATTGCTGACTGTGCTGACTCGGAAGAGTAATTCGTCGCTTGGCATACTGCTCGGTAAACGCCATATATTCAGCAAGTTGTAGCCGAGTGCGAGGCTGATAGTTATCTGCCAGTTTGTTTTCTCGTCGAAAAGCTCTGAGCGACTCGGTGTAGAAACCTTGCAGAAAATCTTCGATCAGACTACAGCGCGCCTGAAAGCTCAGTTGCAAATGGGCAGGCGCGATCGGGCGATAAACCATCGTGCTGAGAGTGCTATGTAGCTCAACGCGACCTTGCCGAGAATTGAGTCGATAATAGGTTGCACATTTTTGGAGGCGATAACGAGCCAGCGTCAGCCGCCAAGAGCTAATTTCTCCAGAAGTCTGAATGCGATCGCTTTTGAGACAAATTCGCTCAACTTCTGTAGCAATGCGATCGGTCACCGCTTGAATCGTTTGACTCGTAATCTGGAGGTCTGCTTCTAGCTCGGTGGCAAGAAGATGGGCTAATTTTTGGGTTTCGAGAGATAGTGCTGAGGAAGATTCATCAGGCTTAATATCAACGTTTGAAGCATCTGGCTCGATCGCAGCAGTCAAGGTTGCTTCGTGTTGAAGTGAGTTAGCAGATTTAGCATTCATAGCGGGAATCAGACTTTGGTAGTGCACACTGATTGATACACACTGACTTCCAGTGTCTTCCGGCAAGTTTAGCGATATTGGGGTCAGTTTCTCAGTTGGTTGCTTTGAGCAACGCACCGCTTAGTCGGCATGGAACCTAGTCCAGTCAGTGCAAATCAATGCAGGGTCTGCACAGGAAGCTCCTCCGTATAGAAAATCGTCCAACCTTGTTAAACAATATACCACTGTAGTTCAGTGGACGATCTGAAAACTGGCTGCTAAAAGGAATGAGAGCCTTAGATGAGCAGAGAACTCAGGATTTCTCTGCGATCGCTAGGTCTGCGGTGGCTTCCCATCCTAGCCCTCGACGGATCACAGTGGGTTCGTCGCTAGTTAAATCTAAGATGGTTGAACCTTGATAGGATGGCTCTTCTCCGGTGTCAACAATTACATCGACTAAACCTTCGATCGCGTCAAACAGTTCCACTAACGATCGGTTTTCAAGATCTTGTCCCTTAGCTGGTACGGTTTCATCACTAGCAGGAATGTGGGCAGAGGTCGAAATCACAGGGTTTCCTAATGACTCTAAAAGAGCTTGACAGAGGGGATGATCGGGGACTCGAATTCCGGTGGTTTTGCGTTTAGGACTCATGACTAACTTCGGTACAAGCTTAGTTGCTGGCAGCAAAAACGTGTAAGGACCAGGAACGAGACCTCGCATAATCCGGTAAGCCTGATCACTGACTTCTGCATATTGAGCAATGGTAGACAGCGACGGACACAAGAACGTTAATGGCTTGTCATTAGACATTTGCTTGAGTTGTCGGACTCGCTGCACGGCTGATTTAGAGTTGAGATCACAGCCGATCGCGTAAACCGTGTCAGTCGGGTAGAGCATCACGGCACCGCTTCGCAGGGCATTCACCACTTGGTCGATGCCTCGACGCTGAGGATTTGCGGGATGAATTTTATAAACGGTTGCCATAAGTTAAGACGGGATATCGGGTGTAGGGTGTAGGAAAAACGATTTAACTTCTATGGCGATGCATAAAGTTGCTTATCTAGAGTGCCCGACTGGAATTGCGGGAGATATGTGTCTAGGAGCGCTCGTGAGTGTGGGCGTTCCTTTAGACTACCTGACTGCGAAGCTCGATCGCTTGGGTATCGAAAGTGAATATCGACTTCGGGCAGAACTGGTGCATCGAAATGGTCAGCAGGCAATAAAGGTTTGGGTTGACTTATTGGAGGATCATCCCCCTGATTCTGAGGCAGGAACGGCGCACTCTGAGATAGATCACAGCCATTCCCACGAGCATCCCCATCCTGAAGCGGGTCATAGCCATTTTCACGATCGTCAGTCTGAGGGTCAGCAAAAATCTGTTTCGAGACTGCGGCATCTGCCTGAAATCGAGCAAATGATCCAAACAGCAGAATTGCCTTCACGGGCTGAAGCCTGGAGTCTAGAAGTCTTTCGACAACTGGCAAAAGCTGAGGGAGCGGTGCATGGGGTTCCGGCGGAGCAGGTGCATTTTCATGAAGTTGGGGCGATCGACGCGATCGTAGATATTGTCGGCACCTGCTTAGGATTAGATTGGCTAGACCTCGATCGCGTCTACTGTTCGGCACTTCCGACTGGAGGTGGCACGATTCGAGCGGCGCATGGTCGGCTGCCTGTGCCCGTGCCTGCGGTGCTAAAACTCTGTGAGATGCGGCAAGTCCCGATTTACAGCAACGGCATCGATCGTGAATTAGTGACACCAACCGGGGCGGCGATCGTCACCACTTTGGCGACTCGGTTTGGCGCTCCGCCTGCGATGACGTTACACAAGATTGGACTGGGTGCCGGATCGCGGGATTTGCCGATTCCCAATATTCTGCGGCTGTGGATTGGAGAACTGACGGCGGTGGACTGGATTGATCACCCCCATAGTTCATCCAAGACTCAAGCTGTCGCCACGTCTGACTCGATTTCTGTGCTTGAGACTCAAATCGATGATTTGAACCCACAAGCGATCGGATATGTTTTTGAAGCGTTATTTGCAGTCGGAGCCATGGATGTGTTTACTCAAGCGATCGGCATGAAGAAATCGCGTCCGGGTGTGTTGCTGACGGTGATTTGTCCCTCTGAAAAAGAGTCTGCGTGTGAAGCCGTCCTGTTTCGAGAGACCAGCACATTAGGAATTCGTCACATGAGTCAGAGGCGATCGATTCTCGATCGTGCCTTTCACCCCGTTGAAACCGAATATGGAACCGTTCAGATGAAAGTCGCGCGGCAGAAAGACGGCTCGATCGTCAATGTGCAGCCAGAGTATGAAGACTGTGCCCAGCTTGCCCGTCAACATCGCGTTGCTTGGCGAGAAGTCCATCGAGTTGCTCTCCAAACCTGGTATCTTCAGCCCTCGAATTGAATAAAAAGATCCCCGGCTTCTACGAGAAGCCGGGGATCTTTTTGCTATCAGTTGAGATTAAAGATCTTTTTGCACTTTTTGGTTAGCGCTCTTCGCTGCATCTTCAGTCGCCTGGGCTGCCTTCTTCACACTGTCTTTCACACTACGAGATGTTCTACTGGCAGCGTCTCCGGTATTGTCTTTGATGTTCTCTGCGGCATTCTTTGCGCCTCTTGCTGTGCGATCGCTGACGCGATCGGCAGAGTCAGAAACCCGATCGCCCATCCCTTTCACATCGTCTGCTGCGTTCTTGGCTCCTTCCTTCACGTTGCCAGTGAGTTTTTTGACTCTCTCATCTAGAGGAGCACCAGAGCGGTAGTTATCAACATATTGGTCAACGCTATCGATTCCCTTCGTGTTGATATCACGCTCTGCTCGATCGATCAGTGCTTTTGTTTTTTCAGCAGTTCCTTTAGCAGCTTGCCCTGGAGACGTATCGCTAAAGTTGTTCATGCCGCCTTCATAAGGTTGATTTTGTCCAACCGGATTAGAGCCTGCACTTCCAGTCGTGCTGCCTTGAGGAATTTTCGCTTGAGCATTTCCTGCACAGGCGGTCGTAATCACTAAGAGAACTCCCGCCAGAAAGACGGTGAGCACTTGACGTAGACGAATTGATTTCAACACAGAAACAAGCTTGTTCATAACATAAACTCCATTGGATTAAGTAACTTAGGATAGTAAGCGATCGCTCTACTGACCCAGAGCAGGGTTGGCTTTCGCTTCGGGGCGGGCTGAGGCAGAATCCGCCGTGTCTTTCACAAAAGAAGTTGCGTCTTTAAAAGATTCACCAACCCGCTCTAAAATCTTTGCGTCTGGGTCACTCCGCTTCAGCACAGGCTGCTTTTGATTCGGCAGATTCGGCAAAGACTTTTGCTGTTTAGCCCCAATATCAGGACGGTCAGAATCAGGAACATTAGACCCTGAATAAATCAAATCTGAGGAGTTTACCTTGATCG
>JBBQYE010000194.1:0-6311 GCA_038208945.1 Leptolyngbyales cyanobacterium | reverse complement strand
AATCCCTGAATCTCGCCGCTCGGTGCTCTAAACTCAAACGGCGCAAACACAGGCTCGACTGCAACCATCAGAACTGACTTCTCTTGCGCCTTGCCAATGCCCCCAACTAATAAGACACACAGCAGACTGAGCAATAGCGATTGTAGAAATCTGGTTCCTCGAAGCTGGATCATGATGATATAAAACTTAGTGCATATAAGTGTGAAAGGGGGTCTGACATTTTAACGAGCCGAGCGGAATTCCGTTGACCTAAGTCAGGTGATCGCCCACCCGACTCGGCTTTAGAACCGGACGTGAAAGGTTGCTTTCATTCGGCTCCTCTCCAAATTGACCCTTGTTATAGGTACTCAATTGCGTTGCTAGATTGCTACTTCCACCGTGTACTGGGTTGTGGCAGTGACGGTGTGTGGCTGTCAAGTTTCCCCTTCTGTTATTTCTGTAGTTGCCATCCAAACGATGGATTTCTATCAGGTCTTCCGGGTTGAAGTGTAGTCCACATTCAGCACACTGCCCTTCTTGTTGTTTGATGGCTGTAGCTATAGTCTAGGAGGCTCCAAGCTTTTTGAGATAGCAGAAAGCCAAGCCTGGAACTGTCCAGAACACAGCGCACCCTTACTCAATGGAGACGAAATCGAAGCTCATCCTATAATACCTGTTGCTGAGGGCGGAACAGACGACGTGGAAAACATCCGGCATTTACAGGAGAGGGGCGACCCTCAAACCTCACCCGACCTACTGACGAGTTTACTTTGCTTGAAAAGCCGTGAACTTTCCGCCCAAACCCTGCACGATCGCTTTCGTATTCGCCATCAACATTTTTTGATAGGTCTCACCACTACTCCCCGGTTCACCCAATCCATCTGTAAAGAGTTCTTGATCAGAGACTTTTACATTGGCTTCTTTGGCAACCGTTTCGATGAGCTGTGGATTGATGCTGACTTCTGCAAAGATTGTAGGGACTTTGGCAGCCGTAATGGTGGTCACTAACTCTTTGACTCGTGCGGCAGTTGGCTTTTCTTCGGTGCTGATGCCCTCTAAGGCTCCTTCAATCGGAACGCTGTAGGCTTTTGCATAGTATCCCAACGCATCATGAGTGGTGACTAACTTGCGGGTAGCGGGTGGAATCGTTGCGATTTGAGACTTAATCCAGCCATCGATTTGCGTGAGTTGGGTTACGATCGCTCCAGCGTTTCTAGCATACAGATCAGCATTCGTCGGGGCAATTTTTGCTAAATTATTTTGAATCACTTGAGTAATCTGCACCCCGTTTTGAGCATTGTGCCAAACGTGCGGATCAGGTTCAGTTTTACCGTCTTCCTCAAAGGCCTGGGGAGTCGGAACTGCTACTTCATCGACCGCAACTTTAGTGGCATTTGAGCCAGCTTGGATGAGTTTGACTAAACCAGGTTCAAAACTATAGCCGCCATATAAAACCAGATTCGCCGTCTCGATCGCTTTACGATCGTCTGGCGTAGCTTGATAGAGATGCGGGTCAGTTCCAGGCTTAATCAAACACGTCAAATTAACCGTGTTGGCTGCAATTTGTTTGACTAAATCACACAGCACAGTATTGGTAGCAACGACTTTCGGAGCGTCGTTGGCGATCGTTGGACTCGCAGCAGAGCTTGCGCTTGGGCTGGCTTGGTTTGCAGAGGGAGCGCTACAGCCTGTGAAGCCTGCGATCGAGAGGGCAACAACGGCAAGACAAGTTTGACGAACGAAGGAAACCATAATTTCTTAACGGCTGAGGCACGCGATAGTGATCTACAATGAGAATCATTTTCACAACTGAGTTCGTATGTTAGAGGTTCACCATCTGGCTGTCAACTACCGGGGCGTTTGCGGGTTGGATCACGTCAGCTTTAAGATTGAGCCGGGGCAACTGGTCGGAATTTTGGGTCCTAATGGAGCCGGAAAAAGCACGATGCTCAAAGCGATGCTGGGGTTAGTTCCGGTGTCGAGTGGGTTGGTGAACTATTGTACCTATCCTTTACATCAGCAGCTAGAGCGAGTGGCGTATGTGCCTCAGCGATCGCAGATTGATTGGGATTACCCCATCACTGTTTGGAACGTCGTGATGATGGCGCGAACTCGACAGCTAGGGTGGTTTCGCAGACCCGGGCGGGCGGCACAAGAAATCGTCAAAGCGGCGCTCGATCGAGTTGAGATGACTCACCTAAAACAGCGTCGAATCGGAGAGCTTTCGGGGGGGCAACAGCAGCGCGTTTTTCTGGCTCGTGCTTTGGCGCAACAAGCGGATATCTTTTTGTTTGATGAGCCGTTTGCAGGCGTTGACAAAAAGACAGAGGCGATCATTTTGCAGGTGTTTGAGGAACTGCGATCGCAGGGTAAAATTTTGCTGGTGAGTAATCACGATTGGGGGCAATCATTGACTCGCCTCGATCGCCTGCTGTTGTTAAATCAGCGACTCATTGCCGACGGCTCGCCGCAAGAGGTGATGACTCCCGAAAACTTACAGTCAGCCTATGGCGGAAGTTTACAGACTCCGTTATATCAAGATGTAGATACAAATCTATTTTGTTAAACTAATCAATCATTATACAATGCTAAATCTATTAACTGAGCCGTTAACCTACGAATTTATGCGAAATGCGCTGACGATTAGCGCTTTGATTGGCATCCTCTGTCCTGTAGTTGGCAGCTATTTGATCGTACAACGAATGGCACTGTTAGGAGATGTGATTGCCCATTGTGTGCTGCCAGGAATATCTTTATCGTTCTTTTTCGGAGTCGATATTCTAATCGGTGCATTTGGCTCTGGTATTCTCGGCTCATTTTTAATCGGCTGGATTCGTTCTCAATCTCGCGTTAAAGTCGATGCAGCAATGGCGTTAACATTTTCGACCTTTTTCGCGTTGGGAATCACTCTAATTACAGTACTAAAAAATAAAATAGATTTAGATAGTTTTTTGTTTGGCGATGTCCTGGGCGTTACGTCAACCGATATTTATCGGACATTAATTATTTCACTGGTTATTCTGATTGTCGTTCGGCTATTTTATAAAGAACTTTTGTTCTATACCTTCGATCGCACGGGTGCCCAAGCGATCGGGTTGCCAATCAACGCGATTCATTTTGGATTTATGGCTACCATTACTCTGACCGTGATTGCCAGCATGAAAGCAGTTGGCGTGATTTTAGTCATTTCACTCCTCGTCGGACCTGCCCTCACCGCTTATTTGCTGGTGAAAGAGCTACATCAGATGATGCTGCTCGGCTCAATGATTGGTGTGATCGTGAGCTTTGTGGGAGTCTATCTCAGCTATTACCAAAATGTGCCGTCAGGACCCGCGATTGTGCTCGTCTCTTCAACGCTATTTCTATTCACGTTTCTTTTTAGCCCCACTCAAGGCATTCTCACCCGCCCAGAACCCTCTAGCCGATCGGCTCGATTGCTGCGAAAACTGCGGCTCATCAGACGCGCTGAGTGAGACAATCAACATCATCTAATGTCAAAAATCATCCAGCCTTGCTGAAATGCAGGATGATTCGTTAACGCTGAAGCCCCGCCCCCAAACCTTGCTATGAATCCTTCCCACTCATCCGACGATGCCTCGCCCATGATCTCGCTTCGGCGCGTTTTGACCAGCTTAACGTCGTATCGATTTGCGGCGATCGGAGCCTTTGTCAGCTTGCTGCTGCTGACCGTCGCTAACGCCATTACGCCGCAACTCTTTCGTTGGGGCATCGATCAGGGCATCACGCCCAAAAACTTGTCGATCGCGCTGCAAAGTGCTGGGTGGATGGTGGTGGCGGCGATCGCACGAGGGTTGTTTAACTTTGGGCAAAGTTTTTGGGCAGAAGCCGCCTCACAGGGAGTCGCCTATCGGTTACGCAATCAGATTTTTAGCAAGATTCAGAATCTCAGCTTTAGCTATCACGACCAGGCACAAACCTCGCAACTGCTGACTCGCGTTACTAGCGATGTCGAACAAATTCGGACGTTTGTGGGCACCAGTTTTATTCAAGTTCTGGGTTCGGTTGTAACGCTGGTGACGATCTCCACGATTCTGCTGATCATGAATTGGCGATTAGCGTTGATCACGTTAACCGTCGTGCCGATCGCGGGTTGGCTACTAGCACGATTTTTCACCAAAAACAGCAGCTTATTTGGACAGGTGCAAGAACAATTAGGTGACTTGAACGCGGTGCTGCAAGAGAACTTGATTGGGGTGCGAGTTGTCAAAGCGTTTGTGCGAGAATCGGCAGAGCTATCGCGCTATACCACGCTCAACGATGAATTAGTCGCCGTAAACATGAAAACGATTCGTGCGATTCGCGGCACGTTTCCGATCATCTTTTTATTGAGCAATTTGATCACGCTGGCAGTCGTCGGATATGGCGGCGCAGAAGTGATTGGCAAACGGTTTTCGATCGGGGAGTTAGTCGCGTTCAACTCCTATTTATTGTTTATTCTCCAGCCCATTTTGCTAATCGGATTTGCGGCTCCGGCGATCGCTCAAGCTGCTGCGTCTGCCGAGCGGGTTTATGAAGTCGTCGATGCTGAAATTGACATCCGCGATCGTCCGGGTGCCGTCCCGTTTGATCGATGCGGCGGCAGAATCACCTTCGAGCACGTCTCATTTCGCTATCCCGGCGCAACAACTGAAGCGCTTAAAGGAGTCTCCTTTGAAACCAAACCGAACGAACTGATTGCCATTTTGGGCATGACAGGTTCAGGAAAAAGCACGATTATGAATCTGATTCCGCGCTTTTATGATGTACGATCGGGGTCAGTGAGAATCGATGGGCGAGACGTGCGAGATTTCACGTTGGCGAGTTTACGATCGCGAATCGGCATTGTTTTCCAGTCCACCACTCTATTTGCGGGCACCATTCGCGAAAATATCGCCTACGCTGCACCCGATGCACCTCTCGATCAAGTGATTGAGGCGGCAAAGACTGCCCAAATTCACGACTTTATCAGCAGTTTGCCCGACGGCTATGACACCTCAGTCGGAGAGCGCGGAGTCGGACTATCGGGCGGACAAAAACAACGCATCGCGATCGCCCGAACCCTCTTAACCGATTATCGAATTTTAATTCTCGACGACAGCACTTCGGCGGTTGACGCTCAAACAGCATCTCAGATTCAAGCCGCCTTAGATGATTTGATGCGACGCAAAACCTGCACAGCGTTTGTGATTGCTCAACGCATTAGCACGGTGCAAAACGCCGATCGCATCCTGTTAATGGACAAAGGGCAATTAGTTGCCCAAGGCACCCACGACGAGTTAATGGCGACGAGTCCGCTTTATGGAGCAATTTTAGAATCCCAGGTGAAGCGATCGAGCGTCAGTGCACTTGACGGTTGATCGTCTAGCACGTTTCTTGCAGGGCGCTAGAGCGTGTGTTAAAACTCTCGCGCTGCGATTCTGCTTCGCCCCGAACTGAAGTTCGGGCTAACGTGGGGAAGTCCGTTGAAACGGACTCAGGATTTGACCTGACTCGCGTTCAGTCCGTTAAAACGGACTTTCGACCACTAGCCCAAACTTCAGTTCAGGGCGGGATAGCAACGAAGACCAGAGCTTTGAAACACTGCCTAGAGTGTGAGACATTAGACGCAAAGGGCAAGAAGATTTGACACCACTATGAACGCGCCGTTGAAACTGTTATTGCAAAAAAGCTGGAAACCACTGCTGTGGGCGACTAACCTACTGGTCGTTGGGGGAGTTCTTATCGCTCTTCCTGCTCAATCTCAAACGATCGTGCCTCAAGCTACCGCTGCCGCCAGAGTTAAGCAGCGCGAACAACAGGTGCACCAAACTCGCCCCGATCGCTACGATTTGAGCCGCTACCCCATCATCGACGCTAACGAGCGCTATTGGCGTAACTTGCTTTGGTCAACGGCTGTCACAGAACCGCAATCTGCGTCAGTCGATGGCGCGATCGCTCAAATTCTCTCGTTGACTTCTCGCCGCAGTCTCTCCCCAGCCCAAGGACGAACCCTTGAGATGGCAATGCAGGTAGGCACACAGCTTTATCTCAGCAATCCGGCTCAATATGGTGGCGTAAAGCAGCAGTTTTTACAGACCCTTGAGCGTAGCGCTGATCCAGAGTGGGTGGCGATGTCTGTTTCGGCACTGGTGCAGGGCGGTGCTGATGCTGGACAGCGATCGCAGTGGCGCACTCTTATTCAGCAACGCTTCCCTAGCTGGCAAACTCATCCGGCTCTGATCACGACGATTCAAGCAATCGAGACGCTCGATCGCCCTCGTCCCACCCCTCCCTTAAAAGATCTGTTGACTTGGACGATCGCCCCTGGTCAGCTTCAGATGTATGTGATTTGC